>JAQBZW010000083.1 GCA_027622315.1 Chloroflexota bacterium | reverse complement strand
TTCGGCGGCGGGCGCGCCCCCACGTCCCGTCCGTGCGCGCTTCGACCGCTGTGACGCGGTCCGACCTTCCGTTGGTGTCGCCGGCATGACGACGGGGATTCCACGGAAACGGATCGCCTCGATCGGGACGGCCAGCGCGAAGCGGTCGCCATCCTGCCGCAGCTGCGTCCCGAGCGCGGCAATCGCCGCCTCGATCAGCCAGCGCTTCGCGTCCGTCTCGCGCTGCGCCTGCACCTGCTCGCGCGCGCTTCGCCGCTGACCGCGCTCGCGCAGCTCGTGGTCCCACACGCGCGCGAGGTCGTCACGCTCATGCTCGTAACGTTCCGCGAGCTCGTCGAGCGTGCGCGGCCCCGCGTGGAGTTGCTCGGCGACGAAGCGCAGCGGCGACGCGAAGTCGAGCGCGTAACCCTTGGCGATACCGGGATTGACCTGTTCCACGCGCCCCATCATGGCAGAGCATGAGCAGCGCGCGCCCGTGGTGCCCGGGCGTGCGCTCGTGTGGTCATGCCGGGCCGAGTGCGCCGCAGCCTTCGCTATGCGCTGCCGTACGTGACGGGCAGGTGCTTGATGCCGCCGATGAAGTTCGAGCGCAGACGCTCCGGCGCACCGGCCACCTGGATGTCCGGGTAGCACTTGAACAGCTCCTCGAACATCACCCGGATCTCCTTGCGCGCGAAGCCGGCGCCCAGGCAGAAGTGTTCACCGATGCCGAACGCGAGGTGCTCGTTCGGCGAGCGCGTGATGTCGAAGCGGTACGGATCGGCGAACAGCTCTTCGTCCCGGTTCACCGACGGATACCACATGATCACCTTCTCGCCGGCGCGGATCTGCTGACCGCGAATCACGACGTCCGCGGTCGCCTCCCGTGCCATGTGCACGACCGGCGACGTCCAGCGCAGGATCTCCTCGACCGCGGAGTCGATCAGCGACATGTCCGCCTGCAGCCGCGCGCGCTCCTCGGGGTGCTCGCAGAGCGCGATCAGGCCCGACGAGATGGCATTGCGCGTGGTCTCGTTGCCGGCCACGACGAGCAGGAAACAGAACTCGAGGATCTCCTTCTCGGTCAGCCCCTCGCCGTCGATCTCGGACTCGAGCAGGATGCTGACCAGGTCATCCTCGCGCGGGTGAGCGCGTCGATCGGCGAGCTGCTCACGGAAGTAGCCGATCATGCGCATCATGCCGGTCATGTTCGTGAGCCGCGCCGCCTCAGCCGTGCCGACCGCGTCCGCGGCGACCGCACCGGCCTTCGCGGCGGTGGCCTGGTACTCGGGGTCACCGGATCCGAGGATAGAGTTCGTCAGCTCGAACATCAGCGGCCAGACCTCGCGGTCGAGGCCCATCATTCCGCAGATCACCGCCAGCGGAAGCTGACTGGACACCTCGAGCACGAAGTCGCCGCTCTGCCGGTCGCCGACACGATCGAGCAGCTCGTTCGTGATCTCACGGATGCGCGGCTCCATCGCGTTCACCGCGCGCGGCGTGAAGCCCTTGTTCACCAGCCGCCGCATCTGCACGTGCCGCGGCGGATCCATCGTGATGATGCTCGCGCCGCTGACACCGATCTGCGCCTCGGCCCGGGCCTGGGCCTCGACGTCGACATGACGTGGGCCGGAACCGGCGATGCCCTTCGACGAGATGAACAGCTCCGGATGGCGGGAGACGAAGAGCACGTCCTCGGCCTTCGTCAGCGACCAGAAGCCGTTGACGTGCTCCGTGCCGGGGTTCCAGTGCACCGGGGCGTCTCGGCGCAGCAGCCGGAATGCCTCGTGCGCCTCGTTTCGCTCGAACAGTTTCGCGTCGGCGAGGTTGATCCCGTGGGGCAGTTCGGTGCTGGTGACCATCGGGACCTCCATGAGCGAACGCTGCGAGACGAAAGAGCCGGACGCGTACAGAGTGTATGTACGTACGGCAACGGCATACGCGACCGCCGAGGGTTCGCCTCCGGCACCATCGGCTACCATCCGCGTCGCCGGCTGGAGGCGCCGACTGACGAACGGCGACCCGCAGGCGAGACCGTCTCCCACGCGAACGAAGGGGAACGCCCGTGCCCAGACCGGTGGCAGCGCTCGATCGACTTGGGACCGAGACCGCGTTCGAGGTACTCGCGCGCGCACAGAAGCTCGCCGCCGAGGGCCGCGACATCATCAACCTCGGCATCGGCCAGCCCGACTTCCGCACGCCACAGCACATCGTGGACGCGGCGAAGCGCGCGCTCGATGCCGGCGAGCACGGCTACACCCCGGCGGCCGGCATCCCGGCGCTGCGCGCCGCGGTCGCGGCGGACCTCGGGCGGCGGCACAACGTCGAGGTCGATCCGAACCTCGTGCTGATCACGCCCGGCGCGAAGCCCGTGATGTACTTCGCGATCCTGCTGTTCGGAGAGCCCGGCGCCGAGATCCTCTACCCGAACCCCGGCTTCCCGATCTACGAGTCGATGATCAACTACTCGGGCGCGACCCCGGTCCCGATCGAGCTGCACGAGAGCGCGGGCTTCTCCTTCGACGCGGACGAGGTGCTCTCGCGCGTGAACGAACGCACGCGCCTGATCATCCTCAACAGCCCGGCCAACCCCACGGGCGGGGTGGTCCCCGCCGAACAGATCGATCGGCTCGTGGCGGGACTCGAGGCCTACCCGGAGGCCGTGATCCTGAGCGACGAGATCTACAGCCGCATCCTCTACGGCGAGCGCGAGCACGTGAGCCTGCTCAGCTACCCGCAGATCCGCGACCGCCTGATCGTGATCGACGGCTGGAGCAAGACCTACGCGATGACCGGCTGGCGCGTGGGCTACGGCGTCTGGCCGGCGGACCTCTTCCCCCACGCGGAGCGGCTCGCGGTGAACTCGTACTCGTGCGTGAACGCGGCGACGCAACACGCGGCGATCGCCGCGCTCGAGGGGCCACAGGACGACGTCCTGCGCATGGTCGCCGCCTTCAACGAGCGTCGGCAGCTGATGGTCGCGGGGCTGAACGGCATCCCGGGCTTCCGCTGCGCCGATCCGGGCGGCGCCTTCTACACCTTCCCGAACATCGAGGGCACCGGCTTCGACGCGCAAACGCTGCAGAAGCGCCTGCTCGAAGAGGCCGGGGTGGCCGTGGTGGCGGGCACGAGCTTCGGACGGCTCGGCCAGGGCTATCTGCGCTTCTCATACGCCGCGAGCGAGGCCGCGATCAGTGAAGCGATCGAGCGCATCCGCGCGTTGCTCGCGAACTGAAGTCACTACGCCGCGATCAGGCCGCAGCCCGGCAGGCCGCGGATCAGCGGTCGGCCGCCGAGCGGCCCCGCGCACGAGGAGGAACCGCCATGGACGAACAGCTGGTGTACGCCGAGCGCATCGGAAGCGTGCTCGAGCGGCTCGCGGACACGCTCGACGCAATCCCGCCCGGCGCCGCGGACGCACGTGTCGTCGCCGTGGGCAGCACGCCGGCGATCATCGCCGCGCACACGCACGGGGCGGTCCAGGCTTCGGTGCTCGGTGTCGCGTGCGGGCAATCGGTTCCGCGTGACCGTGCGCAGGAGTTCGCGACCGCGGGGGCGGATCTCGCACCGCTCGCCGCCGCGCTGCGCGAACTCGCCACGCGCGTCCGCGACGGTCTGGCGGCGCTCGCCCCGGGCGCGCTCGACGAGCGCACGACGCCGCCGCAGCACCTCATGGGCGCCGCCCCCACGCGCGAGCTCGCGCGACGCGAGGCGCTCGCGTCCGTGCTCCCGCACGCCGGCGAGCATCTTGGCGAGTTGCAGCTGATCCGCGACATCCTCGTCGAGCAGGCCGCTGGGAACTGACGGGAGCGGGCCTCGCCCCGCTCTGTTCGTGTCCCTCGTTCCGTTCGTCCTGAGACCCCGTCGAAGGAGGCGTCGCCCGGCTGCTGACGGATCGGGTCGCGTGACCGGGTCGCCTCATGCGGGACGTCGGCAGCTGCCCGAGGCGCCCTTCGACGGGGTCTCTGGGCGAACGGACAAGGAAGCGCTGGCGCGCGCGGGCCCTTCGCCGAGCGATGGCGGGCGCACGATCGCGCGGGTCGCCGCGCAATCGTCCGCCTCTTTCCGTTCGTCCTGAGCCCCGTCGAAGGAAGCGGCGGGCTCAGCGAACGGAGGGGGGCAGGATGACGAGTCCAGGAGCCACTCACGGGGCGCTAAGGGCCATTCGTCGCAGAACGGCGCGGATCCTGCCGGCCGCTACGGCCGCATGCCCCGCGTCTTCTTGCCAAGATCCTTCGGGAGCTTCTTCCACATCAGATCCAGCCACTCGCCGAGCAGCTGCCGCGTGTCTCGCGGATCGATGATGTTCTCCACGCCGCCGATCTCGGCCGTCGGGAAGGGCGAGCGCACCTTGACGAGCTTCGCCTCGAGCTCGCGGCGGTACGCCTCCGGATCGGGCTGCGCCTCGATCTCGCGGCGGTAAGCGGCGGCGACGCCGCCCTCGATCGGGATCGAGTCCCACTCGCCGGAGACCCAGGCCACACGGAAGACCCACTCGGTGTGCTTTTGGTGCGCCTGGCCGGCCACGCCGTAGAGGCGACGCACGATCACGGTCGCCCATGGGATCGTCGACTGCTCAATCGCCGTGAGCGCGCGCGCACCCTGCTTGAGCGTGCCCGCCGACTCCGCCGCCGGTCCGACCACGAACCCGGGCTGATCGGCGAAGTTGATGATCGGCAGATGGAAGGTGTCGCAGAGGTCGACGAACTTCTCGAGCTTCTGCGCCGCCGTGGCCTCCATGCCGCCGCCGAACACGGTCGGGTCGTTGGCGAGCACGCCCACGGGCTTGCCGTTCAGCCGGCCGAGCATCGTGATCTGCGAACGCCCGTAGTACCGGCCGATCTCGAACAGCGAGTCCCGGTCGAGCACGATGCTCACGAGCTTGCGCGGGTTGTAGGGGCGGTTCCGCTCGCGCGGGATCAACGAGATCAGCTCGTCGTCCCGACGGTCGGGCGGGTCGTCGGTCTCGATTACCGGTGGCAGCTCGTCCACGTTGCTCGGCAGGTAGGAGAGGAAACGCTTGACCTGGCGGAAAGCGTCGGGCTCGTCCTCAGCCTCATTGTCGACGAGCCCGCTGCCGCGCGCGTGGATCTTGTAGCCGCCGAGGTCCTCCTTGTGGATGTCCATCCCGAGCGAGCGCTTCACGACCGGCGGACCCGCCGCGAAGACCTGCGCGATGTCCTTCACCATCACCGAGAAGTGGCAGCCCGCCATGAGCGCCGCCGGCGCGCCCGCGATGGCGCCGAGGCCGACCGCGATCAGCGGCACTTCCTGCAGCATCTGCGTGATCGTGTTCCACGCCATCGCCGGGATGTGGGTGGCGCCCGCCGACCCGGTGCCGCGGATGTCGGCGCCGAATCCATCCACGAGTCGCACGAGCGGCACCTGCATCGCGATCGCCATGTCGTCGGCGTTGTTGTGCCGCAGCCCGGCGCCACGTGGACGCGCCACGCCGGCGCTGCCGCTGGGCGCACGCGCCGTGTAGTCGTCGGCGCTGATCACCACCGGGCGCCCATCCAGCCTCGCCAGCCCAAAGACGTTGCGTCGCGCCACGAAGTTCGTGAGCTGGCCATCCTCGTAGAAGGCCATGCCCTGCAGCGCGTTCTGTTCCGTCAGGCTGCCGGGGTCGACCAGCGCGTCCAGCCGCTCGCGCACGGTCAGCTTGCCGCGCTCGTGCTGGTCCGTGACTCGCTCCTCGCCGCCCATGCGGAGCGCGAGCTCCTTGCGGCGTGTGACCTCGTCGATCTCCGGCTGCCACGTCGTCATTGCGCACTCACCTCCACGGCGCCACCACGGCGCAACACGGCGCCGCGCACAGTCTAGTCCGGCGCGCGCACGGGCTGGCCGCGCGGATCGGCCTTGATACAAGCCCGCTCATCCTGAATTTGTCGAAGGACGCTGCTCGCCAGTGGAGTCTTGCGGACGTGTCGGTCGAATCGAGCGGTCGCCCGTTGTTGTCTCAATTCGCTCGCCAGGTCCGGACGGCGTTCCTCACGACGCGCGAGTCAAGCACACGCACCGGCCGGAGCGCCGCTTCACGCTCAGCGGTCCGCGGCGCGCCCGGCGTCGTTTGCGACGGTGATCGCATCGCTGACGGGCGCGTAGTCCCCCACCCGCTCGGCGAGCGTCATGACCACGCGGGCGAGCGCGCGAGCACGCTCCTCGGGCGCGGTGCCGTCCACCAACGCGACGAGCTGGTCGTACAGCCGATCGACCTCGAGCCGCGCGAGCCCGCCGGTCGCGGGGGGCGGTGACGCAGCGCTCCGGGGTGCTTCACCGCGATACGAGAGCACGGCGCCGATCGCGTCGCGCGCGAACGTTGGCTCGATGCCGCGGCAACGAGCCAGCACGTGTCCGTCGGGCCGGAAGACGTAGGTCGCTCCCTCGGCAGGTACGCCGTACCGCGCGTGCAGCGCTTCGTGGCCGAGACGCGGCACGACGAGCGTCTGCACACCATCGATCTCCGGGCCGATCTCCGGGCCGGTGCCGCCAAACCACGCGACGGTGAAGTCGCCCTGCAGCCGCTCGACGAAGTGGCCACCGCCGTACACCGCGTCCGGCGCCGCGGCGCCCGGCCGCGCCAGCGGCGCGTCGATCCCGCGGCCGCCCTCGTCCGCTTCGCGATTGAGCGGCGAGTCCGTGTACACGCTGGCCACCGACAGGCGGCCGACGTTCACCATCTCGCGCGCCCATTCGTGATCCCGCGCGAGATCGAGGATGGCGTCACGGATCAGCCGCTGCCCCTCGGTCTCCGGTCCAATGAAGATCGCGCTGCGCGTCGAATGCTCGACATGCTCGACCGCCGCCTGGTGACGCTCGCTGTCGTACGTGTCCATCAGCGCTTCGTGGGCTTCCCCCTCGAGCACGAGGGCGAGCTTCCAGGCGAGGTTGTTGGCGTCCTGGATCGCCTTGTTGCCACCGCGCGCCCCGAAGGGCGAATGCTGCGCGGCCGCGTCGCCCAGGAAGAGCACGCGCCCGTACCGCATCTGCTCGAGGTAACGCTTGCGGAAGCGCCACGCGCCGACCCACACCAGCTCGAACGGCGTCTCTGGTCCGAGTAGCTTCGCCAGCCGCTCACGCGCGCGAGCGGGCTCGCTCTCTCGCTCGGGGTGCGCGTAGTGCCCGATTTGCCAGTCGGTGCGCCACACGCCGTCGGCCATCTGGTGGTACCAGATGGCGCCGCCCTCGTTGAGCGGATTATCGAGGTAGGACCGGCGTACCGCCTGCGTCGAGGGCGCCATCTTCACGTCGGCGATGCACCACAGGTCGTCGAACAGCGCCGACTCGGCGTCGCGCGCGCCAACCTGCTCGCGCACCACGCCGTGCGCGCCGTCGGCGGCGACCAGCCACCGACAGCGCGTCGTGTACCGCCCGTCGGGCGTCTCGACCTCGAGCTCGACACCGTCCGCGCCCGATCGGACAGCGACCACCCGGTTCTTCCAGCGGAGGTCGACAGCGGGTGTCTCCATGATCCGTTCGACCAGGTACTGCTCGACGTAGAACTGCTGGAGGTTCACGAAGGCGGGATACTTTTGGTCGGTCTCGGGCTGGAGGTTGAAGCGGTACACGAGGTCGTCCCCGACGAAGACCTCTCCCTCGTTCCAGGTGACGCCCTTGGCGCGGATCCGTGCGGCGATACCGAAGCGGTCGAAGATCTCGAGCGAATGCTTCGCGTAGCAGATGCCGCGCGACGACAGCCCCGCGGCGCCCACCGTGTTGTCGTCATCGAGCACGACCGTGTGGATCCCGCGACTGCCGAGCTCGAGGGCGGCGGTCAGACCGCCCAGCCCGCCCCCGACGACGATCACCGGGTACGTGCTCTCCGCGTCGCCGGTGAGCTCCGGCGGCGTGTGGTAGTCGTACACCGGCAGTGTGTAGCCGGGCATGTGGTCGGGCTGGAAGCGCTGGTCGCTCATGCGGGCCTGATTCGGGAGCGTCTCGCGTCGCCCCCGCTGGCGTGGTCGAGAGCCGCTCTGTCGTGCGGTCTGTTGCACGCGCCCTGGCGGTCGTCGTGGCTGAGCCGGCTCGGACCTGGCGACACCATCGGTCGAGACGGCGGCGTATCGACCACACGGCACCGAGCAGGCGAGACGCGCGGGCACCCGCCCGCCGTCAGCCTCGAGGCAGGCCGAGCGATCGCGTCGCGATGATGTTGCGCTGGATCTCGCTCGTCCCGCCGCCGATCGTCCACGCGACGGCGCTTACGTAGCCCCGCGGCCAGCGTGCCCGGTTCGGCGCATGCGAGTCCTCGGGATCCCAGAGCTGACCGTAGAGACCGATCGCCTTCACGCCGGTGTTGCCGATGCGCTGCCCGAGCTCGCTCGTGAACAGCTTCGACACCGATGACTCGTTGCTCGGGATGCCGCCGCGGTCCTGGACCGAGATCACGCGATACGAGAGCTGACGGGCCACCTCGGCTTCGACGTAACGCTGTGCGACATCGCTGCGAATCGCCGGCTCGCGCTGAAGGCGGCCGACGTCCGCACGCGCAGGGTCCACAAGCAGCTCGCGCAGCAGATCGAGCGTCTTGATGATGCTGACGGCGGATCCGATCGATGACCGCTCGAAGTCGAGGTGCGTCGCCCCGACGTACCAGCCGCGGTTCACCTCGCCCACCGCGTTCTTGACCGGCACGTGCACGTCTTCGAAGAAGACCTCGTTGAACTCGCTTGCACCGTTGATCTGCGCGAGCGGTCGCACCGTCAGCCCGGGCGAGGTCATCGGCAGCAGCAGGTAGGTGATGCCTCGATGCTTCGGCGCGTCGGGATCCGTGCGCACGAGGGCGAACATCCAGTCGGCCTGCTTCGCACCGGACGTCCAGATCTTCTGACCGTTGAGCACGAAGTCATCGCCGTCACGCGCGGCGCGGGTCTGCAGCGACGCGAGATCGGAACCCGAGCCGGGCTCCGAGTACCCCTGGCACCAGCGCACGCCGCCCGACAGCATGGGCGGCAGGAACTCGTGCTTCTGCTCGTCGGTGCCGAACGTCATGATCGTCGAACCGACATCGGGAGGTCGCGGGAAGGTGACGCCCTTCTCCGCGATCACTTCGGCGAGGATGAACTGCTCCATCGGCGTCATACCGGCGCCGCCGTACTCGGTCGGCCATGCCGGTGCGACCCACCCGCGCTCGAACAACGCAGCACGCCACTCGTTGGTCAGCTCGCGCCGTCGCTCGGCCGTCAGCGGCCCCACGTTATATGCGCCGACCCCGATCCCGACGTACGGAGCTTCATCGACCAGCTCGGAGGGCACATGGCGATCGATGAACGCGGACACCTCGTTCCGAAACGCCTGCTGCTCGGGAGCATAGGAATAGTCGACCATCTCTCTCTCCGCCTTCCGCGCTATGCGCCGCCCCAGAATATACGCCGCTGTGAAACGGACGTGGTGCCGGTCGCGTAGATGTGCCGGCACGGGAGCGTGAGGTGCGTCCTCATCCTCGCGACCGGCACGGCCGTCCTGTACTCAGACGTTCCGGGTCGGCGCCTATCGGGTGCCGCTGGCAGCGGAGGGCGCGTTTCGCGCGCCTCGCGACGCCACGCGGTCGAGCGCGCCGCGCAGCGCCTCGCGATACTCCTCGGAGGAGCGACGCAGCGCCTCGACGTTCGCGAGCGAGATGCTGGCCTCGCGCATCGCCTCGAGGTACGTGGCGAGCGGCGCGCCCTCGCGGTTCGCGTCGGGGTGCGATTCGAGCCAGGTCTGTGCGTGCCCTTCTGACCAGAAGAGGTTGTTCAGTCCTCAGGTACCGCCACGGAGCAGGTAGAGCGACGCCGGCTCGGTCGCGACGACCTCTCCGTCGAATACGCGAACGCGGACACGCTGGCCGCTCAGCGCGCAGGCATCGTCGACCGTGAGCTGCTTGCCGGGGTACTCGCTGTTGACCAACAGCAGAAAGTCGACCGCTCAGTGGACCGCGAACGCCGGCTCTCCCTCCACCCGTACCGTGTGGAAGTTCAGCCCGACGCCCTCCTCGAAGCGGGACCCCTCTGACGCTGCGCGACCGCGAACCAGTAGCCGGAGCGCCCGAAAGACCTGCCGCGCGGCCCGCGCCTCGGCCTCATCCAGACCGGCCGTGGCAAACGCCTCGTCGATCGTCTCGCCACGGAGCAGCGCCCGCGCGGCGAGCTTCTCACCCTCCGTCAGCGCGAGCGCCGTCGCTGTCTGGCCGTACGACGTAAGCCGGCGCCAGAGCGCGGGTCGCGCACTGAGCATCCGGAAGAGACGAATTCGCTGCGCAGTGCTCGCCGGAAGCGCGAGCGCATGCTGCGCTTGCGGGATGGTGGTCGCGTCCAGCCGGCGCCGCCAGCGGCGCTGCAGGTAGTCGAGGACTGTATCGTCGGTCGCGGTGGCCAAGGGCCGCCCCGTTCCTCTGGCGGAGCCCGTCGCGTCGGGCTCGGCGGCGCTTGCTGCGCGCCAGTATCGGCAGGCGCCAGTCCGTTGTCACACAGCTCCCGTCGCCGCAGCGCCGGACCGATGCTCATGCCTCAGGCGGCGTGGACGATCCGGATTCGGCCACGAGTCCCTCTCGCCCGACGAGCGGTACGAAGCGCACCGCGCCGAGCGACCGCTGCTGCCAGCCGTGATCGCGGCGCGTGATCACCACCAACTCCTGCTGGCGAAGGTCGCCGACCGGCAAAACGAGCCGCCCGCCCACGCGGAGTTGCGCGATCACGGAAGGCGGCGGCCGCGGCGCCGCGGCCGCGACCACGATCGCGTCGTATGGCCCGTGGGCCGGCGCGCCGAGGACGTCGCCGGCGGCCAGGACGCGAACGTTGTCCGCTCCGAGCTCCGCGAGCACATCGGTCGCGCGCTCCCTGAGCTCGTCCACGATCTCAACTGTGACGACCTCGGCGGCGAGCCGGGAGAGCAGCGCCGACTGGTAGCCCGACCCTGTGCCGACCTCGAGCACCCGCTCGTCGCCGGAGAGCGCCATCGCTTCGAGCGTGACCCCCACCACGGTCGGCTGCGAGATCGTCTGCTCGTAGCCAATGGGCAGCGAGATGTCCTCGTAGGCGTACGCCCAGAGCTCCGGCGGCACAAAGCGCTCGCGCGGGACCGCCCGCAGCGCTGCGAGCACGCGCGCGTCGCGCACGACGCGCGAGACGCGGGCGATCAGCGCATCGACGGCCCGTGAATCGACGGCCCTCCCGGCGTCGTCGCGTACTTCCACGGCTCGCCTCCTCGCGGCTGCCTCCGCCATGCAGCGTGCGCGCCGAGCGCGCGTCCTGTCATGCACGAGCCGACTCTGTCCGCGGGACGAACGTCCCCTCGGGTACGCGCCTTTGCCCATTCGTCCGCGCGCGACGAGCGGCGACACTCCGATCGCGACCTGCGGACCGGGGCGATCGTCGCCGTCTGCGGGCGCGAGACGAAGCGTGATTCAGGCGTCCGCGGCAGGCATCGGAGGATGCAGATGTGGTACTGGCACGATGGCGTGGACGGGTGGGGCGCGCTCTGGATGACGCTGGGGATGGCCTTTGTCTGGCTCCCGCTGATCCTGCTCCTCGCATGGGCGCTGATCTGACCTGCCCCCGGTATTCATACCACTTGCAGAGTTAGCCTTTCCGGGCTGAGCACGGGTGCGCCGGGCTGTACCTCAGGCGCCGGCGGCCGGTAGCCGAGCGAGGAGT
>JAQBZW010000082.1 GCA_027622315.1 Chloroflexota bacterium | reverse complement strand
CGGTGCCGCGACCGCGTGCGTCAGCCGGGAGGCCGCGGTGTCACGACCGCGTGTCTCACCCGAGCGGGACGCGCGTGACGGTGCCGTTCGCCTCGAGCGCGGCTGCCTCGGCGGCCGTGAGCCGTGCGAGCTCGCGAGCCACGTAGTCGGTGGCCTCGCCGAACGCCGGCGCCGGGCCCGCGACGCCGTGGTGGCCGCGACGCGATCGCCAGGCGGTACGCGTGTGCGGGAAGCGGCCCATCTCGGGGTGGTCCACCCACGTCAGCGTCTCGCGGTGGCGGAGCTGCGGGTCGGCGTGTACCTCGGCGACGTCGAGCACGGCGCCGGCCGGGACGCCGGCAGCCTGGAGCTCATGCATGGCGTGGAGGTGCGAACGCCGGGCCGTCCAGGTCGCGATCAGCGGATCGAGGTCGTCCTGTGCGGCGTGGCGCGCGGGTTCGCCGGCGTAGCGCGGGTCGTCCGCGAGCGCGGGGTGTCCGATCACGGCGGAGAGCGCGCGCCACTGGGCGTCGCTCTCGACGGCGATTGCCACCCAGCAGTCGTCGCCGAGGCAGGGGTACACGCCTTGCGGCGCGTGCCAGGCGTGGCGGTTGCCGATGCGCGACTGCACGCGGCCGTTCATCTTCACGTCCATGAGCGCCGGCGCCACGAGTTGGAGCTCGCCTTCGAGCATCGCCAGCTCGATGTACTGGCCCTCGCCGGTGCGGTTGCGGTGCCGGATCGCCGCGACCGTCGTGAGGGCCGCGGTCAGGCCGGCGCTCTGGTCGAGGTAGAACTGCGCGGGCTTGCCCGGGCCCCGATCCGGGTAGCCGGTGAGATGCGAGAGGCCGCTCATCGCGTCGATGCCGGGGCCGTACGAACCGCGGAGGGCGTACGGGCCGGTCTTCCCGAAGGCCGGCATCGAGGTGAGGATGATGTCAGGCTTCGCAGCCTTGAGGTCCGGGTAGTCGATACCGAGGTTGCCGAGTACCCGCGGCGAAAAATTCTCGAGCACGACGTCCGAGTGCGCCACGAGTCGCAGGAAGAGCTCGCGGCCTGCGGGCTGCGCGAGGTCGATCGAGACGTGTCGTTTTCCGCGATGCAACTCGTTCCAGAACGGCGTGCGGTTGTACGCGTGACCGGGGACGCCCTCGACGGGCGGGGGCGTCGGAGACTGCGCGGCGGTGCGTGCGCGTGGCCCCTCGATCTTGATCACCTCGGCGCCCATGTCCGCGAAGACGCAGCCGGCGATCGGTCCCGCGACGGCGGTGGTGAGCTCGAGTACCCGAATGCCGCGCAGCGGACGTCGCCCGCCGGTCGGCGCGTCGCCCGTTGCCGCGCTCACGCGATCACCCCGCTCCCGCGCAGCGCGGCGATCTCGGCTGCGTCGAGCCCCAGCACGTCGTTGAGCACCGCGTCGGTGTGCTCGCCCAGCAGTGGTGCGCGCTGGTGCCGCCACGGCGTAGCGCTCAGGATCCCGGCCGCGCCCGGCTGGGACGAGGACGGTGCCACGGGATGCGGGAGTTCGACGAGGAAGTGCCGCGCCGCGAGGTGGGGGTCGTCGAGAATCTCAGCGGGCGTGAGCACCTCCGTAAAGGGCAGACGGAGCTCCTGTGCGCGGCGTACGGCTTCGAACTTCGACTTGTCTGCGAGCCACTCGTCCATCTTCTCGTCGATCGCATCGGCGTTGCCCATCGGCGTGTCGAGCAGCTCCTCGAGACCGAGGCCCGGCATGAGCACGGCAAGGCGCTGTGCGTCACGGTTATTGCTGTGCGCGTGCACGTAGCCGTCGAGGCAGGGCCGAATCGTCGAGGGGTAGGGGTACTTCGGAGCGGTGAACATCAGGCGCGCGCCATGGCGGACGGGGATGTGGCCGTCGAACTGGTAGATCTGCGCAACGCCGCCGAGCAGGAACACGGCGGCATCGATCGCGGCCACGTCGAACCAGTCGCCTTCGCCGGTGGCGTCGCGGTGGAAAAGGCCGATCACCACGGCGGCCGCCGCGTGCACGGCCGCGTGCGCGGTCGTGAGATCGTCGTACGGCTTCACCGGCTCGCGGTCGTGGTCGCCGGTGAGCTTCAGGTACCCGCCGAGCGCCACGTCGACGATCTCGCTGCCCTGGAAGGCGGCGTAGGGTCCGTCCTGGCCGAAGTGGGTGATCGACGCCATCACCAGATCCGGCTTCACCGCGATCAGGTCGTCGTAGCCGAGCCCGCGGGCGGCGAGGTAGCCGGGCGTGAAGCTCTCGATCAGCGCATCGCTCTCGGCGACGAGGCGGCGAAACGCGTCGCGGCCCGGCTCGGACTCGAGGTCGATCACGACGCTGCGCTTCGCCGCGTTCAGGTGGAGGTGGCGTGCGCTCGTCTCGACGTGCGGGCTGTCGCCGGGGAAGGGGGGCATCGCGCGCACCGGATCGCCCGTGCGCGGTTCCACCTTGATCACATCCGCACCGAGACCGGCGAGCAGCCGTCCGGCGTAGTCGAAGCTGCCTTCCGTGAGATCGAGCACGCGCAGACCGCTCAAAGCGCCTTCGGGCATGGGGGCCTTCCGTCTTCGACGACGCGTGATGACCGCCGGAGTATAGGAATCGGGCCGCGGAGGAACGCACACACGGGCGCCGACCTGTGCGGTCGCGCGGCTGGCTCGTATAAGTGCGACAGAAGATTGATGTGCCGCGACCGTTGCATGGCTCGCGCGCTGCAGGCGGGGAGACGAGATGAAGGGCTTCAGCCATCGCTACTGCATCGTGGGCGTGGGGCAGACGCCGTATGGCAAGGTGCCGGGGATGTCCCAGCTCGCGCACAACGTGCTGGCGATCCGAGCGGCGATGGCCGACGCGGGGCTAACCACGAACGAGGTCGATGGCGTGCTCACCAAGGCGCCGACTTCGACCTTTCCCATGCTGTGGGCACCGAAGGTCGCGGAGGCATTGCGCATCACGCCTCGCGTCACGGGCACGCTGGACCAGGCCGGTGCGAGCAACATCGGGTTGATCCAGTACGCGATCAGCTGCCTCGAGCTTGGCCAGGCGAACTACATCGCGATCTCGTACGGCGACAACCCGCGCAGCGGCACGCGCAGCACGTACGCGCGGCCGCGCGGCGACGATGCGCTGGCGGGCGTGTTCGGCGCGCCCTCCAGCTACGCCATGGTCGCCCGCCGGCACATGTACGAGTACGGGACCACGCACGAGCAGCTCGCGAACGTCGCGATGACACACCGCTACCACGCCTCGATGAACCCGAACGCGGTCTTCCAGGACCCGATCACGATGGACGACTACGAGCACTCTCGCTTCGTCGCCGAGCCGTTCCGGCTGCTCGACTGCTGTCCGGTTTCGGACGGCGGCGCCGCCTACATCGTGACCACCGAGGAGCGCGCGAAGGATCTGGCGAAGGCGCCGGTCTACGTGGAGGGCATCGGCCAGGGTCACCCCGCCTGGGACTTCTTCCGGCGCGACCAGCTCGCCACGAGCGGGGCGAAGGTGTCCGGTGAGGGGGCGTTCCGCACGGCCGGGCTCGGCCCGGAGGACATCGACTTCTGCGAGATCTACGACTGCTTCACAATCGTCCCGCTGATCACGCTCGAGGAGTACGGCTTCTGCGCGAAGGGCGAGGGCGGATCGCTGTACGAGGATGGGCAGACGCGTCTCGGCGGGCGGCTGCCCGTCAACACGTCGGGCGGGTTGCTGTCGGAAACCGGGATGCCGGGAACGCAGCTCGTCGTGGAGGCCGTCCGTCAGCTCCGTGGCGAAGGCGGTCCGCGCCAGGTCGCCGGTGCGGAAGTTGGCCTGGTCAGTCAGCAGGGCGGCATCATGACCACGCACTCCACCATGATCGTGACGAAGGGCTAGCCGCCGTGGTCGATTCCGCGTTCGCACCGTTCGCCGAGCTTGTGCCCGAGGCGAGCGAAGAGACGGCGCCGTTCTGGGACGGTCTCGCGGCCGGTGAGCTGCGATTGCAGCACTGCCCGGCGTGCGGTTCGTACCAGCACCCGGCGGAGAGCTTCTGCTATGCGTGCGGTTCGACCGACGTGGCGTGGGAGGCCGTGCACGGTCACGGCGCCGTCTACTCCTTCATCGTCGTGCACCAGCCCTACCACGCCGCGTTCCGCGACCGCCTCCCGTACGTCGTGGCGACGGTGCAGCTCGACGAGGGGCCACGCATGCTCGGACCGATCTTCGACATCGACCCCGCGGCGGTCGCGATTGGCATGCGCGTACAGCCGCGCATCGAGCCGGTCAGCGCCGATCGCGCCGCGCTCTTCTTTGCGCCGGAGGGCTAACAGATGCGCATCCGCAAGCCGTGGACGGCGTGGGACGACGCGCTCGATTGGAAGCAGCTGCCCGGTGCGATGGGCGTGTACGAGCTGGCGG
This sequence comes from Chloroflexota bacterium, assembly GCA_027622315.1. Classification (GTDB taxonomy): domain Bacteria; phylum Chloroflexota; class Dehalococcoidia; order UBA2979; family UBA2979; genus VGNK01. The sequence goes on along the minus strand of JAQBZW010000082.1, from coordinate 7,294 downwards.
ACGCGGATCAGCGCACGCTCTACATCGGCAAGGCGAGCGGGACCTCGCCGTTCGGGCTGCGCGGCGAGCTGTGCCGGCACTTCACCACGGCTGAGGCGCTCGCCGGCGCGAACTGGACGCACCCGCGCATGGGCGAGGACCTGCCCTCGATCAAGGGCAAAGCGCGCTTCTACCGCTACGAGGTGAACCACAATTACTACAGCCGTTGGATCGAGGTCCTGACGCGCTACCGCGAAGATCACGAGACGCTGCCGCCGGGGAACCTCGAAGACCCCGAGCAGCCGCCGCCACTGGGGCGCTACCACTGGAAGAGCGAGGACGCCGCGCGTGGACTTTGAACTCAGCGAAGAGCAGCGACTGATCATCGACAACGTGCGGCGCTTCATCCGCGAGGAGATTCGGCCGCTGGAGGCCGATCTCGATCCGGACGCCTACCGGCTGAAGCCCGAGGACGAGGCCCGGCTCGAGGCGATGACGAACGAGATGGGCCTCTTCCAGATGGACGTGCCGCAGGAGTATGGCGGCCCCGGCGTCGACACGGTCACGCGCACGCTGATCGCCGAGGAGTTGTCGCAGCACCGTGCGGGCCTCTACGCGCCCGCCTACGGCGTCTTCGGCTCCGGGCCGCAGGGACAGCTCTACAACGCGACCGAGTCGCAGAAGGAGAACTATCTCTGGCCGACGATCCGTGGCGAGAAGCACGGCTTCTTCGGGCTGAGCGAGCCGAGCGGCGGGTCGGACCCTGCGCGCGCGATTCAGACGCGCGGCGTGCGCGACGGTGACGAGTGGGTGATCAACGGCGGCAAACTCTGGAACTCGGGCGCCGACACCGCCGACTACGGCATCGTCTACGTGCGCACCGACCCGACAAAGGGGCGCCAGGGCATCACGGCCTTCATCGTCGACACCGATACGCCTGGCTTCCGCGTGAACCGGCTGGTGCAGGTGCTGCGCTCGCACTACACGACCGAGCTCTCGTTCTCGGACATGCGGGTGCCGCACGAGAACATCCTGGGCGAGGAGGGCGGTGGCTTCGCGTTGGCGAACGACTACCTGGCGCGCAACCGCATCCCGTACTCGGCCGCCGGCATCGGCGTGGCGGTCTACGCGCACGAGATTGCGATCGAGTGGGCGAAGCAGCGCGTCACCTTCGGCGAACCGCTGGCGAGCCGGCAGGCGATCCAGTGGATGCTCGTGGACAACGAGATCGACATCCGGACCGCGCGATGGGCATGTCTCGCCGCGGCGGACAAGGCCGAGAAGGGCCTGCCGTTCCGCTTCGAGTCGTCAATGGCGAAGCTGATCAGCACCGAAGGCGCCGGCCGCGTGGTCGACCGCTGCATGCAGATCATGGGCGGCCTCGGCATGAGCAAGGACCTGCCCATGGAGCGCTGGTACCGGGAGCTGCGCATCCGGCGCATCGGCGAGGGGCCTTCCGAGGTGCAGCGCATCGTGATGGCGCGTGACCTGCTCAACATCGGCAGCGGCAGCCGCTAGCCGGCAGCCCGACAACGACCGCACCCGGAGGAGGCTCGAGATGACCATCGACTTCGTGGTCACAGACAAGATCGCGACGATCACGCTCAACCGCCCCGAGGCGCTGAACGCGATGACGCCGGAGATGTACACGCGGCTCTCGGAGTGCTGGGTGGAGGTGCGCGACAACCCCGAGATCTGGGTCGCGGTCGTGACCGGGGCGCCCCAGCCGACTCGCCCGCCGGAGAAGCAGGTGTTCTCGGCCGGGGCGGATCTGAAGCAGACCATCCCGGCTACGCCGGCGGCGTTCGAGTTCTGGCAGACGCAATCCGATCTGATTCTGAACCGTGGGCTCGAGGTGTGGAAGCCGGTGGTCGCCGCCGTGAACGGGCTCTGTCTCGCCGGCGGCATGACGCTGCTGATGGCGACGGACATCCGCATCGCCTCCGAGCACGCGATGTTCGACCTCTCCGAGGTGAAGCGCGGCATCCTCCCCGGCAACGGTGGGACGCAACGCACGATCCGCCAGCTCCCATATCCGATCGCGATGGAGGTGCTGCTGCTCGGCAAGCGGCTGACCGCCGAGCGCGCGGCGCACTACGGCTTCATCAACGAGGTCGTCCCACACGGCACCGAAATGGACGTGGCGATGGAGCGCGCGCGCGAGCTGCGCTCGATGCCGCCGCTCGCCGTGCGCGCGATCAAAGAGCTCTCCGTGCGCGCGCAGTACATGCCGCTACAGGACGGGCTGCGCATGGAGGAGGCGATCTCGGCGCGGCTGCGCGCGACGGATGACGCGAAGGAAGGCCCGCGTGCGTTCGCGGAGAAGCGGCAGGCGAACTTCACGGGCCGCTAGGCGGCCCGTTCGCTCATGCCGCACATCGAACTGCACCTGCACACGAAGGCCGGCTCGGCCGACTCGAGCATTTCGGCGGAGGCGCTGGGGCAGCGCGCCGCAGAGCTCGAAACCGGCGCGCTGCTGGTGACCGAGCACTGGCGAGTGTGGACCGCATGGGAGCAGACGAGCTTCGCTGAGCGATGGGGCGTGAAGCTCTACGCCGCGATCGAGCAGACGACGGACGCGGGGCACTTCCTGGTACTTGGCGCCGAACCGGGCGAGTCACTGCCGGGAGATACCTCCGCGCTGCTCGATCACACGAGCGCGCGCGGCCACTTCGTCGTCTGGGCGCACCCCTTCCGTCACTACTTCGACACGATCCACACCAGCCAGCGACCGCCCTTCGAAGCGGGGCTGTCACCGGAGCAGCTGGCGCAGCACCCGGCCTTCGCGCGTGTCGATGCGATCGAGGTGGAGAACGCCGGCAGCACTGAGCGCGAGAACGCGCTCGCGCTGGAGGTCGGTCGCATCCTCGGCAAGCCGCTGACCGCCGGCAGCGACGCCCATGATCTCGAGCACGTCGGCGCGCGGCGGTTGCCCGTGGCGGCGCTGCCCGCAGATCTCGGTGAGCTGATCGAGCTGCTGCGCTCGCTCACTCCCGCCGCCCCGTAAGGGCACAACGCGACTCTGCCGCGCGGCACCTCCGACCCGTTCGTCCCGAGCGCAGACGAGGGGCGGGTTCGCACCGCTCCTACCCAGGCTGCGGGATGCGCGTTCGAGGCGTACGCGAGCGATGGATGGTGCCGGGCCGAGGGGCACAGCGTGCTGTGCCCCTCGCGGCGGTGGACCGCGGCGCGATGCTACGAAGCGACCGTCCCCGCGGCGCGCAGCACCTTCACCTCTGCGGCGCCGAGCCCGAGCTCGGCGAGGATCGCGTCGGTGTGCTGCCCGGCGTGCGAAGGCGGGCTCTGCACCTCGCTCTGCGTGCGCGAGAAGCGGGGCGCAGGCGCGGGCTGGACCACGCCTGCGATCTCGACGAACGCCTTGCGGGCTTTCGCGTGCGGGTGATCGGCCGCCTCGGTCGGCTGGAGCACGGGTGCGAAGCAGACGTCCGAGCCCTCCATCACGGCTTCCCACTCGGCGCGGGTCTTCGTGCGCACAACCGCCTCGACCTTCTCCTTGAGCGCCGGCCAGTGCGCTCGGTCCTGCTGAGGGGGCAGATCGTCGGGCGCGATGCCGAGCAGCCGCAGCATCTCCGCGTAGAACTGCGGTTCGATCGAGCCGAGCGAGATGTACTTGCCGTCCTTCGTCTCGTAGGCGTCGTAGTAGTGCGCGCCGCTATCGAGCATGTTCGTGCCGCGCTCGTCGCTCCAGCCGCCGCTCGCGAAGCTGGAGTGGAGCGACGTGATCAGCGCGCTCGCGCCGTCGACCATCGCGGCGTCCACCACCTGGCCCTTGCCGGAGCGTGCCGCTTCGAGCAGTGCCGCCACCATGCCCAGCGCGAGCAGCATCCCGCCGCCGCCGAAGTCGCCGACGAGGTTGAGCGGCGGCGTGGGCCGCTCACCCTTGCGCCCGATCGGCGCAAGCGCGCCGGCAAGGGCGATGTAGTTGATGTCGTGCCCGGCCATCTGTGCGTACGGGCCGGACTGGCCCCAGCCCGTCATGCGCCCGTAGACGAGCTTGGGGTTGCGCTGGAGACTCTCGTCGGGGCCGAGCCCGAAGCGCTCCATGACGCCGGGCCGGAAGCCTTCGAACAGCGCGTCGGCGCCCTCGATCAGGCGCCACGCCAGCGCGACGCCCTCCGGCTGCTTCAGGTCGATGGCGATCGACCGCCGTCCCCGCGCGAGCAGGTCACCCGGCGGCTTCGCCGGATCGCCGCCGCGCGCACGGTCGGTGCGGTCAACGCGCACGATGTCCGCGCCCATGTCCGAGAGCATCATCCCGCAGAACGGCCCTGGCCCGATGCCCGCGAACTCGATGATGCGTATGCCGTGTAGTGGTCCCACCATGCGCCTCCTCTTCCCACGCTCGCCGCGCAGACTAAGCGCCTCTCGGGCTGCGCGTCGTCGCTCGGGGCTCGTCGATCCGCAGCGACGCCGGTCGAGAGCGCCGTTGGGGACGGGCGGGCGGCTCAGGCGCCGAAACACGGGCGTTGTTCGCGCCGTCCACAATCCGGCCGCCACAGCCGACGCCCTGCGCCAGAAGATGGAAGCCGATGACCGTCGTGAAGACCAGCCAGGGCGCGCTGCAGGGCGCACGGGGAGGCGACCTGAACGTCTTCCGCACGGCCACCGGTGGGCGTCTGCCCTTTCGCGTGCCGCATCCTACGTCGGCGATGCGTAGACGGCGTTCGCCGCAACGGGTACACCGACGGCAGCCGCGCTCCCGGAAGAGCTGGCGTTCGAGTCCACGTGCCGCACGACGATGATCCTCGACGCCACGTCGCGCGTGGAGGAGTTGGGCCGCGAGCAAGAACGTCGCTACTGGGATGGCGTGATCTCGTAGCCGTCAGGGCGATGCTCATCGAGGAGGTGGTCCCGTGATCAAGTCGATTGCCGGCGTACGGCGCCGGGATGGGGTGAGCCGCGAGCAGCTCCGCGAACGCTGGGAGCACAAACACGCGCCGTTCGTCGTCGAGCACGCCAACCCCGCGCACTACCGCGTCACGTTCTTCGACGGGACCGCCGACGACGCACCCCCGCGGTACGACGGGCTCGCGGAGCTCTGGTTCCGCGACCGCGCACACCGCGATGCGTGGTTCGCGGGCGCAACGCGCGGCACGGACGGTTTCGGCGAGTTCACAGACGGCGCCGGCGGCTTCCGCATGATCACGAGCGAGCACGTGATCGTCGACGGCGACGTGTCGCGCGCGGATGAGAAGACCGTCTATCTGCTCAAGCGTCGCGCGGACGTGCCGCCCGAGCGGTTTTTCGCGCACTGGCTCGACATCCACGCACCGAATGTGCGTGCGGGCGTCGAGCGAACGGATGGCTGCCTCCGCTACGTGATTTCCCACGCCGACCTTGGCGAGCCCGGCGACTTCGATGGCGTTGCCGAGATCTGGTGGCGCGACGCTGCAGCGCGCCAGCGCGGCTTGCAGGGTGTGGAGGCCGACGGCTTCGGCGACTTGATTGATGCGGAGGCGACCGTCCTGCTGCTCGGGCACGAGTTCACGATGGTGGACTGAAGGCCGGCGACGGCCCCGAGCTGGGAGCAATCCTCCCGGCGCGAAAGCGAACCGCGCCCACAATCCGGTATCGTCGGAGGCGTGGCTCGAGGGCCACACCGCAGATCGGCGCCCGATCGACGGCGCGCTGACCCGGTCGTCGATACGTCGCGCACGACGAGCGCGACTCGGCTCCCGGCGTGTTGTGCGTGTGGGTTCCGCCACTGCTCACTGGAGTTGCTCACTGGTAGTCCGTGTCACGGTGTCGCGATCAAACGACGCGACGCGAGCGCGTTTCGGCGCGCTCTGCGCTCGATGCTGACTTGCGGCCGTGCCGGGACGGCGATCGGAAGGGAACGTCATGAAGCTGGGAATTCTGTCCAGGTCACCACGCGCGTACAGCACGCGGCGGCTCAAGGAAGCGGCGGCCGAACGCGGACACACGGTGCGGGTGTTGAACACGCTCCGCTTCGCTATCGACCTGTCCGGCGACGAGCCGGCGCTCCAGTACCGGGGCAAGCCGCTGGGTGATTACGACGCGGTACTCCCACGCATCGGCGCGTCGATCACGTTCTTCGGCATGGCGGTCGTTCGCCAGTTCGAGCAAATGGACGTGTACACGCCCACACCCGCGAACGGCATCGCCAACTCGCGCGACAAGCTGCGCTCCATGCAGATCCTCTCCCGCCACGAGATCGGCATCCCGGCGACCACCTTCGTGCGCGACCGCGCGGACGTGCTCCCGGCGATCGAACGCGTGGGCGGCGCGCCCGTCGTGATCAAGCTCGCTATCGCGGCCGTGACGTCTTTCGCTGGCTGATGCACGGTGGGTACTTTGACCTCCCCCTGGAGGATCTCGAGGATCCGGCAATGCGTTACGCACCGCAGCCGCAGGTGTCCGGCGCGATGGGTGGTCGCACGCTCAGCTATCACGAGTTCGCGCGCATGGGCGTGACGCTGCTTGGCCGGCTGCGTAGTGCGGCCGGGAATACGTTGCTCTTCGATGACGACCTGGTGGCGAACGTGGAGTTCGCGGATGCGTTCTCGAAGAGAATCTGCTCCATCTTCGACGGGTATATCGAGCGGGATGGCATCGAAGCCCCACCGGCGGAGCGGACCCGGCCGAGCGCCCCGAGCCGTCGCTGCTTGCGGGTGGTGCGCCGACTGAACTGGACATCTTCGAGGCGGGCATCGGCAGCGTGATCTGGTGCACGGGCGTTGGTGGCGACCTGAGCTGGTTGCGCGTTCCAGTCTTCGATGAGGCTGGCCGGCCCGCGCACTCGCGGGGCGTGGCCGCTGTGCCGGGTGTCTACTTCGTGGGGTTTCCGTGGCTCGCCCGGCGCGGGTCCGGGATCATCTACGGCGTCGGGCGAGACGCGGAGCACGTCGCGGACGTGATCGGGCTGCGGTTGGGAGTGTCCTCGACGGTTAACGGCGCCTGATCAGAGCTCGGACTGGCGCCTGCGGGCTGACGCGGCAGAGGCGCTCGCGGTCGAGTGGCCAGCCACCGCTCGCAATGACGACGACGGTGGCCGTGGACTGGGACCCCATCCAAGTCATGAGCAGCAGCAGCCAGCGATCTCCAGCGGTGCACTCGAAGGCGGCCCCGATCTCCGACGCCATGCTGCCGCGCCGCTCAGCGCGAAGAGAAGCATAGAAAGCCGGAGGAATGCTGATCACGCCGACGAGCGCGTCAATCGACGCATGCGTTCGCGGGTCGCTCTCAGTCCGCCTCCGCGGGTGGGCGGCCGCGTTCCGATCGGGCGCCCACGGCGCCCCCGGCGCCCGGGCCGTCGCCGGCGCCAGCCGGATGC
>JAQBZW010000081.1 GCA_027622315.1 Chloroflexota bacterium | reverse complement strand
AGCGGGCGCGAGCCGAGGCCGGGAGCGGGGGCGAGCCGAGGCCGGGAGCGGGGCGAGGCTTGCCGGGAGCGGGGCGATGACGTGCCGGAGTTGGGGCGAGCCGAGGCGTGCCGGAGGGGACCGACCGGGGCGGTCGCGCGCGCCGCTACGCCGGCGTGAACGCCGTCAGCCGCGCCAGCTTGTCCGGGTTGCGCATCACGTAGATCTCGGCGATCGCACCGTCGCGCGGCTCGAGCATGAACGCGGCGATCAGCTTGCCGGCGTCCCAGACGAGGATCGCCGGCGCGCCGTTGAGCTCCACGACGCGGGCTGCGGGCGCGGTCGCCTGTGCCGCTATGCGACTCCGGTCTGCTCTCCGGCCTCAACACGCGGGTCACGCACGCCTGTCTGAACAAGGACAAGGAGCTGATCAACGCGACGACAGGGGCGGATTCCGATCCGCAGACCGTGCGCGGCCAAGTGCTGACGAACAACTCGAACGCGGTCGCCGGAGCGATCGCGGAGACGCAGCGCCAGTGGGCCGACTTCCGTGCCGCGATCATCGCGGCGTACGGGCCCGATGAGGGCAATCGCATGATCCTCGCGATCGCGCAGGACGTGCCGAAGGTGGACCTGGTCTTCGCGATCGATACCACCGGCAGCATGGGCCCTTACATCGCCGCCGTCGTCACCGCCGCGAATGACATCGTCGACGCCCTCTCCGGTCGCGGCACGCCAGCGCGGCGGACCGACTACCGAGTCGGGCTCGTGGACTACAAGGACGTCGACTCGGACCTGCCGTTCTTCTGTGCGGATGACCCGTACGCGGCAATCATTGACCTGCCGTTCTCGACCACGCGTACGAGCATCGTCTCCGCGATCGGCACGCTCCCGGGCAAGGTCAGCGGTGGATGCGACTGGCCGGAGGACGTGCTCTCGGGCATCCAGATGGCCGTCGGCTTCCCGTGGCGGGATGGCGTGAACAAGGCGATCATCGTGATGGGTGACGCTCCGGGACACGACTCCGAGGCGCACAGCGGGCTGACCTCCGCCTCCGTGATTGCGGCGGCGCTCGCCGTCGACCCGGCGGTGATCTACCCGATCCTCGTCGGCTTCGATCCGGACGCCACTGCCTTCATGCGCATCCTGGCGGTCGGCACCGGCGGTCAGACCTTCGATGGCACCGCGGGGAACGTCGGGCAGGCCGTGCTGGATGCGATCGCCGTGATCGTCTCGACACCGCCGGCAGACACCACGCGGCCGGCGGTCACCGTGACCTTCCCGGCGCCGCCCGCCGGCCAGGGTGGGTAGTTCAACGCATGGCAGACGCCCGTCCTCGGCACTGCGACGGCCACCGACGCGTCGAGCGTGGCCAGCATCACGTGCACCGATAGCGCCGGTGGGCTGACGCAGGGGCCAATCGCGGGCGCCGGCACCGGGAGCGCCAGCGTGGCGCTGAGCGTCTCGGGCGGTGGCGACCACGTGATCACGTGCTCCGCGACGGACGGCGCGATGCCGCCCAACACGGGCGCGGCCGACGGGTCTGAGAACGTCGCGGTCGTGCGCATCGACGCCACGGCTCCGACGTGTACGGCGACCGCGAGCCCGTCGAGCATCTGGCCGCCGAACAAGAAGCTCGTGCCCGTCACCGTGACCGTCACGGTCAGCGACGCCCAATCGGGCGCCGGTGCGTTCACGCTCGTGAGCGCGACGAGCAACGAGCCGAATCCAGGCAATGCGGACATCCAGAACTTCACCATTGGCGCTCCAGACACGGCCGGGAGCCTGCGCGCCGATCGGCTGGGTGGTGGCAGCGGGCGTGTCTACACGCTGACCTATGCCGCGACAGACGCCGCCCGGAATACCGGGACGTGCGCGGCGACGGTGACCGTGCCGCACGACCAGGGTCATTAGCGGAGCGTCCGCGCTTGCGGGTCGATTCGCTCGAGGGGGCTGCCATCCGGCAGCCCCCGTTCCGTGACTACGCCTTCCGACCGCGCGCGAGTCTCAGGCACGCCGCGGCTATCATCCCGCGCACGAGCACAACGAACAGCGAGGGCCGCATGACAAGCAGCAACGAGTACGACGTGGTCGTCGTGGGCGCGGGGAACGCCGCGCTGTGTGCGGCGCTGTCGGCGCGTGAGGCCGGTGCGCGCGTGCTCGTGCTTGAGAAGGCGACGCGCGAGGAGCGGGGCGGGAACACGTTCTTCTCCGGCGGCGGCTTCCGCTTCCCCTACCGCGGCATCGATGACATTTGCGCGCTCATTCCCGATCTCTCCGAAGACGAGGTGGCCGGCATCGACGTCGGTGCGTATCCCGAGTCCGACATGCGTGCCGACCTGATGCGCGTGACCGAAGGGCTCGCGGACCCGGGGCTCGTCGACCAGCTCGTCGCGAACGGTTACCCGACCGTGCAATGGATGCGCGAGCGGCTCGGCTTGCGCTGGGTGCTGATGTACGGGCGCCAGGCCTACCGCGTGGAGGGCAAGCTCCGCTTCTGGGGCGGGATGATCACGGAGGCCGTCGGTGGCGGCGAAGGTCTCTCCGACGCGCTCTTCGCCGCCGCCGAGAAACAGGGCGTCGATGTGCGCTACGTCACGAGCGCGGTCGCGCTCGTGACGAACCAGCGCGCGGCCGTGACCGGCGTGCGCGTGCGCGACGACGGCGGCTTCGGGGAGATCGCTGCGCGCGCGGTCGTGATCGCTTCCGGCGGCTTCGAGGCGAACTCGGAGATGCGTACGCGCTACCTCGGCGCCGGCTGGGAGCTGGCGAAGGTGCGGGGAACGCGACATAACACGGGGAACGGCATTCGCATGGCACTCGAGATCGGTGCCCAGCCGTACGGGCACTGGTCGAGCGCGCACGCGGTCGCGTGGGATCTGAACGCACCGCCGACCGGCAACCGCCGGATCGGCGACCTTTATCAGAAGCACTCGTACCCGCTCGGCCTGATCGTGAACGTGAATGGCGACCGCTTCGTCGACGAGGGGGCCGACCTGCGCAACTACACCTACGCGAAGTACGGGCGGGAGATTCTGAAGCAGCCGCACAGTGCGGCGTTCCAGCTCTTCGATCAGCAGACGGTGGCGATGCTGCGTGATGAGTACCGCATCCGCGAGGTGTCGAAGGGCGAGGCCGACACGATCGGCGGCCTGGCGGACTCGCTCGGCATCGACCGCGCCGGGTTGGAGCGCACCGTCGCCGCGTTTAACGCGGCGTGCCGACCCGGCACCTTCAATCCGGCCGAGCGCGACGGACTGGCGACCATTGGCGTCCAGCCGCCGAAGTCGAACTGGGCGCTGCCGCTCAACCAGCCGCCGTACGTGGGCTTCGCCGTGACGTGTGGGATCACCTTCACCTTCGGCGGGCTGCGCATCACGCCGCGCACCGGCCAGGTCCTCGACACTGAGGACCGTCCGATCGACGGCCTGTACGCGGCCGGCGAGCTCGTGGGCGGGCTGTTCTTCCATAACTACGCGGGCGGCTCCGGACTGATGGCGGGGGCGGTGTTCGGCCGGATCGCCGGGAGCGCGGCTGCCGCAGCCGCGGTCGCAACGTAGTCACAGTCTCGCCGCGCCCGCGCGTGCGGGTGCACAGCCATCACGGTCGTTGCTATCGTGCGCTGGTCGCGCTGGCGCGACGCCCGGGTACGAGCTGAAGGAGGTGGGCATGCCGAAGGCAGTCGACGGGCCATACGACATCGAGGCCGTGCGCAAGGAGTGGATCGGCAAGAAGACCGAGGCGCGCCGAGGGCGCTACCCCGTGGAGCACGATCCGATCCGCCGCTACTGCCACATGGTCGAAGACACAAACCCGCTGTTTCTCGACCCTGACTTCGCGGTGACCACGGAGCACGGCGGCGTGATCGCGCCGCCCGCGATGGTCAGCTACTTCTCCGGCAACGGCGCGTGGCCGCGCGTCCAGGAGCAGAACCTGATGGGCGACATCCCGACCCGGGGCGCCCGCCTGATCAACATGAACACGGACTGGGAGTACCTCAGGCCGATCCACATCGGCGACCGGCTCTCCGCGCAGAGCGAGGTCGTCGACATGTTCGAGAAGCCGATCCGCCTCGATCCGAAGGCGGTGTGGATCGTCACCGAGAACCGCATCACCGATCAGAACGGCGAACTCGTCGCCGTGGGCCGCAACACGCTGCTGACACATCGCACACCAGAGGCCGTCGCGGCCGACACCGAAGGAGCCCGCGCGTGACCACGATATCGACCGCGCAGCGCTACTGGGAGGACGTGAGCGACGGTGAGGAACTCGCCGGCTACACGCTCGATCTGACCTGGACGAAGATGGCCGAACAGGTCAGCGGTTCACAGGACTTCTACCCCGTGCACCACGACCCCGGCTTCGCACAGGAAGCCGGCCACGCCGACATCTTCTACAACACGGGCTTCACGCAGGCGGCGCTCGCGCGCCTGTTGACCGACTGGGCCGGCCCCGGCGGCTGGGTGCGCAAGCTCAGCTTCCAGATGCGCAAGATGAACATGCCGAACGATCACCTGCGCATCAAGGGCGAGGTCACCGGCAAGTCCGAGGGCGACGGCTCGATGGGCGAGGTCACGATCGATCTCTGGATCGAGAACGACCGCGTCGGCATCACCACCCCGGCCGAGGCGACGGTCCAACTGCCGCGGCGCGGCAGCTAGCCACCGACGCGATGAGCGCGCCGGCGGAGACGCCGGCGCGCCCCCCGTCCGCACACGCGCGAGACGCTGGTCCCACCTTCTCGGCAAGCCTCGGCTAATAAGCCGGGGTGCACGGCTGTGCGCATGCGCACCGGCGGCGTACCGGGCTGCCGACGGCTCCCCGGCGACCCGCACCGCTGCGCCGTAGGGGGCGTCGGCGGCTTGTCGGCCGCCGCTCGACGGTGTTGGCCAGCGCCAGCGGCGACCCGTCAGGCGAGCGGCGCGCGATCACACAGCCGTGCACCCCGGCTCATCAGCCGAGGCTTGCCGAGAAGGTGCCGTTACGCCGGTACGAGGTCCTCCGCCACCACACCCGCCTCGAGGAATGCCGCCACCTCCGCCTCGCTGTAGCCACCGAGCGTGGTGAGCACCTCCGCCGTGTGCTGGGCGAACTGGGGGGCCGGCCGCACGCTCGTGATCGGGCGGCGCCGGAAGCGCCATGTTGGCCTCGTGGTACGGATATGCCCGGCGTCGGGGTGGTCGAGCGCGAGGAACGCGCTGCGCGCGAGCAGGTGTTCGTCGGTCGTCACGAGCAGCGGCGTGAGCACCGGCGCGGCCGCCACGCCGGCGGCTTGCAGCCGCGCGGCGGCAGCATCGGCATCCTGGGTGCGCACCCATTCGCCGATCACCGAGTCGATCTCCGCCTCCGACGCTCGCCGGCCGGCGAGCGTCGCGTACGCCGGATCGGCGAGCCGCGGGCCGCCGATCGCATCGCGAAGCGCGCGCCACGCATCGTCGCTGTCGATCGCGATCGTCAGCCAGCGGTCGGTGAGTTCGCGCAGGACGTCCCCGAGCGGGCCGAAGACCGGCCGCGTCGCTCCGTCGGCAGCCTGGTACACGTTGTGCGGCGCCCAGAGCGCATCGTGGCTGCCGATCTGGGTCGGCAGCGGCACGCCGAGTGCCTCGGCGACGACGTACTCACCGATCAGACCGATGATCACGTCGCGCTGGGCTACCAGCGCGTCGCTGCCCTCGCCCGTGCGCTCGCGTGCGATCAGCGCCACCCCGAGCGCGGCGGAACCGGTCACGCCCGCCATCGGATCGCCGTACGAGATGCCGCTGCGGTGCGGCGGACCGCTTTCGTAGCCCTGGAGCGCGACGAGACCGCCCATCTGTTCGATCGACGGGCCGAAGCCGACGCGGGCGGAGTCGCCGCCGCGGTGGCCGAAGCCGGGCATCGAGATCACGATCAGGCGGGGGTTGAGCGCGTGCAGCGCCTCGAAGGTGAGGCCGAGGCGATCGGCGACGCCTGAGCTCCAGTTTTCGACGAAGACGTCGGCCTCGCCGAGCAGGCGGAGCAACGCCTCCATGCCCGCGGGCTTCTGGATGTCGAGCGCGATGCCGCGCTTGTTGCGGTTGTACTCGTTGAAGTAGGCACTCTGGTTGATCGCGGGCGCCTGCGTGGCGCCGGCCATCGTGCGAATGCCGTCCGGGAATGCGGGCCCCTCGACCTTGATCACATCGGCGCCCATGTCGGCCATCAGACGCGTGCCGTACGGCCCGGCCCAGATCTGCGTGGCGTCGATCACGCGGATGCCCGCATATGGCAGCGCCGCTTCGCCGCTCGCCGCGCTCACGCCTGCGGCCCATGCCGGCGCCGCGCCGGCGTCGAGCTCGGCCCGCACCTCGGCACTGTGCTCGCCCGCCAGCGGCGCGCGCCGCTGATCGCCGCGGTCGCTGCCGTTGAACTCGATCGGTCCGCCGGGCAGCGGGTGTCGGCCGAGCACGGGGTGCTCGACCCACCGCCAGAACTCGGTCTCCGCGAGCGCCGGCCACTCGAGCAGCTCGCGCGGCGTCGGGATTAGAGAGAAGGGTGCGCGTACCTTCGCCGCCTCGGCGAAGATCTGCTGTGAAGTGCGCTCGGCGATCCACGGCGGAAGCAGCGCGCCGAGCAGCTCGTTGCCGCCCGGCGACCAGCCGTTCGCGACGGTCGGGTCGGCCTTGAACTCGGGATGTCCGATGCAGTCGTAGATCGCGCCGGTCTGGCGTGGCATCGCCGCCACGCCGACCCAGCCGTCCGCGCTCTGGTGAATGCCCCACTGCGCGAATGTGAGGTTTCCCGTGCGGAACCCGTCACCGCCGCGCGTCAGCGCGCCGGGTCCGGCGCCCTCGAGCGTCGCGACCTGTACCTCCTGGATCGAGATGTCGATCACGTCGCCCAGGCCGGTCACGCGCGCCGTGTAGAGGCCGGCCGTGATCGCGCCGAAGGCATGCAGCGCGGCCTGGTAGTAGGCCTGGTGTCCGGCGGTCTTGAGCGGCGGCTTGTCCGGGTCCCCGGCCATCGACATCTGGCCGCCCGTCGCCGCTGCCGTCAGTGACGTAGCGCGCCAGCCCGCGCGCGGGCCGGTCTGCCCGTACGGCGTGATCGCGCACACGACGGTCGCCGGCCGCTCCTCGACGAGCGCGTCGAGGTCGAGTCCTAGCGCCGCGAGCGCGCCCGGTGCGTGCGAGTCGATCACGGCATCGGCGGAGCGTACGAGCCGCGCGACGAGCGCGCGGTCGGCGCCGTCACGGAGATCCAGCGTTGCGCTGCGCTTGCCGGCGTGGAGGTATGCCGCGAGCACGCTCGCGTCCGGGCCGTCCCCCTTGTGGGGCGGCAGGCTGCGGATCAGGTGTCCGCCCGGCGGTTCGACCACGATCACGTCGGCGCCGTAGGCGGCGAGCAGCCGCCCGAGGAACGCGCCGGCGACGTCCGTACTCAGTTCGACCACGCGGATACCCTCGATCATCGATCGGCCCTTCCATCTCCGTGTCGGTGGCGAATCGCGATGGTATCGCTCCGGCGGCGGAGCCTCACCCCCGGGGATCCCTCACCCCCGGCCCCGCTCCGTCGTGCACTGTGGAGCTTCGCAATGCCGGAGGTTCGCCGAGGGAGCGGGGAGCCCGCTCGGCGGCGGGCGACACGCCAGGGTGTCGGCGAACCGATCGGACACGAACCACCCGTCCGTCGCGACGGGCACACCGCCTGGCAAGGCAAGCTCCCCGCTCCCTCGGCGGACCTCCAGCGTCGCGAAGCTCCGCCGCGTCCGAGGGAGCGGGGCCGGGGGGGAGGGTCCGGCCTCCGTCCGAGGGAGCGGGGCCGGGGGTGAGGGTCCGGCCTCCGCGCACGAGGGAGCGGGGCCGGGGGTGAGGGTCCGGCCTCCGCGCACGAGGGAGCGGGGCGGGGGTGAGGGTCCGGTCCGCGGGTGAGGCCGGGGTCAACGGGACAGCCCGCCGGTGCGGCCGGCGGGCTGTGGCAGACGAACTCCGGCCCTCGGCTCAAGCCGTGGCTGCCACCTTCACCGTGAAGTCCAGCTGGGCTGCGTTGTCGAAGAAGCGCTGCAGGCTCGGGTTGTAGCGGAAGAACATGTCCGCCTTGAAGCCGTCGTCGAGCAGGTTCGCGTGGATCGGCTCGTCGAGGCGCAGGTCGAGCGTGTTCAGCGTCCATTCCTGGGTGGCGTGACCGTGCTTCTTGATGTCGTCGAGCATCGCCGTCCACAGCTCAGGCGCAAGCTCGACCACGAAGTCGGCGTCGCGCATGTGGTTCTCGTTGACCTTGCGGATGCTGTGGATATCCAGCACATCGAACGTGACCTCGATCGCACTCGCCCCCGCGACGAAGACGACGGTCGCGTTGAGACGCCCGAACTTGCGGTAGGCCTCATCCGCCTTCGCGAGCGCAGCCAGCCCGGCGAACCATTCGACGGACGGGAATACGAGCTTCTTCGCGCCGCGCGTCGCGGCCGGAGCGGCCTTCCTCGCCGCAGGCTTGCGGGTGGCCGTGGCCGGCTTCGCCGCGGCAGTGCTCTTCGTGGGGCGAGTGGTCGCCATGGTGTTCCTTTGCAATGCGAGGACGGTGATGTGAGCCGACGCCGGCGGATCGATGCCTAGAAGTCGATCGGGTCGCCGGGATCCTTCGCCGTCTCGAACGGCGTGAGCTTGTTGAGGAGGCGCATCGGTTCCGCCTCCGGGGTGCGCGCCATCTGGTCTTCGACCATGCGCTTGTACATCGGGTCGAGTGCCCGAATGGCGTCGATCTCGTTGTGCGTCACGGCGAACGCCGAGAGCTTCTTCGTGAGATTCGGCTGGCCGCAGAATTCGCACTTCGCGGGTTCTGCACGACGCGGCGGGCGCACGAGCACCTCGAACACGGAACCGCAGTCGTCGCACTGGTAGGTATGGAGCGGCATCGCTGCCTCCCTCGGGTGGCGCCTATGTGGCGGCGGTCGCGCCTTCGGCGAGCATCGCCTGGTACGGCCGTCCCAGATCCGTGCCGCGCTCGAGGCCCGCGGAGCGAGCGCGGTCGATGTAGCTCTGCACCCAATCGTGCTGGAGCCGGCGCACGATCGCCATCCCGGCATCGATCTGCTTCACGCCACCGCCGAGTGCCACCGCGAGCGCTTCCCAGAGCACGGGGTCCTTGGCGTCCGCCGCCTGCGCGAGCTCGAGGTTCGTGAGCCACATCGCGAAGGCGACGCGCTGGTCCGGTCGCGCGGCGATCGCCTGCCGGATGTGATCCACGGCGTATGCCGCGGCGCGCATGCGGTCCGGGATCATGCGCGCGGCCAGCACGCTGTCGGCCTCAGTGGGACCGTAGGCGGCGAGGTAGCGGAGGATCGTGAGTTGGAGCGCGCCGCGCAGGAACCACAGCCCGAGCACGGTCTGGGTCCAGCCCGAGAACGTCTCCATGACGGCGCGGTTCATGCGCCCGGGGCTCTCGAAGAGCATGCCGCCGCCGTTGACCATGCCGCGCTTGCGATAGCCCTCGAACATTCGAGCGGAGTCGTAGACGTTGGTCGCGAGGAAGAGCTTGACCTCGTGGTAGCCGGGGCTGAGGTTCTGCAGCCAGCTGCACACCACCTCGGTCTCGATCGAGCCCTGGTGCGAGAGCTCGGTCGCCACCTGGCAGAGCGCGATCTCCACGTCGTCCGGCAGCCCGGTGGCGGTTTCCCACGGCACGTCCGTGGCGGTCGACCAGCGGCGCGAGATGCCTTCTTCGTACATCTGGCCCGCGCAGTCGGCCCACTGCTCCCATTTGTCCTGCAGGTAGTAGCCGCCGATGGAGCCCGCGATGGGCGAGGGGTACGCGCCGCGCGGGAGGCGATTGCGGTACGGGAAGTGGTCCGGGACCTTCGAGTACGTCCCGATGTTCAGTGCGTCGATCGTGAGCCCGCCGCCGTGCACGAGATCCGGCAGTGCGCGCGTTCCCCAGCCGGTGGTCTTGTCCATCCAGCTCAGATCGGGCGGCTCAACCATCAGCGGCGCAGGCGGCGTGGCGGGAGTGGGGATCACACGGCCGGCGCCGGCGCCGTTGGTCGCGCCATTCGTTGCGCCATTCGTTGCACCATTCGTTGCACCGTTGCCGGCGTGCTCACCCTTTGCACGAGCGGTTTTCCGAGTGGTCTGAACCATGCTGCCTCCGTGTGTCGCTCCGAGCGTGGCGGTGACGCTCGGTCAGTCCGGGGGTCCGGGCGTATCGCCGCGCACGCAGCGCGGCGATACGTGTGTGCTGCTCAGGCCGCGACGTACTGCGCCAGCGCGGCGTTCGCGCGCCCGTTCTCGAAGCGGTCGCCGAACCCGGCGACCTTCACGCGCTGCACGTATTCCTTGACCTGCCGCTGCCTGACGGCGAGCGCAATCTGTGCGCCCTCCTCGATCGCGGCGCTGTCCGCTCCGCCTCCGAGCAGGATCGCGAGCGCGGCGTTCGACGGTGTCCCGCGCGTGGCGGGGTTCTGACCGCCGGCGCCGATTACGAGGCCGAGCTCGATCTCGTCGAGATAGGAGTGGATCTCCTCGCGGCGCTCGGGCTGCGCCTGTGAGAGGTACTGGAGGTGCATGACGCCGAAGGCGACGTGCCGCGACTCGTCCGAAGCCGCGAGGCGGTAGATCGCCTTCTCGGCCTCGTTGTAGGACATGCGCTCGCCCATCCGGAAGATCGAGAGCACGAGGCCCTCGCCGGAGATGTGCAGGCGAGCGGACATCTCCGTGAAGTCGCGGGCGGAGTCAATCGCGGCGCCTGCGAGCGCAGCGTTTGAGGTCTGCATGAGCAGCCCGCCGCCGTTGGCGAGGGCGCGCTTGCGGAAGACGTCGAGGTGGCGCGCCTCGTCCATGATCTGCGAGATCAGGAACATGCGCGGCTCGTAGTAGTCCGGCGTGGTCTCGGCGATCCACTTGCCCGGGACGTCGCCGGCGACGAACTCCACCTCGGTGAGGAACGTCGCGAGCTGGCACTCGGCGCGCTCGATCTCGTCCGGCAGCTCCTCGAGCGTGTCCCACGGGATATCGACGGCGGACGACCACTGCCGCTGCACGGCCTCTTCGTAGAGCTGCGCGGCGTTGCGCAGCCAGATGTCGCCCTTGGTGCGGACGGAGTAATTCCCGACCTTGGGCGCATTCGCGCGCGCGAGCGAGCCGCGCGGGCGGCCCGTGAGGTTGTCGCTCCAGTCGGGCGCGTCCGCGAACACGCCGCGGTCGATGTCCTGCAGCAGCAGTCCGCCCCCTGCGGAGGCTTCCGGGTGCGTGCCAAAGGTCTCGCGCGGCGTCAGCCAGTCGAGCTTGTAGCCGCGCTCCCGCCCGTACTCGAGCAGATGCGCATACGTCTCAACGCGGGCGTCGCGCGCGGCGTCGGGCAGCAGATCGGGGGCCATGGCGTTTCTCCTGGGATGAGCCGCCGCTCGCGTGGCGCGCGGCGTGTGCGGGTATCACGGTGGTGGTGACTCCTGTGGAAACGTACAGATTGTATGCGTCGGGTGTCAACGAATCGGGGTCGGTGCTGCGTGCGCCGGCGGGGGCGCGCGCAGCGCGGGTGTGGGCGACCGGCTGCGGGGCCACGGGTGGTGGTGCCGGGGGTGGGATTCGAACCCACACGCCTTGCGGCCGCGGAGTTTAAGTCCGCTGCGTCTGCCGTTCCGCCACCCCGGCGCGGGCCCTAGCGTAGCCGCGCCACTTTGTGGCGCGGGTGGCACGACCGGGCACCGTACGATCGATCGCATGACGTACACGCTCCGCCTCGCGCTGCGCGCGTCCGTGTATGCCGCGGCGTTCGCCGCGGTCACCGCGATCGGCCTCGCCGCGTGCGGTGGTGACGACGCCCAAACGCACGTGTTCACGCCGACCGTGGCCCCCGCGGCGGCGACCGCCGCCGCCACGGCGACTGGCTTCCAGACCGCCGTCCCGGTCACCGAGCCAGCCGGCACGCCTACGGCGCGACCGCGCCCGCGCGACCCCGTTATCGAGGAGTACTCCGTGCCGGCGGGCGCGCACCCGCACGACGTCGCTCCGGCGCCGGACGGCGCCGTCTGGTACACG
>JAQBZW010000080.1 GCA_027622315.1 Chloroflexota bacterium | reverse complement strand
GCTCGCGGCGTGGCTCGCGCCGCAGGAGCCGTGGGCCGCGGTCGAGCGGCTCACCGCCGCCGGCGTGCCGGCGGCCGTCGTGCAGCGCCCGAGTGACCTCTACGCCGACCCACAGCTCGCGCACCGCGAGTTCTTCGTCACGCTCGACCATTCGGTGATGGGGCCGACGCCATACGACGGCCTCGTCACGCGCTTCTCCGCGAAGCCGGTACAGCTGCGCAAGGCCGCGCCCGCGCTCGGCGAGGACACCGAGCATGTGCTCCGCGACCTGCTGGCGTGCACGGACGACGAAATCAGCGAGTACGCCGCGCAGGGGGCGCTCGGGTAGGACGCCCGCGCTCCGGAACACGCCCCGTTCGTCCCGAGTGGAACGAGGGACGCGCGGAGCGGCGCGGGCATCATTCGCGGCCCGCGCTCACGCGCCGCTTTCAGGCTCGGCGCGCTCGCTCAGTCCTCCCCGCGGAGGAAGTCGATCAGCAGCGCCCCGACGCGGGCGGGCTGCTCCTGCTGCACCCAGTGCCCCGCCCCTTCGACCAGGTGGATGCCGCGGAATTGTGTGCACGCGCTGTCGCGCATGCGCTCGATCGCGCCCGGCGTCTGGTAGTTCCCCCAGTCGCTCGCGCCCGAGATGAAGCACGATGGCACGTCGATCGTGCGGCCCGAGAACAGCGAGCCCTCCGCGGCGGCGATGCCGCTCGTGCCGCAGCGATAGCTCTGCAGGCCGCCCTGGAAGCCGTTACGCCCGTACTCCTCGGCGTAGACCGCGAGCTCGGCTTCGGGCAGCCATGCGCCGGCGGCGATCTCCGAGGGGGAAGGCATCTCCGCCGCGACGGTTTCGGCCATGTCCTTGCCGAGGTCCATCACGTAGTACTTCGGCAGCTTCGCCAGTTCGGCGGCGGTCAGACCGGCCAGCGGGTGTGGACGGTTTTGCTTCCAGTCCGCGCTCTTGTGGTGGTAGTAGCCGCGCATGAAGGCATGCACCCCCTGCGCGCAGTGCCACATGTGCTCGTTCGCCTCGCGGGTGGAGTAGTACGACTGGTAGTGCTTGCGCGGCGGCGAGAGCTTCGCCAGGGCCGCGTCGAGCTCCGAGCCCCGCGTGGGCTCGGGCGCGGCCTCTCCCCTTTCGTTCGCCGTATTGAAGGGCAGCCGGGGCACCCCGCCGAACGGCGCGCTCATCATGGCGACGGAGCGAAACACGCCCGGCCGCACGAGCGCGCACCAGGCGGCAATGCCCGCACCGGCGTCGTGGCCGATCGCTGCGGCGACCTCGCGGTAGCCCAGCGTCGCCACGAGCGCGACCGCGTCTCGCACCTTGTTCAGCGTTGAGTACGGCGCCGGATCGTCGTCGAACGTGACGGCCGTGCCGCCCGTGCGCCCGTAGCCCCGCACGTCCGGCGCGACGACGTAGTAGCCGGCGTCGGCCAGCAGCGGCATCACCTTCCGCCAGCTGAACGCGAGCTCCGGGAAGCCGTGCAGCAACAACAGCAGCGGACGCCCGGCCGGCTTGAAGCCGGCCTCGAGGATGTGCACGCTGATCCCGTTGATGCCGTCGACGATGCGCGAGCGGAGGCCCGGCGGCAGGACCTGCGGGCTGTACGGAACCATCGTGGTCATGGTCTCTCCCTCGCTTCGGCAGGCGCGGCGACGCCGTGAGTCTGGCGCAACAGTCGCTGACTCGCGTCGCGCGAATGTCAACGTAGCGCGCGTAGCGATCGAAGAAGCCCCGGGGGCTGCCCGGGGCTTCGTCTCAACGAACGCCGCTCGGGTGCCTAGCTCTCGAGCAGCTGCCGCAGCACGTACTGCAGGATCCCGCCGTGGCGGTAGTAGTCCACCTCCACCGGCGTATCGATGCGACAGCGGACGACGAACGCGGTCTCCGTGCCGTCGTCGGCGAGCGCGCGCACGGGCAGCTGATCGCCCGGCTTGATGTCGTTGCTGATGCCGTCGATGTCGTAGCGCTCACGGCCCGTGAGCCCGAGCGACTCCGGCGTCTGCCCGTCGACGAACTGCAGCGGGAGGATGCCCATGCCGATCAGGTTGCTGCGGTGGATGCGCTCGAACGAGATCGCGATCGCCGCCTTCACGCCCTGGAGGTACGGGCCCTTCGCCGCCCAGTCGCGCGACGAGCCGGAGCCGTACTCACGGCCGGAGATCAGGATCAGCGGGACGCCCTCCTCGCGGTAGCGCTCGGCGGCGTCCCAGATCGTCATCTCCTCGCCGTCGGGCAGGTGCTGCGTCCAGCCACCCTCGCGCTCGACGAGCCCGTTGCGCAGCCGCACGTTCGCGAACGTGCCGCGCATCATCACCTCGTGATTGCCGCGCCGTGAGCCGTACGAGTTGTAGGCGCCGACCGACACCTCGTGCTCGTCGAGGTACTTCGCCGCCGGCGTCGCGCGCGCGATCGCACCCGCGGGCGAGATGTGATCCGTCGTCACGGAGTCGCCCAGTACGGCGAGCACACGCGCCTCGCGGATGTTCGTGGGCGCCACCGGCGTGCGCGGGAGGTTCTCGAAGAACGGCGGCCGCCGCACGTACGTCGACTCCGGGTCCCACTCGAAGCGGTCACCGGTCGAGGCCTCGAGCTCGGCCCAGCGCTCGTCGCCCTTGAACACGTCGCCGTACTCGCGGACGAACATCTCGCGCCGCACGGACGCGTCGATCACCGCGCTCACCTCGGCTTGCGTCGGCCAGATGTCGCGCAGGAACACGGGCTGCCCGTCACTGCCCCCGCCGAGCGGTTCGTTGTAGAGGTCCACGTCGGTGCGGCCGACGAGCGCGTACGCGACGACGAGCGGCGGCGACGCGAGGTAGTTCGAGCGCACCTTGTTGTGCACGCGCGCCTCGAAGTTGCGGTTGCCCGAGAGCACGGCCGCGACCGCAAGGTGCCCCTCGTCGACGGCCTTGTCGATCGCGTCGGGCAGCGGCCCGGAGTTGCCGATGCACGTCGTGCAGCCGTAGCCGACGAGGTCAAAGCCGAGCTGATCGAGGAACGGCGTGAGCCCGGCGTCATCGAGGTAGTCGGTCACCACCTTCGATCCCGGTGCGAGGCTGGTCTTCACCCACGGCGGCGTGCGCAGCCCGCGCTCGACCGCCTTCTTCGCGAGCAGTCCGGCGCCAACCATCACCTCCGGGTTCGAGGTGTTTGTGCACGAAGTGATCGCCGCGATCACGATTGAGCCGTTGTCGAGATCGAACGAATCGCCGTTCTGCGAGACCGGGACGGGCTCGCTTCCGCCGCCAGCCGCGATCTGATCGGCGATTTCCTTCAGCGCGGACTGCTTGAAGCCGCTCAGCGGGATGCGATCCTGGGGCCGCTTCGGCCCGGCGAGGCTCGGCTCAATCGACCCCAGGTCCAGTTCGAGCACCTCGCTGAACTCCGGATTCGGCGTCTCGTCCGTGCGGAAGAGGCCCTGCGCCTTCGTGTACGCCTCGACGCGGCTGACGATGCCGGCGTCGCGACCGGTGAACTCGAGATAGCGCAGCGTTTCGGCGTCGACCGGGAAGAAACCCACGGTTGCGCCGTACTCGGGACACATGTTCGCGATCGTCGCGCGCGCGGCGAGCGCGAGCGTGGAGAGCCCGCTGCCGTAGAACTCGACGAACTTGCCGACGACGTTGCGCGCGCGCAGCAGCTCGGTCACGCGCAGCACGAGGTCGGTGCCGGTGGCGCCCTCGGGCAGCCGGCCTGTGAGGTGCACGCCCATGACCTGCGGGATCAGCATCGACACGGGCTGGCCGAGCATCGCCGCCTCGGCCTCGATCCCGCCCACGCCCCAGCCGAGCACGCCCAGCCCGTCGATCATCGTCGTGTGCGAGTCGGTGCCCACGAGCGAGTCCGGGTACGCGTTGCCGTTTTCGTCCACGAGCACGACCGGCGCCAGGTACTCGAGGTTCACCTGGTGCACGATGCCCGTGTCGGGCGGCACGACGCGGAATCCGCGGAACGCGCCCTGCGCCCACTTCAGGAGCTGGTAGCGCTCCTTGTTGCGTTCGAACTCACGCTCGGCGTTGATGCGAAACGCGTCCGCCATACCGAAGGCGTCTACCTGAACCGAGTGGTCGATCACGAGGTCGACCGGCTGCAGCGGGTTGATCTTGTCCGGGTCGCCACCCATCTCTGCCATCGCGTCGCGCATCGCGGCCAGGTCGACCACGGCCGGGACGCCCGTGAAGTCCTGGAGCAGGATGCGACCCGGGCGGAAGGCGATCTCGGTGTCCGGCTCGGCAACCGGGTCCCAGTGTGCAACCGCGCGCACCTGGTCCGCGGTCACGCTCACGCCGTCCTCGTAGCGGAGCAGGTTCTCGAGCAGGATGCGGATCGAGAACGGCAGCCGGTCGAGCGACACGCCGAGGCGTTCGGCGGCCGCGGGAAGCCGGTAGATCGTGAACGTATCCGCGCCCACCGAGAGCGTCTCGCGCGTCCCAAACGAGTTGAGGGAGTCAGCCATGAGGTCATCCGTTCCGCGTGAAGCGCGCTGAGGTGCGCGAGCGATCGCCAGGTGCGCACGCGATGCGCGCGCGCCGCTCATCCTAGCCGAATCGGGGATAGCCGCCCGCCCGGGCCGCGCCGCGAGCGGAGGCGCCCGAGCAGGCCGGCGCCGCGCAGGCGCGCGGCAACGTAACATCGCGCGTAATTCACGATCGACTGAGGCCACAGGGCACCGAGGGAGGCAACCATGACCGGCGCACTGGCGAAGATGCGGGTCCTGGACATGACGCAGTACGAGGCCGGCACCTCGTGCACGCAAGCGCTCGCCATGCTCGGCGCCGACGTCGTGAAGGTGGAACGCCCCGGCGTGGGCGACCCGGGTCGCGGCCGCACTCGCGGCACGGACAACCGGCCGTACTTCCTGAACTGGAATGCGAACAAGCGCAGCCTCGCGCTCGGGCTCGACACACCCGAAGGTCGCGAGCTCATGCTCCGACTCGTGCCCCACTTCGACGTCTTCGTCGAGAACTACGGTCCGGGTGTGATCGAGAAACTGGACATCGGCTACGAGGTGATGCGCGAGCGCAACCCGAGCATCATCTTTGCGCGGCTGAAGGGATTCGGTCTCTCCGGTCCGTACTCCACGTACAAGAGCTACGACATGGTGGCGCAGGCGGTGGGCGGCGCGTTCTCGGTCACGGGAACTGAGGACGGCCCACCCATGCGGCCCGGCTACACGGTCGGCGACAGCGGCACGGGCATGCAGCTCGCGCTCGCGATCACGGCCGCATACGTGCACAAGCTCCAGACGGGCGAGGGCCAGCAGATCGAGATCTCGATGCAGGAGGCCGTGACGTATTACATGCGCACGGTGATCGCGAACGGCTCCGACTGGGGCCGCGAAGCCGCGCCACGCAAGGGCAACTACGCGGGAC
This sequence comes from Chloroflexota bacterium, assembly GCA_027622315.1. Lineage (GTDB taxonomy): Bacteria > Chloroflexota > Dehalococcoidia > UBA2979 > UBA2979 > VGNK01. The sequence goes on along the minus strand of JAQBZW010000080.1, from coordinate 6,874 downwards.
CGACCGTCGACCTCTTCCCCTGCAAGCCGTTCGGCGCGAACGACTACGTCTACGTCATGGCGACCACCCCGCGCATGTGGGACGACCTCTGCACGGGCATGGGCCGGCCGGAGCTGCGTGAGGACCCGCGCTTCGCGACGCCCGATGCGCGCGTGGCGCATACGGCCGAGCTCTCGCGCGAGATCGAGGCGTGGACGCGGCAACACACGAAGCACGAGGCGATGCGCGTGCTCGGCGAGGCCGGCGTGCCCGCGGGGGCGACCCTCGACACGCGCGATCTGTTCACCGATCCGCACCTGCTCGCTCGCGACTTCGTGAGGCACGTGCAGCACCCGACCGAGGGTGAGATCCCGCTGCTCGCCTTCCCGCCGCGGCTGTCGAAGAGCGACGTCCCGCTCGTGTCGCCCCCGCTATTGGGCGAGCACACGGCGGAGGTACTCGCCGCGGATCTGGGGCTCGTGGAGTCTGAGCTCGAGCGATTACGAGCGGCGGGCGTAATCGGCACTGTCGAGGTTCCGGCGCGCGCGTAGTCCGACCGACTTGCCCACAGTCGGGGCGGCGGTCGCCGCGAGTCTATGGCGAGCGCTCCGCGTTCGCGCCGGCACTGCTGCAGGCATCAGGCAACGCGAACGCCAATCGCGCGCGCCTGGTCGATTCCGAAACGCTGGGCTCCCCATGGTGCGTCCTTCGACAGGCTCAGGACGAACGGAGGAGCCAGCGGACTGCGTGACCACCCTCCGTTCGTCCTGAGCTTGTCGAAGGACAGACGCACGCCCCCGCCCGGCTCGTCCCGTTCGTCCCGTTCGTCCCGTTCGTCCCGTTCGTCCCGTTCGTCCCGTTCGTCCCGTTCGTCCTGAGCCTGTCGAAGGACAGACGCGGTCCGCCGGCCCCTCCCGTTCGTCCTGAGCCTGTCGAAGGACAGACGCAGTCCGCCGGCCCCTCCCGTTCGTCCTGAGCCTGTCGAAGGACCGACACAGGCCGCCGGCCCCTCCCGTTCGTCCTGAGCTTGTCGAAGGACAGACGCAGACCGCCGGCTCCTCCCGTCCGTCTTAAGCTTGTCGAAGGACAGACGCACGCCCCGCCCGGCTCGTCCCGTTCCTCTGGAGCTTGTCGAAGTACCGACGCGCGCCACTGCCTGGCCGCGCCACGCTGACGCCGCCAGGGCGGCATATCAGCCGCCCGGGGCCGGCTCCGATCGTCACACCTCGTGGTAGCGGAAGCAGGTCACCACGTGGTCGTTGACCATGCCCGTCGCCTGCATGAACGCGTAGCAGATCGTGGGGCCGACGAAGCGGAAGCCACGCGCCCTCAGATCGCGACTCATACGCTGCGACTGATCGGTCTCGGCTCGTAATTCGGCGATCGATCGGTAAGCGTTCACGCGTTGCTCGTCATCGACGAACTGCCAGAAGAAACGGTCGAGCGAGCCGAATTCCGCTGCCGCGTCGAGCGCGGCGCTGGCGTTGCCGATCGTCGCGACAACCTTCGCGCGATTGCGAACGATGCCCGGATCGGCCAGCAACCGCACCACGTCGTCATCACCGAAGGCGGCGATGCGTTTGATGTCCCAGTCGGCGAACGCGGCGCGATACCCGGCTCGGCGGTTGAGGATCGTGCGCCACGAGAGGCCCGCCTGTGCCCCCTCGAGCGTCAGGAACTCGAACAGTGCGCGATCGTCGTGAAGGGGAACGCCCCACTCCTCGTCGTGGTAGCGGACCATCGCCGGGTCGTCGCTAGGCCACGGACAGCGCGACAGTTCGTCAGTCATTCGCTACCCCTCGTCGATCGAGTCGACGCCTTCGAGCGTCTCCAGCGCGCGCACGTACGCGGCGAGTTCGTCCCAGTCGGCCTCATCGCCGCGTTGCCAGCGACCGAGACCGTACAGGGCATCGCCCAGCAGCCGGACGCGCATGAGCAGGACGAGATAGGCGCGTTCGCCGGGCGCCACGATGCCGCCGGCCGTCTCGTATGCCGCCACGAACTCCCGCGCGTGTTCCCGATCGAAGTCGTCGCGACGGACGTGGCGGCTGAACGACCACACGCCGTCGGCCACCTCCCATGCCCGCCAGTCGAGGCGCGCCTCGTCCCAGTCGAACACCCCGACGACGCGGTCGTCGCGGATCAGGAGATTCCCCGGCCCGTAGTCGCCGTGCAGGGGATGGGTCTCCCACGGCTGGCGGTGCGCCAGCTCCTTCACGGCGACCGGAAGCACGCCGAGCTGTCGATCGAGCACGGTCGCCAGCGTCGCCGGGTGCACGTGCTCGGGCGCATCGGCGGCATTCGGGAGCGCCGCACGGAGGTGGTCCCAGTCCCACCACTGATTGCGGCGCCAGTCGAGATCCTGCCACGACGGGAATCCCGGTCGGGGAGGCGGATCCGGAATCGTCGCCGCCGCGTGATGGATGCGCGCCAGCGTGTGCGCGGCGGCGACGCGGTGCTCGCGTCGAAAGCGACTGGGGTGCTCGCCGGCGACGTAGGGCAGCAGTGTGCTCAGCCGGCCGTGGTCCATGATCGCGGTGCTGCCGTCCGGCGCCGCGAGCGGCGCCGCGACCTCGGGCAGGCGCGCGGCGATCCGGGTCAGCCACTGGTGCGCGCAGAGCACAGATTCGATGGAGACCGGCGGAGCCGCGATCTTCAGCACGTACGAACCGCGGGCGGTGTCGATGCGAAAGACGTCGTGGCGGAAGCCCTCGTCGAGACGTTGCACGGCGTGCGGCGCAGTGCCCGGGAGCCAGCGTTCGAGCAGGGCGCGCGACGGTTCGTAGAGCACTCCGCCTCCGCCCCAAGCCTACCCCAGCGCCGGGATCACCTCCTCCGCGAACGCACGCAGCGCATCCCACTCGATCGGTGGCCGCAGCGCGATGCTGACGCGGGAAGCGCCGGCCGCCTCGTACGCCTTCAGCGTTTCGATCGCGCGCTGCGGCGTACCGCTGATCGCGCCCGACGCGGCGCTGGCGCCGCCTCGCGCCGCCAGCACCCGCGCCGCATCGGCGTCGTTCGTGCCCATGTGCATGTGCAGGTTGACCGAGCGCTCGATCAGCGCGGGGTCGCGATCCTCGCGCTCGCACCACATGTCGAGCACACCGTTCAGTCGCTCGAACTCCTCGACGTTGATGTATGGCACGTTCCAGCCATCGGCGTGACGAGCGGCGATGCGCAGCGTGCGCTTCTCGCCGCGCCCGCCGACGACAATTGGGATCCGCGGCTGCACAGGCCGCGGGTAGAGCGTCGCGTTCTCGAGCTGGTAGTAGCGGCCGGAGTGGGTCGTACGTTCGTTGGTGAACAGCGAGCGCAGCACCTCCACACCCTCCTCGAGCCGGTCGAGCCGCTCCTTCGGCGAGTCGAAGGAATAGCCGTACGCGGCGTGTTCCTGCACGTGCCAGCCCGCCCCAACGCCGAGCTCGACGCGTCCGTGCGAGATGTGGTCGATGGTCATGATCGACTTCGCGAGCAGGGCCGGGTTGCGGTAGTTCATGCAGAACACGTGGCAACCGATGCGCACGTGCTCGGTCTCGGCCGCGAGCACGGCCATCGCCGCGATCGCCTCGAAACAGGGGGTTGTCCCGTCCAGGGGCGGCGCCTCGTAGAAGTGATCCCACACGGAGATGAAGTCCCAGCCGTGTGAGTCGACGAAGTTCCAGACCTCGCGCAGCTCATCCATCGCGATGTCCTGCTGGCCGGTGTGAACGCCGAGCTGTAGCGCCATCGTTCGCCCCTCTCGCCCGATCCCGCGTGCCGCGCGATGCTAGGGCATGCCGCGGACCTCAGTCGGAGAGGCTGCTCATGGCGCGCATCCTTGAACGCGACGCCTGAGCGGCGGTAGGCTTCTTCTTCGGGATCACAGCCACGGGCGGTTAGCTCAGTTGGTACGAGCGCCCGCTTCACACGCGGGAGGTCACTGGTTCAAGTCCAGTACCGCCCACCAGCTGCGATGCGCCCCGAGTGGTGGTCCTGGATCGTGCCGAAGTGGCGGAATGGCAGACGCGCTGCGTTCAGGGCGCAGTGAGGTTTATCCTCGTGTGAGTTCAAATCTCACCTTCGGCACCACCTCTGCCTTCTCACTCTCCCGTTAGACCGGCAGCCGGTACCATGTCCCGGTCGTGCGCTCGTAGCTCAGGGGATAGAGCGCTGCCCTGCGGAGGCAGAGGTCGTAGGTTCAAATCCTACCGGGCGCACCACTCATCACCGCCGTCTACTGAGACGGTCCCGCCCGCACCCGCGGGCGGTTGTTCTTTCCCGGACCACAGCGCTTCCCCGAGCGCCGCTCCGTCGCTCAGCGACCGGGGTGCGGGGCGAGCGTCACCCGCTTCAGCACGTCGCGGTTGACCACGTTCCGGGGCATGTAGCCGCGCAACACATCCGCCGCTGCCTCCCCCACGCGCTGTGTCTGTACGACCACCGACGCGTCCGAGTAGTACGCCGAGTGCGGCGTCGCGATCACGTTGTCGAACTCGAGCAACGGATGATCCACGCGCACGGGCTCCGGGTCCCACACGTCGACGCCGGCGCCCGCGATGCGCTCGCCCTTGAGCGCGTCGTACAGCGCCTGCTCGTTGACCACACCTCCGCGACAGGTCGTCACCAGGTAGGCGGTCGGCTTCATCAGCGCGATCTGCTCGGCGCCGACGAGGCCGCGCGTCTCGGCATTGAGCGGCGGGTGCACCGAGACGTAATCCGCCGTCGACATCACCTCGTCGAGCGAGGTCAGGCGCACGCCGTACGGCTCGCCGACCTTCGGGTCGACGTACGGATCGTGCGCGATCACATGCAGGCCGAACGGTCGCGCCCGCTCGGCGACCGCGCGCGCGATGTTGCCGAACGCGACGAGACCGAGCGTCTCGCCGCGGATCGGACCGAGCGGCGGCAGCGCGATGCGCTCGCCCGCGCGCGAGGCGCGATCGTGCCGGAGGAGCTTGCGGTTCAACGCCAGCAGCATGGCGAAGGCGTGATTCGCGACCTCGTCGATGCAGTAGTCGATGATGTTGCAGACGACCACGTCGTGCCGCGTCGCCGCTTCGAGATCGATGTTGTCGAAGCCGATCCCGTAGCGCACGATCACCTTGACGTTTGGGCACGCCGCGAAGATCGCCTCGCCCACCTTGTAGCCGGTGCACAGGATCGCGTCGGCATCGCGCGCGAACTCGATCACCTCGCCGTCAGAGCGGCAGAGACTGGTGATGAGCTCGGCGTCCGCCAACGCGAGCTCCGCGCGCTCGCGATCGGTCGGTCGCGCGGGTTGGGCGTCGATGTGCGCCACTGTGAATCGAGCCATGTGCCGTCCTCCTGACGCGCATGCCCGCCCCGATCGGGGCGGCCACGGCGAAACATAGAGGTCCGCGACCGCTCGGCGCTCGATGCGGCCGGCGAAACGTCGGCGCCGCACCGTTCGAGCGAGCGCGCCGAGCGCGTAGCCTCTTCGGCGGGCGCACCGCGCGGGGGCTGCTCGCGCGGAGAGGAGGTGGGCGAAGATGCGGGGAACGCGCCTGGCGGCGCTGCTCGCGGCGGCGACCGCGGCCATGCTCTGCGCTGGATGCGGCGTCGGGCCCTTCGCTGCCGATCCGACCCCGACCCCCGCCGCGACGATCGCCGCCACGCCAACGCCCGCACCCACGGCCGAGCCGACGCCAACGCCGCTCCCGGTCGTTGCCCACGCACGCGTCACGACCAGCGACCTGAATGTGCGCATGGGTCCGGCGCGCAGCTACCCGGCGATCGGCCGGCTTCAGCCCGGCGCCGAGGTCGGCATCCTCGGCCGCAGTGCAGACGAGCTGTGGCTCGCGCTCGACGGGCTCGGCTGGTCGTTCTTCGACGCAACGTGGTACGAGCTCGACGTCGCCGTGGCCGCGCTGCCGACCGTGGGAGCGGAAGCTTCCGCCGCGCCGACGCATCCGCAGGAAACCGATACCGGCTTCCCGCTGCTGAATGACGTGATCGCGGACGTGGAGGCCGGCTCGGCGGACGTGCTCGCGTCACGCGTCACCCCTCGAACCACGCCGTGCGTCACCACCGGGGACGCCGCCGCCGGTCCGCGCTGCCCGACCGGCACGACCGCGGGCACGCCTGTCGATGCGATCGCGCTCACCGCATGTGCGGCGGAGTGGGCGCCCGCGGCCGAGGGACGCGCGGCGATTGAGCGCTTTCTGAACGACGCGAGCGATCAGCGCGCTCCGCTGCGGCTCTACGCCGTGCTCGCCGCTGCCGGGGACGACCCCGCCGCCGCCACATACGTCCTGTTGTTCGCCTTCGAGCGCGCTGAGGCACGCGCGCTCTGGCTCGGCGAGAGCGGAGCGATTACGCGCATCGGCACGGGCTGCAAGGGCGAGCGGGCAGGCGAGCTGCTCGCGCAGATCGCGGGCGACGACCCCGTGTACTACGTGACGCCGTTCGCGCCCCCGCCGCTGAGTCCGCTGCGCTGACGACGCCGCGCGCGAGGCACGCGCCGCGCGGCTAGGGGATCGCCAGCACAGTCCCGATGCGGACGCGGTGCGCGTCCGTGATCCGGTTTGCGCGCGCGAGCGCTGCGGTCGAAGTCCCCAGGCGCTCCGCGATTTCGGAGAGCGCGTCGCCGGGACGGACGGTGTACGTGCGTGCGCGCGCAGCGGGTGCGGTCGGTGCCGCCGCTGCAGTCGGTGCCGTCGCCGCCGGCGGTGCCGACGTGCCCGGCACCGCGAGTGAGACGCCGATGCGCACGAGCCGCGCATCGACGATCCCGTTGGCCGACATGAGCGCATCGACGCTGGTCCCGAAGCGCTCGGCGATTTCGGAGAGCGTGCCTCCGGGTTGCACGACGTAGCTCGCCGGCATCGCGGCGGCCGGCGTGCTCGCGGCGCCGGGCACGATCGCGGCGGCCGGCGTGGCCACCGCGCCGGGCACG
>JAQBZW010000079.1 GCA_027622315.1 Chloroflexota bacterium | reverse complement strand
CAGCCACTCCGCCGGCTCCCCTGACGGGTGCGCGGGCGAGCCGCGGGCGTCAGCCGCGGACACCACGCGCGGTACACCGCCGACCGGCAACCGTCGGAAGGCTCACGCCCTCCGCTCGCCGAGCCGCGCGGGCGAGCCGCGCGGGCGAGCCGCGGGCGTCAGCCCGCGGACACCACGCGGGGTACACCGCCGACCGGCAACCGTCGGAGGGCTCACGCCCTCCGCTCGCCGAGACGGCCGCGGACACCACGCGGCGTACTGCGGCTAGTAAATCGCGCCGTCTGCCAGCGCCCGTACGTACGCGTCCTCGGACATGCCCAGCAGTTCGCGGAAGACGTATTCGTTGTGCTCGCCCATCAGCGGCGCGCGCCGCAGCGGGGGGCTCTCCCCGTCCAGCCGCATCGGTTGCGCGTGGGTCAGGAACGAGACGCTCTCGCCCGCACGCGAGATCTCGCGCAGGTGATTACCGGGGAGGTGCGGGTCGCGCACCACCATGTCCGCGAGATCCTCGACGACGCCGGCGGCGACGTCGAAGGCCTGCAGCACGTGCATCACCTGCCACGGATCGCGGCTCGCCGTCCACGCGCCGATCTCGTCGTCGAGTGCGTCCTCGTGGCGCTTGCGCGCCTCGAAGGTCGCGAAGCGCGGGTCTGTCGCCAGGTCCATGCGGGCCATCGCCTCGCACAGGAGGCGCCATTCGTCGTCCGAGCCAACCGCGATCACGCACCAGCGGTCGGCACCGGCGCAGCGGTATGCACCGTGCGGACAATGGTCACGGGAGCGGTTCCCGAGCCGCGGCGGCAGCACGCCGTTGACCGTGTACTCCAAGGGCCCGGTGCCGAGCAGCGCCATCCCTGACTCCGCCTGTGCGAGGTCGATGAACTGACCCTCCCCGGTCAGCTCGCGATGGTGGAGCGCGGCGAGGATGGCGATGGTCGCGAAGTACGGCGCGGAGAAATCGGAGTAGAGCGGGGCGATGCCGATCGGTGGCCGGTCGGGCGGCCCCATGTTCGTGCTCAGACCGGAGAACGCGATCACGCCGTTGCCGTAGGCGCCGTAGCGCACGTACGGTCCGGTGGTCCCCATCACCGGCATCGAGAGCATGATCACGTCGGGCCGAATCGCGCGCAGGGAGGCGTAGTCGAGCCCCCAGCGCTCCATACGATCGCCCGTGAAGTTGTTCGTGACGACGTCCGAGCGCCGCACAATCTCCTTCGCCAGCTCGACCCCGCGGGGCGTGCTGAGGTTGAGCGAGATCGAGCGCTTGTTCGTATTGCAGTCGTTGAAGACGCCGTTGCTGTCCGCGATCGCGCCCTCCGGGGGCTGCACGCCGCCCTCGCGAATGCGGTCGACGCGGGAGAGCGATTCGATCTTGATCACCTCTGCGCCGAAATCGGCGAGCACACGCGAGCTCGCAGGGCCGGCAATCAACCAGAAGAAGTCGGCGACGCGGATCCCCTCCAGCGGGAGGCCGCGACCGTTGGACGCCGTCATATGACCCCCGAGCGCGCGAGTTCCGCGCGCTGGCCCTCATCGAGGCCGAGCAGCTCCCCGAACACGGCGTCGTTGTGCTCGCCCAGCAGCGGCGCCCGGCGGTCGAGCCGCGCGGGCGTGGCGGACAGGCGGTACGCGACACCCGAGTCCACCAGGCTGCGCCCTAGTTCGGGGTGGTCGACGGCCGTGAAGAACTGGCGGTGGCGGAGCTGCCTGTCAGCGAGCAAGTCGGCGACGTTGTTCACCGGCATCACGAGCAGGCGGCGGCGCTGGCCCTCGTGGAAGAGCGTCGAACGGTCGAAGCGCGCGGCGAGCGCCCCGATCGCCGCAGAGACCGGCTCGGCATGCTCCGTGCGGTACCGCAGGTCGCGCCACTCGTCGCCCCGCAGTGCGTGCTCGATGCCCTCTTCGTCGAGCCAGGCGAGGAAGTGCTCCCAGAACGGGGGCGGCAGCACGAAGCTCACCCACTGCTCGTCGCGGCACTGAAAGAGCGACCGCCCGCCGGCCATACCGATGAGCCCGCGTCGAACCGGCACCTGGCGATGCCAGCTGTAGTAGTTGGCGTTCGCCGTCTGGAGCGTGGCCATCGAAGCCGCCTCCTGCAACGAGGCGTCGACGCGACGCCCGGTATCGGTGCCATCGCGGTCGCGACCGACCAGCGCCAGGAGCGCGCCCACGACCGCGGTGAGCGCGCCCATGTGGTACGCCTGCTCGGCGCCGGGAACGGCCGGCGGGTCGTCCGGGAAGCCGTTGAGGTACATCAGCCCGCTCATCGCGCTGGCGACCAGATCGGTCGCCCGGTAGCCCGCCATCGGGCCCGTCTGCCCGAACGGCGTGATCGAGAGGTAGATCAGGCGGGGCTGCTCGGCGCGAAGCTGTTCGGCGCCGAGGCCGAGCGCCGCCAGTTCCCCGGGGGCGCCAGTCTCGATCAGCACGTCGGAACGGCGCGCCAGCCCCCGCAGCAGCTCGGCGCCCCGCGCGTGGCGGATGTCGAGCGTGATGCCGCGCTTCTGTGCGTTGAAGTGCTGGTGATAGAGGCTGCGCTCGACGCCGGGGGTGCCATCGATGAACGGCTGCCGCGACCGGACGGCGTCGCCGCCGGGCGCTTCGACGCGGATCACGTCGGCGCCGAGTTCCGCGAACAGCCGCCCGGCGAAGACCCCGGACTCGCCGGCGAGGTCGACGACGCGCACATCGGCCAGCGGCCCGGGACGCGCGTTCGCTTCGACCATCTCGCCTCCGTGTCTCGCGCGCCGGTTCGCTGGACTGGGCGGACTACTCGCCAGTGAAGACAGGCGGCCGCTTCTGCGCGAACGCCCGCTTGCCCTCGACGCCGTCCTCGGTGCGGCTCGCCTCGCCGTTCGCGGCCGCCGCCAGCATGACCGAGTCCTCGAAGTGCATGTCGAGCCCGCGGTAGGCGGCGAGCTTAATCGTGCCCATGATGCGCGTGGGGCCGTCCGCGAGCTTCCCCGCCCATTGCTCCACGACGGCGTCGAGCTGATCGGGCGGGACGGCGTAATTCAGGAGGCCGATCTCCACGGCGCGCGGCGCGGGGACAGGCTCGCCCGAGAGCAACATCTCCATCGCCTTCTTGAGCGGCACGTAGCGCGGCAGCTGCGCCGTCCCGCCGATGATGCCGCTGTTCACGAACACCGCGCCGACGCGCGCGTCGTCCGCCGCGATCGCCATGTCGCTCGCGAGCACGAGGTCCATCCCCGCGCCGTAGGCAAAGCCGTGCACGCGCGCGATGATCGGCTTCGGTACGGAGCGGAACGCCTGCGCGAAGTGGAAATAGTTCCCGGACCGCACGCTGGTGACCAGGTCCCGCCGGCGTGGCGTCTCGCCAGCAGCGGCGGCGCGAGCACCCGCACGAATGTCGTCGCCGGCGCAGAACGCGCGACCCGAGCCCGCAACGACGATCGCGCGCACATCGCCGTCCTCCGCGCAGTCGTCGAGCGCCGCGAGGAGGCGATCGCCCAGCTCCTTGTTGAGCGCGTTCAGCGCTTCGGGCCGGTTCAGCGTCAGGCGACAGATGGCACCGGTTTTCTCGACCAGCAGCACAGGCTCGGCAGACATGGCGTCACCTCAGCTTCAGGCTCTCCGGACGCAGGTACGTCCGTCATAAGCGGCGCGCGATCACACGCCGCGGGGGAGAGCCGCTCCTGATTCTGGAGTTCAGCGCGGATGTTATTCCGAGCGGTCAACGAGCTACCTGTTAGAGCGCCGACCGGGCCCCCGAACCCGCCGCGGACAACGACCTCACCTCGTGCGCCTGCCCGTGACTCATCGATAGAGAGGTTCGCGAGGTCCAGCGCTGGCCGACGGGTCAGGGACGCGTGTTGGCCTGCACTCGCGTGGCGCGCGGACGGCAGGGCCCGGAGCATGCCGTGGCTGTGTTGCACGCGCGTTCGCATTGACCCCCGGAGAAGTGCGCCCTAGCGTCCCACAAGTATGATTCTGAGCGTAATGGCGCCTTCGCCATCCAGAGGGAGGGAACGTATGAGCGAGAACTACTGGTCGAAGTTTGGACACGATCGGCTGTCGAGGCGGCAAGCACTCCGCGCGGCCGGCGTCACCGGCGTCGGACTTGCCGGCGCCGCGCTGATCGGCTGCGGCTCCAGCGACGAAGACGCGGCGCCGGCGGTCACGCAAGCGACGGCGGCGGCCGGCAGCACCACGGCGGCAGCGCCCGCCCCGGTGTCGCAACTCACCGACGCCACGCTGACCTCCGCGATCGCCTCCGACATCGGCAGCGGCGACCCGCAGTCGCTCGGCGGCACGGGCGGCGGCAACTGGCCGAACACCAGTACGCACTTCGGCGGCTCGGGCCTCGTCTCGACCGACCAGGAGACGCGCAAGATCATCCCGAACGTCGCGACCAGCTGGGAGGAGGCGCCGGACCACCTCTCGATCGTGTTCAAGCTGCGCGACAACGCCTACTTCCACAACGGCGACCAGCTCACCGCGGAGGACGTGAAGTTCTCGATGGACCGCGGCGCGCTGGGCCAGGCCGAGTACAACCTCGAATACAAGGGCGGCCACTCGTCTCAGTACTCGGCGATCGTCGATCACGCCGAGGTGATCGACGACAGCACGGTCAAGTTCGTGCTGAAGAAGCCCGATGTGATCTTCCTCAACCGCGGGCTGTTCCTCGTACCGAAGAAGCACATCGAGTCGGTCGGGGACGTGGCCTACGCCGAGCACCCGGTCGGAGGCGGCGTCTTCCAGTTCGTCTCACGCATCCCCGACTCCGAGATCGTGAGCGAGCGCTTCGACCGCTTCCACGCCGACTTCGGCGACCCGACGGGGTACCACCCGTCGTACATCAAGAAGCTCGTTCAGAAGGTGATCCCGGACAACCAGGCACGCTTCGCCGCGCTCCAGGCCGGCGAGGTGGACCTGATCGACAAGATCTCCCCGGACATCGCGGGGCAGCTCGCCAAGGACGACAAGTTCAAGGTCTTCAACCTGCCGGGCACCCAGCCGATGCACATCCACATCAACACGGCGCTGGAAAACGACCCCGAGTCCGGCAAGCCGAACCCGTGGCGTGACAAGCGAGTGCGCATGGCCGCGAACCTCGCGGTCGATCTGGACGGGATCATCAACAACATCCTCACGGGCGCCGAGGCGCTCAGCTTCGGCAGCGCCTCGTCGAGCGTCGGCTTCCCGAAGGATCTCCCGAGCAAGCGCTGGGCCTACGACGTCGAGGCGGCGAAGAAGCTGATGGCGGAGGCCGGCTACGCGGACGGCTTCGACGCCGTGCTGAACCTGCCCGTGGGACGCTGGCCGAACTCGCGCCAGGTCAGCGAGGTAATCGCGCAGAGCCTGACCGAGATCGGCATCCGCACGCGTATCCAGGAGCTCCAGTACCAGGAAGTCACGACCCGTTTCAAGGACGACAGCCTCTACCCGCTGAGCTTCTGGGGCATGGCAGGCGGCGACGACCCGGGCGCCAACTTCCGGTACGGCTACCACTCAGCGGGCAACTACACGATGTCGGTGCCGGACCCCGAGGTCGATGCGCTGATCGAGAAGAGCGAGCTCGAGTTCGATAAGGCTGCACGCGCCGAGCTGCTAGGCCAGATCATGACGAAGTTCTACCTCGACGCGCAGTGGATCTTCCTGTACGAGCCCGTCCAGCAGGTGGCGACCACCAACAAGTGGGACTGGACGTTCTGGGCGAAGACCCTCGGTGACCCTGAGTACTGGAACATCAAGCCTGCGAAGGCGTAACAGACGCGCCAGAGTTGACCCCGGCCGGGTGCGCGTCGCGCACCCGGCCGGCTTGTGACCGGCCTCCGCTTCAGCGTGGTGCCGTCCCGCGGGCGGCGTGGTTCGCGTTTGTGTAGCATGACCGCCGTCGGTCGACGGGACGGCGACTGAACTGTCCAGGACCGCGGACGCGGCGTGCGTACGCGTCGTCGTGGCGAGTGCCCGGTGAGGGCCGCATCGGGAAGGCGTTGAACGAAGGTGGCACGCTTCCTCCTCATGCGCCTGGTGCAGTCCGTGTTCACGCTCTTCCTCGTGCTGGCGGTGGTGTTCGTGATCGCACGCGTGGCCGGCGACCCGGTGACGCTGCTCGTGACCTTCGACGCCTCCCAGGCAGACATCGACCGGCTGCGTGAGGAGCTTGGCCTCTCCGACCCGCTGCCACAACAGTTCGTGCGGTTCATGGGTGACGCTCTGCGCGGCGACTTCGGCACCTCCTTCCGCACGAACCGACCGGCCATGAACGAGGTGCTCGAACGCGTGCCGGCGAGCGCGCGACTGGCCGGACTCTCGCTCGCCTTCTCGCTCGCGATCTCGCTGCCCCTTGGCGTACTGGCGGCCGTGTCTCGCGGGTCGGTCGTGGACCTCTTCGCTCGCTTTCTCGCCCTCGTCGGCCAGGCCGCGCCAAACTTCTGGCTCGGGCTGATGCTGATCTTCTTTTTCGCCGTACGTCTCGGCTGGCTGCCGACCGGCGGCCGAGGCGGGCTCGATCACATGGTGTTGCCGGCGATCGCGCTCGGCACCGCAGGCGCTGCGAGCATCACACGCCTGACGCGCTCGGCACTTCTCGACGTGTTGAACAGCGACTTCGTCGTCATGGCGCGCGCGAAGGGACTGCCGCGGCGAACCGTGATCTTCAAGCACGCGCTCCGCAACGCGCTGATCCCGGTGGTGACCATCCTCGGTCTGCGCATCGGGACCGTGATCTCGGGCTCGGTGATCGTGGAGACGATCTTCGCCTGGCCCGGCGTCGGACGGCTGATCATCCAGGCGATCAACGTCTCGGACTTCCCGGTGGTTCAGGCGGCGGTGACGCTCACCGCGAGCGCGGTGATCCTGGCCAACCTGCTCACCGACATCGCGTACATGCTCGTAGACCCGCGCATTCGCTACGTGCGCAGCTGAGAGAGGAGCAGCGCCATGGCCCGCAGCGATGCGCTCGTCGCCGAACGCGACTTCTTCCTCCCGCCGCCACGACGGCTGGGTGGTCTGCGTCGCGCGCTTCGGATCTTCGTGCGCTATCCCGTGTTCCCGATCGTGATCTGGACGACCGTGCTGCTGTTCGCGTTCTTCTCGCCGCTGGTCGCGCCCCACGACCCGTTCACGCTCTCGCTCTCCGACCGCCTGATCCCGCCGGCATGGGAAGAGGGCGGCAGCACGTCCAACCTCTTCGGCACCGATCACCTCGGCCGCGACATCTTTTCGCGCATCGTCTACGCGAGTCGCGTGACCGTGATCGTCGTCTCTGTGACCGTGCTCGCGACCGCGGCGATCGGGACGTTCCTCGGGATGCTCGCGGGCTTCTTCGGTGGAGTCGTCGACGCGGTGTTGATGCGCTTCGTCGACTTCCAGATCGCGATGCCGGGGCTGCTCTTCGCCGTCATGCTCGCCACGGTGCTCCAACCGGGGCTGCGGAACGTGATCTTCATCATCATCTTCTTCTTCTGGGCGGGCTTCGCGCGGCTCGTACGCGCCGAGGTGTTGAGCCTGCGAGAGCGCGATTTTGTCGCGCTCTCCCGGGTCGCGGGCGCCGGATGGGGGCGCATCTTCCTGCGGCATCTCTTCCCGAACGTGCTCAGTACCGTGATGGTGATCGCGACGCTGGAGATTTCGTCCGTGATCGTGTTCGAATCCTCGCTCAGCTTCCTGGGGCTGGGCGTCGTCCCGCCGACGGTGTCGTGGGGGCAGATGCTCGCGGAGGGGCGGGAGTACATGTCCGTCGCCTGGTGGAGCGTGGCGATTCCGGGGCTCGCGATCTTCATCGTTGCGCTCTCCGGCAACCTCTTTGGCGACTGGCTGCGCGACGTGCTCGACCCGCACCTGCGTCGAGCCGGGGACTAGAAGGCGGGGCGACGTGACAGAGCAGCGAACGCGGGCGAGCCTCGCGGACGCCGACACCATCCTGTCGGTCCGCAACCTGCGCACGTACTTCTACACGCGCGACGGCGTCGTGCCGGCCGTCGACGACGTGAGCTTCGACATCCGGCGCGGCGAGATCGTGGGGCTGGTCGGCGAGTCGGGTTCGGGCAAGAGCGTGACCGCGCGCTCGATCATGCGGCTCGTCCCCGTGCCCGGACGGATCGTCTCCGGCGAGATGATCTTCCAGGGGCGCGATCTCGTCGGCGTCAGCGAAGGCGAGATGCGTCAGCTCCGCGGCGCGCATATCGGGATGGTGCTGCAGGAACCGATGGCGTCGCTCAACCCGGTGCTGACGATCGGCGACCAGGTGGGCGAGCTGTTCGCCTACCACCCGGATCGCGCGCCGGACGGCAGCCGCGACGATGCGGTCGCGGAGATCCTGCAGCGTGTACGCATTCCCGACGCGGTCCGACGGATGACGGAGTTTCCGCTGAGCTTCAGCGGCGGCATGCGCCAGCGTGTCTGCATCGCGATCGCCACGGCGTGCCGACCCGAGCTCGTGATCGCCGATGAGCCGACGACGGCGCTCGACGTCACGATCCAGGCGCAGGTGCTCGATCTACTGCTCGCGCTGCGTGCCGAACTCGGGGTGAGCGTGCTCTTCATCACCCACGACCTCGGCGTCGTGGCCGAGATCTGTGACTCGGTGGCCGTGATGTACGCGGGCAAGATCGTCGAATACAACGACGTCGAGAGCATCTTCGCGCGCCCGCAGCACCCGTACACGAAAGCGTTGCTCGCCTCGCTGCCTCGCCTCGGCGAGCGGCTGGCGCACCTGCCGTCGATCGAGGGACAGCCGCCGGACCTTGGCGACCTGCCCCCCGGCTGCTCGTTCTCCCCGCGCTGCCCCGCCGCAATCGACCGCTGCCGCGAGCAGGCACCGGACGCCACCGCGATCCCCGGAGCGTCCGGCAGCGGGCACGTGCGCTGCTTCGTCGCCGCCGACATGCTGGCCGCCGGCGCCGCGACTGCGAACGCCGCACCGAGCGGATCGACGCCATGACCACCCGCGACACGAACGCCACCGACGGCGCGCCGATCTTGGAGCTCGTCAACCTCAAGAAGTACTTCCAGCAGGAGGGCCTGGCTTCGGCATTCCTCCGCCGGAAGCGCCCGCCGGTGCGGGCGGTCGATGGCGTCAGCTTCCGCGTGACGGCGGGCCAGAACTTCGGGCTCGTCGGCGAGTCGGGCAGCGGCAAGACGACCATCGGCAAGACGATCCTGCGGCTGGAGCAACCGACTGACGGCAGCGTGCTGTTCGAAGGCGCCGACGTCCACAGGCTGCGCGGCGGCGCGCTCAAAGAGTTTCGTCGGGCCACGCACGTCGTCTTCCAGGATCCGAACAGCTCGCTCTCGCCGCGCATGCGGGTGCGCGACATCGTCGGCGAACCGCTGTCGGTGCAGGGCGTGCGCGGGGCCGCGCTGCGCGAGCGCGTGGCCGAGGTGCTCCAGCTCGTCGGGCTGAGCCCGGACGCCGCCCGCCGCTATCCACACGAGTTCTCCGGCGGCCAGCGTCAGCGCATCGCCGTCGCGCGCGCCGTCGCGGCCGACCCGAAGCTGATCGTGCTCGACGAGCCAGTCTCGGCGCTCGACGTCTCGATTCGCGCCCAGATCCTGAACCTGCTGCGTGACCTCCAGGACCGCCTCAACCTCACCTACCTGATGATCGCCCACGACCTCGCGGTCGTGTACCAAGCGTGCGACACGATCGGGGTGATGTACCTCGGCAAGCTGGCGGAACAGGCGCCGTCCGAGGCGCTCTACCGCGAGCCGCTGCACCCGTACACGCGCATTCTGCTCTCCGCGATCCCGCGGCCGGACCCCACACAGCGGCACGAGCGGCTGCCGCTCACGGGCGAGATCCCGAGCCCGTCCGCCCCGCCGCCCGGCTGCCGCTTCCACCCGCGCTGCCCCATCGCCGTCGAGCGCTGCGCCGTCGACGAGCCCGAGTGGCGCGAAGTGGAACCGGACCACTGGGTCGCATGCCACCTCGTCTAACGCCATGAGCGCCTCATCGGCCGGCCCGCTGGCAGGCGTGCGCGCGCTCGATCTCGCCGGCGAGGCCGGCGTGTTCGCCGGCCGCATGCTCGCGGAGCTCGGCGCGGATGTGATCCGCGTCGAGCCGCCGGGTGGGGACGCCGTCCGGCGGCGCCCGCCGTTCCTCGACGGCGTCGCCGCCGGCGACCCGCCGGTCAGCCTCTACCACCTGCACTTCAACGCCGGGAAGCGGGCGATCACGCTCGATATCCGTCACGCCGAAGGGGCCGCGCTGCTCGCCCGCCTCGTTGCTGAGAGCGACATCTGGCTCGACAGCGCGGCGCCGGGCGAGATGGACGCGCTCGGCTTCGGCTACGAGACCCTCTCCGCACTCCACCCCGGCCTCGTCTACGCGACGATCACGCCCTTCGGGAACGACGGCCCGATGCGCGACTACCGCGCGAACGACCTGATCGGCGCGGCCATGAGCGGGCTGATGTACCTCAACGGCATGATCGAGGATCCGCCGATCGTGCCCGGCGCGGAGCAGGCCTACCACATGGCCTCGCTCGCCGCCGTATCCGCCGCACTCGTCGCGATCGCCGGCCGCGAACGCGATCCCGAGCGCCGCGGGCGCCGCGTCGACGTCTCGATGCAGGAAGCGACCACGATGGCGACGCTGCAGACCGCGAACGCCAACATCTACACGTGGCACCGGGGCATTCCCGAGCGGCAGGGCCTGACCGGCCTCGGCGGCGGTCGCCACCTCTTCGAGTGTCGCGACGGCAAGTGGATCAGCTTCACGATCCCCGTCGGCGAGGGGCCGTTCTTCGGCTTCTTCCTCGATTGGCTCCGCGACGACGGAGTGAGCCACGAGCTCAGCGACGCCTGGCTCGACCCCTCACATCGCGCCGGCCACGTTGCGCCGGTGATGGACGCGATCACCGCGCTCTGCTCGAAGCACGATCGCGAGACGCTCTTCCACGAGGGGCAGCGCCGGCGGCTGCTGCTCATGCCCGTGAACGACGTGGCGGATCTTGCGCACGATCCGCACCTGCGATCGCGCGACTACTTCGCCGCCGTCGAGCACCCCGCGCTCGGGCGCACGCTGGAGCTGCCCGGCGCTGCGTACCACTTCAGCGCGACGACGGCCGGCATCCGTCACGCGGCGCCGGCCGTCGGCGAGCACACCGACGAGGTACTCGAGACGCTGCTCGGAATCGACGGCAACGAGCGCGACCGGCTGCGGCGGGAGGGCGTGCTGTGAGCGATGCGCGACCGCTGCCGCTCGCGGGGATCCGCGTGGCGGACTTCTTCTGGCTGATCGCCGGGCCGGCCACGTCGCGGGTGCTCGCCGACTTCGGCGCCGACGTGATCAAGATCGAGTCGCGCTCGCGCATGGACAACATCCGCACGATCGGCCCGCAGCCGAGCCAGCCGGGCAGCATGGACACGAATGCTGTGTTCAACGACGTGAACACGAACAAGCGCTCCGTGAACCTCAACCTGCGCACGCCACGCGGCGTGGAGCTGGCGAAGGAGATCGTGCGCCACTCGGACATCGTGACGAACAACTTCACCGGCGACCGCATGGACCGCTGGGGCCTGGGCTACGAGGCGCTGCGCGAGGTGCGGCCCGACCTGATCATGCTCACGATGCCGGTGATGGGCACGACCGGGCCGTACATCCGCTACGGCGCCTACGGCAACGGCGTGATCGGCTTCGGCGGCATGCGCACGAACATGGGCTTCCCCGGCCGCCCGCCCGTCGGCATCGCGCCGCTGTACTCGGACTTCTCGGCGCCGTACTTCGCCGTGAGCGCGCTCATGGCCGCGCTCGTTCACCGCGAGCGCAGCGGCGAGGGCCAGTTCATCGACCTCGCGCAGGCCGAGTCCGCGGTCAGCCTGCTCGGCACCGACGTGCTCGAGTACACCGCGAACGGCCGCGTGCCCGCGCCGCCGGGCAACCGCGCGCACGACTACGCGCCGCACGGCGCCTACCCGTGCTGGGGCACGGACCGCTGGGTGGCGATCGCGGTGCGCGAGGACGGCGACTGGCGCGCGCTCTGCGCGGCGATGGGCATGCCCGCGCTCGCGGACGACGCGCGCTTCGCGACGCTTGCGGACCGCAAGCGCCACGAGGATGCGCTCGACGACGTGGTCGCCGGCTGGACCCGGGAGCGCGACGCGTGGCAGATCACGCACGTGCTGCAGGCGAGCGGGGTGATGGCTGGCGTGGTCGAGGATCTCGAAGACATGCTCGTCCGCGACCCGCACCTCCCCTCGCTCCACTTCGAGCGGCTCCAGCGCGACGACGAAGACGCGGTGTTCACGACGCACCGCCAGCCGGCCCGCCTCGACGGCGCCTCGCTCCCGCTCCAGCGCGCCCCGCGCATGGGCGAGCACAACGAAGAGGTGCTGACCGGCCTGCTCGGCCTCTCGCACGACGAGTACGTACAGCTCATGGTCGACGAGGTCGTGTACTAGGCGAACGGGCGAGCCGCGGGCATACGCCCGTCGACACGGTGCGCCGCGGACGCTCCGCGCTGCCGGCACCGTGTCCGCGGGCGCA
>JAQBZW010000078.1 GCA_027622315.1 Chloroflexota bacterium | reverse complement strand
CGGGAGTACCGCGGCGCTCGCGGTGCTGCCCTGCGGCACGGCGAACGTCTGGGCGCGCGAGGCCTTCGTGCCGCGCGACCCACAGCGTGCGCTGGCGCTCGTCGCGAACGGGCGGCGCGCACGCATCGATCTCGGGGAGGCGACGATCGGTGACGGCGTCCCGCGCCGCTTTCTGTTGATGTGCGGCGCCGGGCTCGACGCGGCCGTGGTCGCTGCCGTGGAGGCGCGCCCGCGCCTGAAACGCGCGCTCGGGCGCCTCTCGTTCCTGGCCGCCGGCGCACCGGTGCTCGCCGGCGCACAGGCGAACGCGGTGTCGCTGACGCACGACCGCGGTCACATCGAGCGCTCGTTGCTGCTCGCGGTTGCCGGAAATACCCGGCTCTACGGCGGCATGGTGCAGCTGACGGACGGCGCCCGCATCGACGACGGACAGCTCGATGTCGTCACCTTCTCCGCAAACGATT
The DNA here is from genome assembly GCA_027622315.1 of Chloroflexota bacterium. GTDB lineage: Bacteria > Chloroflexota > Dehalococcoidia > UBA2979 > UBA2979 > VGNK01. Next base: position 12,073 of record JAQBZW010000078.1, on the reverse strand, counting down.
CGCCCGCGCTCCTACGCGCACTCCGCTACGCGGCGCTGGGCGCCACTGCGCTGCGTGGCGGGCTGGCGACGCGAAGCGCTCCCGGCGTGGACTACCTGCGCACTCGCCAGCTGTCGATCACCCCTGAGCGCGCGCTCGCGATCCATGCGGATGGCGAGGCGATTGGCATCGCCCGCGCGGACGCGCCGTTGCACCTGCGCGCCCTGCCACAGGCGCTCACCGTCGTGATCGGCCGCCAACCGAATTCCCTGCTCGGCGAGCGATAGCGGCGGCACCTTCGTGCTTAGAACTTGAGCCCCTGGGCGCCGAGGACACCCTGGAGCGCAGCGATCTCCCCCCAGTGCTCCGCAACGTGCAGCACCCCCACCTGCGCGACGAACTCGACCGCGGTCATCGGCTGGTTCCGGCCGACGTTCCGGCTCAGCGCCTCGTCTGTGGCCGCAGCGATTCGCTCGTCGGTCCTGCGATACACGGCCATGGCGTACTCGCGGAAGGCGGGCAGTGCGATCTCGCGGTCACGCCAGTCCTCGGCCTGAGAGATTGCCGCTTCCGAGAATCCAAGCCGCTCCGCCCACCGCTCCTCGTCGAACACCGTCCACCCGTCGGCGAGCGCCCGACTCACAATCGTGTCCTCGGCCAGGAGGACATGGGCGTAGATCACGGAGATCGGATTGATCGTCCCACCGGGGAAGCGGTGGGTGAGCAGTTGCGGAGCGCAATCTCCGATCGCGGCTTCAACGAACCCATGAACGCGCGCGAACTGGGCGCGCAGCAACTCTCGGCCGTCCATCGCGTCTCCCCCGCTGGAACCGCGCCGGCATGCGGCGCGTCCTGTCCTCAGATGCGGGCGAGCGTACCGCCCGCCATGCGATATCGCGTCGCGCCGGGCAGCTCCTCAGCGCCCGGTCGGTCGTCGTCCGGGGTGGTGATCACCACCTGGTCGACGCCATACGCGGCGCTGAGCACGCGCTCGCGGCGGTGTGCATCGAGCTCAGACAGGATGTCGTCCAGCAGCAGGACCGGTGGGTCGCCGGTGCGCTCCGTGGAGAGCGTCACCTCGGCCAGCCGCAGCGCGAGCGCGATCGTGCGCTGCTGACCGCGCGACGCGAAGGCCGCCGCGTCGCGGCCCCCGATCGCGAACGCCACGTCGTCGCGATGCGGGCCGATGCGCGTCATCCCGCGGTCGATGTCCCCGCGCCGGCCGGCTTCGAGCGCGGCCCGAAAGCGCTCGGCAAGATCGTGCTCGGCGAGCGCGGCCACCATCTCGTCCGGCACGGCCGGGCGATAGCAGATCGACAGCCGCTCGCCCGCCGGCCCGAGCTCGTCGTACCGGACGGCGGCGTCGCGGCCGAGACGGCGCAGCGCATCCGCTCGCGAAGCGAGCAGCACCGCGCCGGCCGCGGCGAGCTCGTCGTCCCAGAACTCCAACTCGCCGGCGGCGCCACGACGCTCCTGGAGCCGGCGCAGCAGGCTGTTGCGCTGCTGCAGGACGCGCGCGTACCGCTGTGAGGCGCGCACATAGGCGGGGTCGAGCTGCGCGAGCGTGATGTCGAGGTATCGCCGCCGCAGTGCCGGCGGCCCCTCCACGATGCGCAGATCCTCCGCGGAGAACATCACGACGCGTAGCCGTCCGATCAGGTCCGAGGCGCGACGAGCGACCCCGTTCACGCGAAAGCGACGCGTCGCGCGCGTGGGAACCCCGTCCGCTGGTCGTTCGCCGGCGATCACCGCGATCTCGAGCGTGGTGCGACCGCCCGCGGTCTCCACCTCGGCCACCAACCGTGCGGCCGGCAGCGGGTCTTCCGCGAGCGAGTCCCACGCGATCAGGTCGATGTCGCTGCCGGCGCGCATCCCGCGCGTGGTCGCGAGCATCGCGATCGACTCGACGAGGTTGGTCTTGCCGCTCGCGTTGGCACCGAGGATGAGGTGCACGCCTCGCGTCAGCGGCAGCTCGAGGCGGCGGAACGTGCGGACACCGGTCAGTTCGAGACGTACGACATACACGAAGTGATTATGCCCGTCAGCCGCCGACGGGCGCGCGGAGCGGGGCGACGGCCGGTCCGGGCAGCGCCACGCAGAACCGCACGCCACCCGCCGCCGTCTCCTCGGCCCAGACGCGCCCGTCCTGGAGCCGTGCGAGGTGTCGTGCCACCTCGAGTGCGAGGTCGTCGTCCGCGGCCGGCAAACGCGCGCCGCGGGTGCCTTCGAAGATGCGAGCACGATCGTGACCGGCGATCGGTGGGCCGGAGTCCTCAAATTCGATCAGCGTCGTGCGATCGTCCGGCGCGCGCACGCGCACGTGCACGTGTCCGCCCATCGGCGTTCGGCGATTCGCGTTCGAGAGCATGTTCAGCGCGACCTGCTCGACATGGCCCGGGTCCGCGTACGCACGCACCGGCTCGCGCGGCAGCTCGAGGGTGAGCGACTGTTCGCCGAGCATGAACGCCGGGCGAAGCACGGCTTCGGCGAGGTGCACGGCGTCGGCGAGGTCGATCAGCTCCGGGACGGGGTGCAACGCCGCCGTCTCCTCGCCGTCTTCCCTGAGGAGCTCGTTCAGCAACTGCTGGAGCCGCTCCGCGCTGCGCGCGAGCGCCGCGAGCAGCTGGCCCCGCCGGCCGCGCGCCGTGGTCGCGGTGACCGCAAGCTCGGCCAGGCCGGCGATCGAGGACAGCGGAGCGCGCAGCTCGTCCGCGAGCGCGGCCAGCACCTCGCGATGCCGCTGCGACTGTGCCTCGAGGGCGCGTTCGCGTTCGCTGGCGGCTTCGTAGATCTCGGCGTGGTGCAGGGCCGCGCCGACGGCTCGGCCGGTGAGCGCGAGCGTGGCGGGATCGCGCAATGCTCCGTGCCGGCGCGCCGCCAGCAGCAGCATCCCAATCGGGTCGTCGGGCATGCCAACAGGCACGAGTGTGACGGTCGGGCGTTGCCCGAGGGCGGCGATCACCGGCGGTCCCCAGGGGTGTGTCGCGGGGTCTCGTAGCGGCCGCGACGAGTCGATCGCGGGCTCGCGGCGCACGCGCGGTGCGTCATCGATCCATCCATCCGGATAGGCGTATGCGGCCACCGGCAGCCACTCCCCACCGCGCGCGATCGCGAGCACGCCGGCTTCGGCGAGTCCGCTGTCGGCGATCAGGGCGAGCGCGTGGCCCGCGGTCTCGTGAATGCGCTCTGGCTCCATCGTGAGCTCGAGCAGGAGTGTGGCCATCACGTGCTGCTGGCGCTCGTGGATCAGACCGCGCAGATGGGCGTACGCGGCCGCGAGCAGCAGCACCGCCAGCGCCACATCGATCAGCGTGACCGTCGGGTCGAGCGATTCGGTGCGGGCGAGCGTGACCGCCAGGTGGGCGGCGAATGCGATGAGGCCTGCGAGCAGCACCGCCGCCCGCAGGCGCACGCTCTGGATCTTGAGCCGACCAAGCGCGGTCACGGGGCGCTCGGGCGCTGACATGCGCCGGATCCCCCCGTCGCCAGCCGCCGTCGAACCGCGCTCGCCCGGCTAGGAGAGCGCAACACGGAGCGTGCGATCGCCGCCCTCGCTCAGCTGGACATCCGCTCGCTGGGCCAGTGAGACACTCAGGCCGACGCCGAGCGTGACCGGCGACACGGATTCGCTCAGCTGCAGCCGCAGGCGTGCTTCACCCTGGGCGTATCCCTCGACGATCGCCTCGCTCACCGCGTCCATGCGGACGAAGGCCTCCTGCACGCGCATCAGCCCCTGGAAGCCGGCGACCGGCGACACCAGCACCGTGATCGGGCCGCCTTCCGGCATCAGCCGGTCGGCGCTCGCCTCGACAGGGGCGACGGGCTCCGGTGGCGGGGGCGTAGCTGTGGGCTGCGGCGGCGGCGGCTGTGCCGCTGCCGGTGGTGGTGGTGCCGCTGCTGGTGGTGGTGCCGGGAGCGTGTAGACCGGCGGCGACGCTGGCGCGGCCGCCGGCACGAACTCAGTGGGCGCGGCCGGCGCCGGGGAGGCGCTCATACGTGCGCTCTGCTCCTGCCGGAGCAGCAGCCCCTCGATGCGATCGAGGCGCTGTCGTAGGTCTCGCATCTCCTCCGCAAGCGCGCCAAGCGCGCGCGGCAGGCTCGCGTCCTGGCTCGTCGGGCTCGGCGCCCGCCGCGCGAGCAACTCCTGCGCGTCGGCCACCGATTGATCGATGATGCGCCGAGCGCGCTCACGCGCGTCCTCGAGCACCAGCTGCGCGCGATCGAAGTCATTCGGGTCGCGGCTGGGTGGCTGTGTCATCGCACGTCCCGTCTCGCCAGACAGAGGATCTCCGGTCCCGAGCGCCGCAAACAACGATGCGACTGCGCGCAACACGGCACTGAGGCGCTGAGGCGCTCCTCTGCTGAGTGGGTGCGACGGCCGGACAGGAAGTCGCCTGCGAGGGGCGGCCACCCCTCTTGCCTGTTGAACATCTGGCCCGCCCCGCAGCCCCCGCCGCTAGGCGCCCGTTGTTCGGATCGGCGTCACGAACTTATACCCGACACCCCGCTCGTTCACGATCATCTGATCGCGACGTGGGTCGTCCGAGAGCTTCTTCCGTAGGTGCTGTATGTGCACCTTTAGGTAGTCCGTCTCTTCCATGTACTCGCGACCCCACACCTTCGCCAGCAGCGTGCGGAAGGTGAGCACACGGTTCGGGTTCCGTGTGAGGTGGTAGAGCAGGCCGTACTCGATCGGGGTGAGCTTCACGAGCTCGCCGTCCAGGCTGACGTCACGACTGAGGTAGTCGATACGCAGATAGCCGTCGCTGTACGGCGGCCCTTCATTCGCGGGGACCTGCGACTCGGTGCGCCTGAGCACCGCGCGCACCCGCGCAAGCAACTCGATATGCGAGAACGGCTTCGTGATGTAGTCGTCTGCGCCGAGCTCGAGACCACGGACCTTGTCCAGCTCTTCGTGACGCGCAGTGAGCATGATCACCGGCACTTCGGAAAACTGGCGGATGCGTTGAACGACTTCGAAGCCATCGATGTCGGGCAGTCCGATGTCGAGGATGACGACTTCAGGCGAATGCGGCGAGACGGCATCCACGCCGGTTTCGCCGGACGAAGCGTGCAAGACCTCGGCTTCGGGCCAGCGCAGCCCGAACGTCAGCTGCACGATTTCGACGATATCCGGCTCGTCGTCGATGACGAGTACGCGCATGTGCTAAGTGTACCGATCGAATTCGCCGCCGCGCCACCACCCCCTGTGCGACTGCTGTAATCATTCGCAGCCAATCCAGCGACGACCGACGTCGCCCTGCTACCATCCGCCCAATCACGGCTTTGATGGTGCGCGGGGGGACGGGCCGGATGCAGAAGTACATCATCCGCCGGGTGGCGTTGATGATTCCGACGCTGCTGGGGCTCTCGATGCTGGTGTTCCTGATGGTTCGACTGGTCCCGGGCGACATCGTGGCGCTGATCGCGGGGGACTTCGGCGCCACGAGCCCTGAAACGCGCGCGGCGATCCTGAAAGACTTCAGCCTCGACAAGAACATCCCCGAGCAATACGTGCTCTGGCTCGGACAAATGGGGCGGCTCGACCTCGGGAGTTCGTTGATCAGCGGCCGCAGCGTCCAGAGCGAACTCGCCTCGCGCCTGCCGGTGACGATGGAGCTGGGCATCCTCGCCCTGCTCGTCTCTGTCGTGCTCGGTCTGCCGATCGGCATCCTCTCCGCGGTGCGGCAAGATTCGCCTGCCGACTATGCCGGTCGCAGTTTCGCGATCGGTTTGCTTGCGGCGCCAAACTTCTGGATCGGTCTCGTGCTGATCGCGTTGGCCGGCCGCTACTTCCAGTGGGGTGTGCCGCCGACGACGTACGTCCCGATCACGGAGAATCCGATCGCCAATTTCAAACTGATGATCGTGCCCGCGATCATCCTTGGCGGCGCGGCGTCCGGAGGGGTGATGCGCTTCACGCGCACTGCGATGCTCGAGGTGCTGCGCCAGGACTACATCCGGACCGCGCGCTCCAAGGGGCTCGCCGATCGAGCGGTGATCCTGCGGCACGCGCTCAAGAATGCGTTGATCCCCGTGGTCACGGTGGTCGGCCTGAGCGTCCCCGGCATCGTCGGTGGCTCAGTGATCATTGAGACCGTCTACTCGATCCCGGGCATGGGTCGCTATTACATCGCCTCGATCAACCAGCTCGACTTCCCGGTGGTACAGGCGATCAACATCGTGACGGCACTCGTGGTGGTGTTCGCCAACCTCGCGGTGGATATCACTTACTCGTGGCTCAACCCGCGGATTCGGTACTCCTAATGACAACACAAGCCCGCGGGCGCGAAGGTGGTCTCGTCCAGCCGATGGCACCGTTCTACCGGCGCTACCCAACGAGTGTCTTCCGCTTCGCGCGCCAGTATCCCCTCGGCGCCGTGGGCGCGTTCTTCGTGATCGTGCTCATCCTCGTGGCCGTCGTGCCCCAGGCATTCACGCCGCTGGCGACGCAGGATCAGTTCAAGCAGGCGATCAGCGACCGCCTCCAGGCGCCGTCATCGACGCACTGGTTCGGCACAGACGAACTCGGGCGCGACCTGTACGCGCGCATCGTCCACGGCGCACGCACGTCGATCATCATCGGCTTCGGTGTCGTGGTGCTCAGCCAGCTGCTGGCGATCACGTTCGGGACGCTGTCCGGGTTCCGCGGTGGTCTCTTCGACACGATCTTCCAGCGCCTGATCGATATCGGCATCGCCGTGCCGGGGCTGGTCTTCATCATCCTCGTCGTGCAGACGCTCGCCGGCCGCATGGGCGACCTGCTCGCGATCGTGCTCTCGCTGTCGCTGCTGATCTCGGCGAGTTCGTCGCGCACGGTGCGCGGCGTCGCGCTCTCGATCACGACCGAGCAGTACGTCGATGCCGCCCGTTCGCTCGGCGCGCACGATCTGCGGGTGATGGTGCGACACGTCGTGCCGAACCTCACCGCGATCGCAATCGTGAGCGCGTCGATCCTCGTCGGCAACGCGGTACTGATCGAATCGTCGTTGTCGTTCCTCGGCTACGGCATCCAGCCGCCGACGCCGAGCTGGGGACGCATGTTGAACGACGCGCGCCAGCAGATGATCCGCGCGCCTCACCTGGCGATCTTCCCCGGCCTCGTGATCTTCATGACCGTGTACAGCTTCAACATGCTGGGCGACGCGCTGCGCGACAAGCTCGATCCACGACTGCGCGGCACGCGCTAAGCGATCAGACCGCACATGTGAACAGGCGGCGCCCGGACTGCGGGTGCCGCCTGTTTGCGTTCGTCCCGCGGTCGGGTACACGCCCGGCGCCCGGCGACGTCGACGCCGCAGCTCGTCCTCTCTCCATGGCGGCGCACGCCACGCCGCTCGGCGCGCGGTGCTTCGTTTCGACACACCCGCCGATCGCCCACTAGATTCCGGTGCGGCGTTCGCCTCTGCCTGACCGCCGACACGTGATGCGAAGGAAGATCAACATGCCAGACCCGCTGCGCATCGGCTTCATCGGCGCCGGCGCGAACACGCGCACGCGACACATCCCCGGCTTCCGCGCGATCCCCGACGTCGAGCTGGTGGCGGTGTGCAACCGCTCGCGCGAGAGCGGGCAGCGCGTCGCCGATGAGTTCGGCATCCCGCGCGTGGAGATCGACCCGGCGGCGATCTTCGCCGCCGACGACATCGATGCCGTGTGCATCGGCACCTGGCCGTACATGCACCGCGAATACACCGTGGGCGCGCTCGCGGGCGGCAAGCACGTGCTGTGCGAGGCACGCATGGCCACCGACGCCACCGAGGCCCGGCTGATGCTCGCCGCCTCGCAGGCGCGTCCGGATCTCGTGGCCCAGATCGTTCCCGGTCCCTTCGATCTGCGTTCGTGGCACACGATCCGCCGGCTCGTCGCCGACGGCTCACTGGGCGACATCCGCGAGGTGCACGTCACGCAGCTCGGCGGCGGATCGCTCAACCTCGACGCGCCGCTGCACTGGCGTGAGCGCGCCGACTACTCGGGCATGAACGTGATGATCTTCGGCATCCTCGTGGAGGTGGTCACGCGCTGGCTTGGCCCGACGCGGCGCGTGCTCGCGGATGGCGCCGTGTTCGTGCGCGAACGTCGCGACGACGGCGGGCAGGCGCACGCGATCACCGTGCCCGACAGCCTCGGCGTGTTCGCCGAGCTGGAGCGCGGTGGGCGTGTCAGCTACCGCGTCAGCACCGTGCTGCATGCCCCGCGCGACGCCAACGGCATCTCCATCTACGGCTCGGCCGGCACCCTGCACTGGGAAACGGGCGACCGGATGCGCTTCGCGAAGCTCGGCGAGGAGCCGGCGGCACTCGAGCCCGATCCCGGCACCGCCGGCGAGTGGCGAGTGGAGCAGGACTTCGTCGACTCGATTCGCGACGGCAAGCCCGTCGAGCTCACGAACTTCGCGGACGGCGTGCACTACATGCGCGTGATCGAGGCCACCCACCGCTCGCGCACCGAAGGTCGGGCGGTTCCGCTCGACGAGGTCTGACGCGCTTGAGCGAGCCTCTTCCGTTCACCCGCGCCGAGACGCTGGTGCGCCTGGACCAGGCGCGCCGGGCGCTGTTGCGCGCGGTTGAGCAACGCGGGTGGGACGCCGTGGACGCGCACGGCTGGACGACGAAGGACCACGTTGCCCACCTCGTGGCGTGGCAGCGGCGGCTGATCGGTTGGTTCGCCGAGGACGCCGCCGGCCGCACGCCGGTGCGGCCGGAGCCCGGCTTCACGTTCGAAGAGATCGACACGCTGAACGCCCGCGACCACGAACGCGCGCGTGACCGCCCGCGCGAGGCGATCGCGAGCGACTTTCACGAGGCGCACCTCGCGATCGCGCGCATCGTGGAGTGGCTGAGCGACGACGACCTCGCCGCCCCCGATCGCTTCGCATGGCTCGGCTTTCCCGCGTCGCACACGATCGCAGGCAACTCCTTCGGCCACTACCTCGAACACATCGCGATCTTCGAGCGGAGCTGACGACACCGGCATGGCGCCGTGGATCTGCCCCGAATGCGACCGGCAGTTCGGTCGCCGTCACCAGTCGCACCTGTGTGCACCGACGCTCACGGCAGATCAGCACTTCGCGTCGCGACCGCCGGCGTTCCGTGAGATCTACGAAGCGGTACTCGCAACGCTCGGTCACGTGGGCCCGGTGGTTGTGGACGTCGTGGACGTGGGCGTGCTGATCAAGCGCGCGCGCACGTTCGCGGAGCTGCGACCGCGACGCGACCGCTTCGTGCTGTCCCTGTGGCTGTCGCGGGCGCTCGATCACCCGCGCGTCCGGCGCACCGTGCGCCGGCCAGGCTCAGAGCGCGCGGCGCACTTCTTCGACCTGCGTGCCGCAGCCGATGTCGATGACGAGATCGCCGCATGGCTCGCCGAGGCATACGACGCGTCCCCGGACTGACCGCAGACGCGACGAGGCGACGCCCGATCGGGCGTCGCCTCGCGAAGAAGCCGCGCGCGGCGACGGCGCGCTAAGCGCCCGACCAGTTCGGCTGGCGCTTCTCGGAGAACGCGCGGGGCCCCTCCACGCGGTCGTCGCTGCTGTTGTGGCGCTGGAGCCAGTAGTAGCTCCGGCTCATCGCCGACTCGAGTGGGATCTCGAGCCCGCGCATGGAGCCCTCCTTGGTGCCACGCACGGAGAGCGGGGCGCATTCGAGGATCCAGGCGGCCCACTTCTCGGCGGTCTCCATCAGCTGATCCTGCGGCACCACCTCGTTCACCAGGCCGTAGCGCTCCGCCGCCCGGGCGTCGACGTCCTTGCCGGTGAGCATCATGCCCATGGCGATCTTGAGCGGGATCTGGCGTGGCAGCCGGTGGATGCCGCCGGCGCCTGCGAACAGGCCGACGCGCGGCTCGGGCAGGCCGAAGCGGGCGTTCTCGGACGCGATCACGATGTCGCACGCGAGCGCCATCTCGCATCCGCCGCCCATCGCCCAGCCGTTCACCGCCGCGATCACCGGCTTGAAGAGGTCCCAGCGATCCGTGATCCCGCCGAAGCCGCCCTTGCGCGGCAGCACGCCGTCGGCCAGCCGATTGGTGCCGGCGGCTGTGGCCTTGAGGTCGTTGCCGGCGGAGAAGGCACGCGCGCCCGCGCCGGTGAGGATCGCGACCCATGCATCGTCGTCGGCGGCGAACTCGTCCCAGATGCCGGAGAGCTCATAGTTGGCGGGCGCGTGCAGGGAGTTCATCACCTCGGGACGGTTGATCGTCACGTAGGCGATGTGGCCCTTCTTCTCATACATCGCGAACTCGTAGGCCATGAAGCGCGGCTCCTTTTCTTGTTGCAGGCGGGGCATCTCTTCGCTGCAGGCGGGGGCGTTCGAACACGGCCGCCGCGCAGAGCGCGCCGCATTCTATGACATGGCGCATCGCCGCCCGCGGCGGCGCCAGGAACCGGTCGGCCGCGAGCGTTGCCCCGCCGCGCTCGCCCGTCCCGACGATGCCGTCTCACCGATGCCGTCTCACCGATGCCGCCCCGCCGATGCCGCCCCGACGATGCCGCCCGACGGATGCCGCCCGACGGATGCCGCCGGGCGCCTCCTCCCCCCGTTCGTCCTGAGCCTGTCGAAGGATGGTCGAACGGGCAGCGTGCGCTGGCTCGATCTGCGAGGCTCGCTCAGCGTCACCGGCGCGCCGGGAGCCCACCGTGGGTCCTTCGACAGGCTCAGCTACCCCGGTTCATACAAGGACGAACGGAAGGGGAGGCCACGCCGACGGATGCCGCCGGCGAAGGGCGCACCTAGACTCCGCGGAACGCTCGTGGAAGGGGGCACTGTGAGCAGGGGAGTCTTCGTCCGCATCGGTGGCGGCGGGTCGCAGTGGTCACCTCAGACGCTGATCCTGCGTCTGATCATCAACGCGAGCGGACTGCTGATTGCCTCCGCGCTGGTTCCCGGCATCGACATCGCCGACTGGCAGGCGCTCGTCGCCGGCTCAGCGATCTTCGCGATCGTGAACATGCTCGTGCGCCCGATCGCATATCTGCTCTCGTTCTGCCTGATCGTCGCGACGTTCGGCTTCTTCGTACTGGTCGTCAACGCGGTACTGCTCGCAACGACGGCATGGGCGGCCGGTCAGCTCGGCCTCAACTTCACCGTCGACGGCTTCTGGTCGGCGTTCTTCGGCGCGCTGGTGATCTCGCTCGTCTCGCTCGTCGCGAGCATCGTCGTGCGTCCGGCGCGAACGCCCCGCGCGTAGCCCTCCACGACCAAGGCGGCGACGCGCGAAACGGGGCACCCCGCGTGCGGGTACCCCGTTCTCAGCGCCGTGCGGTCTGGAGCTAGCTGGCGACGAAGGTGAGCGTGCGCTCTCCGTCGTTCACGGTCACGGTGTACTCGTGGCCCGACTCGAAGTCGTCGCCCAGCGACACCGTCTCCTCGTGCGTCTGGTAGAGCATCGTGCACACCACGACCTCAGGGTGCGCCGGCGTGGTGCGCAGCACCGTCACGTCGATCACATCGCCGTCACGGGTGACGTCTACGCGCTCGAACTGGTGACAGCCGTCGCCGATCTCGGAGACGACGCGCAATGAGTACTGCCCGGAGCCCGCAGCTCCGCTCTGGATCTCCGCCTCGAGCGTCGGCGCGATCACGATCTTCGTGTCCATCGAGCCGTCTGGACTCGCCGGTGGCGTTCCGCCACCGTTCGGTGTGGGCTCGCCCACGGAGACGCCCGGCGGTGTAGTTGCAGTGCCGCCGCCGCCGATTGCGGACGCGTCCGTGCAGGCGATCGCCGAAACGGCGAGCAGCGCGGTGGCGCCCAGGATCAGGATTCGCTTCATGTCTGTCGAACCTCCTGCTCCTGTGACGACGGCGGGCGCTCCCGGGTTCCCCGGGGTCGCGGTTGATCTCAGCTGAGCACAGTCGCCAGCGGGCCGGACGATCGGTCGGCGCACCAGCGCTCGACGTGAGAGCGGAGCGGACCCGCTCGACCTTGCCCTCGATCACGCTGAAGGGACTCGACGGGGAGAGCGCCGCGTTCGATCTGTGCACGCGCCTGTCGGCGCTCGATCTCGCGTAGCTCATCGTTCCAGCGGCTAATGCTGCGGATCTGTCCGTCGCCGTCGCGGCCGGCATGCCCACGCCTCGCCGGCGGGACGGTG
>JAQBZW010000077.1 GCA_027622315.1 Chloroflexota bacterium | reverse complement strand
GGACGGGCGCGCGTCGCGCGCCCGTCCCGTGCCGGACGCGCTATGGGCGCGTCAGCTTGACTTGAGCACGACGCCGGTGTCCGTCGGCACCGCGGGGAAGGCCGCGCCGCCGACGAGCCCGGTGACGTTCGCGAGCAGATAAAGCTCGCCCGTGCCGTCCTCGGCGAATCCGAGCACGGCGAGGCCCAACGTTGCGCGACCGGCGACCGTGAGCTCGGTCACGCGGTTCGCGTCGTCGAGCACGAAGAGCCGGCCCTCGGGCTGCGCGAAACGCCGCGAGTAATCGCCGAAGACGTAGTGCTTGCGCACACCCTTGTCTTTGACGTCTGACCCGCGGTAGACGTGTCCGCCGACGATCGCGATGCCCTCAGTGGCAGTGCGCGAGCGTGTGTCATCGAGCCAGTGGTCGTACTGGGCGATCGGGTCGATCAGGCCCGGCGGCGACGGATCGCCCGTCACGAAGCCCGGCCCGGTGCCGTTGTGGTCGAAGACGAACGTGCCCTCTTTGATCGGCCAGCCGTAGTTGCCGCCCGCCACGATCACGTTGATCTCTTCGAGGTCGTTCTGCCCGACGTCGGCGACATAGAGCTCGCCGGTCTTGCTGTCGAAGGACATCCGGTAGGGGTTGCGGAAGCCGTAGGCGTAGATCTCGCCGCGAGCACCAGCGGTAGCGACGAACGGGTTATCAGCCGGGATGCTGTACGCCCCGGCCACAGCGCGTCCGTCCACGTCGATGCGCAGGATGTTGCCGTAGAGGCTGCTCAGATCCTGAGCGTTCCCGCCGGGGACGTGCCCGACGCCCTGGTCGTCGGCCGCGCCGCCATCGCCCGTCGCGATGTAGAGCATGCCGTCCCGGCCGAAGGCGAGGTCGCCACCGTTGTGGTTGAACTGTGGCTGCGGGAGCCGCAGCAGCTCACGGCTGCTGCCCATCAAGACGGTCGGGTGGTTCGCCTTGACGTCGTCCACGCGCCATTCGCGGATCACCGTCTCGTGGTTGGGCTGCGCGAGTTCGCTGGTCTGGCCGCCACAGCCGCCCGTGCCGCTGCCGGTCTCCGACGTGAACGTGTACAGCAGGCCGTTGTGACGGTAGTTCGGGTGGAACGCGATGCCGAGCAGTCCGCGTTCGTCGTAGCCAATGAAGCAGCCGAGCGGTGTCACGATCGGCGTGAAGTCCGCGAACAGGTGCGGCGTGCCGTCATCATCTTGCCCGGTGAGACGTCGATCGACTAGGCGGGACCCGTCTGCTCGATCACGAAGAGGTGCTTGTTGTCGCCGGGCGCGAATGTCCCCTTGACCGGTGCGTTGAGCCCGGTGGCGATCTCCTCCAGCGCGACTGTCGCCTGGGTTTGCGGGATGAGTTCGGGGATCGGGTCGCGCAACTGTGGCCCGAGCGCGAATGCGGCTGTCACGGCGATCAGGGCCGCGACGGCACCGGCCGCGAGCCCGCGGCCCCGCGGTGTGATGGACGAAACATGAACGACTGATCCTTCCGGTCCGGCCCGGGTTTCGTGGATCGGGAGCGTGGGTGGCGCCGTGCGTGTCCTGACCCGGACGCGGATCGAAAACGGCCACAGCGATGCAGGGGACCTCCGTTCAGTTGCTCCCGCCTTGACTCGTCAGCGGGTGGGGGCGGATCACCGTCGTGCGCAGCCGTTCCCACGGTTCGTGCGTCGGGCGCCAACCGAGGCGTTCCAGTGCTGGGGTGAACCCCCATGCCGCCCGGAGCCGACTCCCCTCAAGCTCATGGTGCGTCGGGATCCCGCGCCCCGGTACGCGGTCCCCGCGTAAGCCTGTAGATCGCTACTGTCGTCCGGCGCTGTGCACTGTCCGGCTGCTGATCGGTTGACGTAGGGCGCGTGCCGAAGATCGCTCGTCTGACCAACCCCTCGGTCGTGATCGCCGGTGACCGACGATGATCGGTCTGAGTAGCCTGCGCGCTTACTTCGAGGCTCCCCCGGGTTCCACGCCCACCGAACGTCACAACTTCCACTACGCGTTCCGGGAATCGGCGTTGATCGGCGTGATCAACTCTGGTGGCGTCTTTCTGCCGGTATTCCTCGTGCGTCTCGGTTCGTCGAATCTCCAGGTCAGCCTGCTCACGGCGTTGCCGGCCTTCACCGGCGTCCTGCTCGCGATCCCGATCGGCGCCTTCATGCAGAGCCGCCGCAACATCGTGCCGTGGTACAGCCGTGGTCGCGTCGGCAGCCAGGCGGCGTTCGGCGCCGCCGCGCTGGCGTCGCTGCTGTTGCCCTCCGGGCTCGTGGTGCCGGGCATCCTGCTGCTCTGGGGCATCGCGTCTGTCTTCTCGACGATTACGAACGTGGCGTTCAACGTCGTGATGAACGCCACCGCGGGGACGCGTGGCCGCTATGAGCTGATGAGCCGGCGCTGGTCGATCATGGGCTTCGCCACCGCGGCGAGCCTGGCCGGAATCGGCTACGTGCTCGGGCAGCTGCCGTTCCCCCTGAACTTCCAGATCGTCTTCTTCGCGTTCTCACTGACCGGGCTGTGGGCGTATCGCTACGGCTCGAAGATCGTCGTGCCGGATCACGTCGCCGCCGTGCACGCTGCCGGCAGGCGCTCGCTCGCGAAGCGCGTGAGCGAGGTCGTCACGCTCGTGCGGGCCCACCCCGCGTTCCTCTCCTTCGAGGCTCGGCGCGTGGTCTACGCGATGGGCACCACGCTCACGCTGCCGCTGATCCCGCTCTATTACGTGCGTGTGCTGCACGCGTCGAACAGCTGGATCGGGCTGATCGGGACGACGCAGGCGTTGACCCTGCTTATCGGCTACGCGATCTGGCGGCAGCAGTCGCGCGGGCGTGGGGCGCGCTTCGTGCTGGCGGCGTCCACCTTCGGCGCTGCCCTCCACCCGGTCGCGCTCAGCCTCACGCATGACGTGGCGACGGCCGCGCTGCTCGCCGGCGTCGCTGCGATCTTCACGTCGGGCGTGAACCTGGCGATCTTCGATCGCCTGATGACGACCGTGCCCGAGGGCTACGGCGTGACGTTCAACTCGATCGACAACACCATCGTGAACGTCGCGGGCATCGCCGCGCCGATGCTCGGCGCGCTGCTCGCCGACCGCATCGGGCTCGGCGGTGCACTGGTCGTCGCATCGCTCGTCGGTCTGAGCGGCGCGCTGCTCTTCGCGATCGATCGCAGTGGCAGCGCCGCGCCCGAATCGGCGGCGGCCGCTCCCGCCGGCGGCGGCTGACGCGAGGGTTCGACCCTCGACAGTCACCTCGACAGTCACCTCGACAGTCACCTCGACAGTCACCTCGACAGTCACCTCGACAGTCACCTCGACAGTCACCTCGACGCGTACCGACCGATCCGCTGCGATCGCTACCATGCTCGCCTCCCACCCGCAGGAGACGAGCAGAGCGTGGAACGCTCTCGACTGAATAGCGGGCCGGTGCAACCAGGGCGTAGCGACAGAGCAAACGGACCGACGCGTCGCGGCGTCGCGGCGATCAGTGCGTTCGCCATCGCGGTGGCGATCGCGCTGACCGCAATGCTTGTTGGGAACTCAGCAGGTCACGTGGAGGCCGCGGCGGGCTTCCCGGGAGTCATCGCGCTGCCTGACGGCTTCCGACCCGAGGGCATCGCCGTCGGCGGCGGGCACTCGTTCTACGCGGGTTCCATTCCCACGGGCGCCATCTTCAAGGGCGACCTGCGTACCGGCGCCGGCGCCCAACTCGTACCGCCGACACCCGGCCGCGCCGCGATCGGACTCTCGGTCGATCACCCTGAGCGGCTCTTCGTCGCGGGCGGAGGGACCGGTCAGGCATACGTCTACGACGGCAAGACCGGCGCCACGCTCGCGACGTACACGCTCGCGAATCCCCCTGACATGTTCGTCAACGACGTGGTCGTGACGACGGATGCGGCCTGGTTCACCGACTCCTTCCGAGCCGTGCTCTACCGCGTGCCGGTGGCGCGTTCCGGGGCACTCGCAACCCAGGCCGATGTCGAGACGGTTCCGCTCACGGGCGACTTCGTGCAGCAGGCCGGATTCAACATCAACGGCATCGACGCCACGCCCAACGGGAACACGCTGATCGTCGTGCAGAGCGGGACGGGCAAGCTATTCGCGGTCGATCCCGCGACCGGCGTGACCACGTTGATCGTGCTCGCGGACGGCGAGTCCGTGCTCTTCGGCGATGGCATCCTGCTCGACGGCAAGACGCTCTACGTGGTGCAGAACCGGCTGAACCTGATCGCGCGCGTCGATCTCTCGGCGAATCTTGCCTCCGGCGTGGTCGTCAGTCGCACAGGCGCTCCGACATTTGATGTGCCGACCACGGTGGCTGAGTTCGGGAACCGCCTGTACGCCGTGAATGCACGGTTCGGGCCGCCTCCGACTCCGACCACGATGTACTGGATCACGCAGATCCCGAAGCCGTAGCTCGTGCGGGCGGGGGGCGGCATCGCCCCCCGCTCACCGGCTATTCGCACGGGTGCGGGTCACAGGCCCGCGACCAGCACTGCCAGCAGGTCGGCGTGATCCTCCGAGAGGGCCTTCCCGCTCTGCGGTCGCAGCTGGTTCGCGAACGCACCGAGCGAGCCCAGCGTCGCGTGCTCGTTGCCATGGGCCTCAGCGGCTTCCGCCGCATCCAACGTGGCGGTCAGCCCTCTGCTACTTCCGGCTTCGAGATGAAGCGATCTGATCACGACGACCATCAGCGTCACTAGTAACGGACGGGCGCGCCACGCGGCACGTCTGGGGGTCAGCGCCGCTCCCGAGTGCGTAGAATCTTCGTTTCCGGCCACCGCTCGCCGCGGCAGTCGGTGCGAGGAGAACGCGTGAACGCCAATACTTACGACGTCGTCATCGTCGGGGCGGGGATCGTCGGGCTGGCGACGGCCCGTGCGCTGCTGGAGCGCGCCCCGGGGCTGCGTCTCTGCGTGCTCGAGAAGGGCGCGGGGATCGCCGGCCAGCAGACGTCGCACAACAGTGGCGTGCTGCACTCGGGCATCTACTACCGCCCCGGCTCGCTCAAGAGCGAGCTGTGTGTGCGTGGCCGCCAGGCGCTGGTCGATTACTGCGATCAGCGCGGGATCCCGTACGACCTGTGCGGCAAGGTGATCGTGGCCACGCGTCCGGAGGAGCTGCCGCGGTTGGAGGCACTGAACGAGCGTGCGACCGCGAACGGCGTGCGCGGTCACGAGCTGATCGGCCCCGAGCGCGTGCGTGAGCTCGAGCCGTACGTCTCTGCGCTGCGGGCGTTGTGGGTGCCGTCCACCGGCATCGTCGACTTCATGCGCGTCGCGCAGGCCTACACGGATGACGTGATCTCCGCCGGCGGCGAGGTTCGCTTTGGCGCGGGCGTCGAGGAGTCATGGGTCACGGGCGGCACGCGCTATGTGCGCGCCGGTGACGCTGAGTACGCGGCGCGGCTGTTCGTGAACTGCGCGGGGCTGCATGCGGATCGCGTCGCCAGGCGCCTGGGTGCCGACACCCGGGTCCAGATCGTGCCCTTTCGCGGCGAGTACTACACGTTGCGTCCGCAACGTGAGCAGCTGGTCCGCGGCCTGATCTACCCGGTCCCGGATCCGGATCTGCCGTTCCTGGGCGTCCACTTCACGCGCAACATCAAGGGCTACGTGGAGGCCGGGCCGAACGCGGTGCTGGCCACCGCGCGCGAGGGCTACCGCAAGCGCGACTTCGAGCTTGCCGATGTCATGGAGATCGCGCGCTCTCCCGGCTTCTGGCGCGTCGCGCGACGCGAGTGGCGGACCGGCATCAACGAAGTGCACCGCTCGCTCCGCAAATCCGTCTTCGTGCGGGACCTCCAGCGCCTGATCCCGGCGATCCAGGCGGACGACCTCACCGGCGGCGGCTCCGGCGTGCGTGCGCAGGCCGTGGCCCCCGATGGCTCACTGCTGGACGATTTCCTGATCGAGCGGTCGCAGGCCGCCCTGCACGTGTTGAACGCGCCCTCGCCGGGTGCGACGTCGTCACTGCTGATCGGCGAACGCATCGCCGGCATGGCCGGCGAGATGCTCGAGCTCGCGACCTAACGTTGCGGCGATTGCGGCTGCGGCGCGCGGCGCTCTGGTTGCTCAATCGAGGTCGCGCAGCCCCGGCAGCGCGAACATCGCGAGCGCGAGCACGAGCAGCATCACCGCGATGCCGCCGAGCGCGAGCGGTGCGCCTACCGCTGCTGCGAGCAGGCCGACGAAGAACGTGCCGAAGGTCGCGACGCTGCGTTGCATCATGTACACGCTCATCACGCGGCCGCGGTAGCCGTCGTCGGCGTACGCCTGCACCAGCACCATGCTCAGCGACATGCGGCCGGCTTCGCCGACCCCGACCACGACCATGATCGCGGCTGTGAGCCAGAACCATGTCGACGCAGAGAATGCGATCAGGCCGATCGCGAGGATCACGCCCGATCCGATCAACAGCCGTCCCCGACCGCGGGGTGGGATCGCCGCGATTGCGAGCGAGCCCGCGAGCGAGCCCACACCCGTGAGCGTCATCAACAGCCCGAGCTTGCCGGGACCCTCGTGGAGCACGCCGGCGACGAAGCCGGGA
Source organism: Chloroflexota bacterium (assembly GCA_027622315.1). GTDB lineage: Bacteria > Chloroflexota > Dehalococcoidia > UBA2979 > UBA2979 > VGNK01. The sequence goes on along the minus strand of JAQBZW010000077.1, from coordinate 6,023 downwards.
AGCAGGAAGAGATACGGCATCGAGAGCATCGCGAAGACCATGGCCGTGACGAGCAGCAGCCGCATCGTGTGGTCGCGGGCCATGTAGCGCAGGCCGTCGCGGAGTTCGCGCACGCCCTCGCTCCCGCGGCGGCCCCCGCGGTGCGCGCGAACGTCTCGCGCGAGCGGCGCCGACGGAACGCGCGCGAGGGTGAGGGTGGCGAACAGGTAGAGGCCTGTGATCGTGAAGTAGACCCAGGACGCGCCGAGTGCCGCGAGCATGAAGCCCGCGACCGATGGCGCGAGCAGCCGCGTCGTGTTCATGCCGGCCGAGTTGAGGGCGACTGCGTTCATCAGGCGATCGAGCCCGATCACCTCGGGGATCATCGCCTGGCGCGCCGGCATCATCAGCGACATCACCGTGCCGTGGACGACCGCGGCGATCAGCAGGTGTTCGAATCGGAGCGTGCCGGTCCAGATCAGGAGCGCGAGCGCGAATGCGTTCGCGCCGTTGAAGAGCTGGCCGGCCTGGACAAGCCGCTTCTTCTCGCGCACGCGGTCCGCCAGCACGCCGCCGGCCGCCGAGAGCGCGAGCCCGGGCAGTGAATTGACCAAGTACATCGTTCCCAGCGCCGCATATGACCCCGTCAGTTCGAAGACGAGAAAGCCACGCACGAGTTGCTGCATGTTCAGCGAGGACATCTGGCCGAGCGATGAGAGGAAGAACCAGCGGTAGCCGCGGTCACGGAGTGAGTCGAACGTCCGCGCCGTGAGCCGGGAGATCAGACTGTCCGCCGCCGTGACCGGCAGCGCATCGACGGGCGCGAGCGCGACCGCCGGCGGGGACGAAGCCGCTCCCTCGTTCTCGTCCGGGGATCGCAGCCGGGGCGATCGAGTCACGTGGCAACCTCGCGTGGCGAGTGCGGACGGCGAGTCGCGCCGGCGTGCGCCGACTATGCGCCGGAGTGCCGCGCGCGGGCAAGCCACGCGCGGCACTCCACTCGGGCGCGAGACGAGGCGCCTACGGCGCGGACGGGCCGCCGGGATTGCCGGCGAACACGAAGCCGTCCAGACTCCCGGACATTTCGTAGTCGTAGTTGTCGCCGGTGATCTTCACGGTCGCGGAGCTGCCGTCGGCGGCGATGTCCAGCACGAAGGTCACGCGCATCCGCGTCCCGTCCGGGCGTCGCAAGCCGCCGGCGCCCTCTGCGTGTACCGCGCCATCGGTGACCGTCAGCTGACGTACCGCGCCGTTGTAGTACCCGGCCTCGGCGCAGAAGTAGCGGAAGCCGCCGCGCGAGATGCCGGCGGCGGTGCCGGCCTGGAGCGACAGCCACGTGTGCCCGCCGTCGGACTCCCCGATCGTGCCGATCGCGATCGCCACGGTCTCCGGCCGCACATGCTGTGCGTCCCCCGGGGCGGCCGACGCCGTCCCGCTGATCGTGAGCATCAACGCTAACGCTGCCATCACCGCGATCGCCGCGCCTGTCGCGCGGCGCCCCAGGCTTCTGTGCACGTATGCCATGGACTGCCTCCTCCGATTGCGTGTGTGGGTAGTGGTGCATGCTTAGTCGCGCGATTCCGCTTTCGCGTACGGGTACCGTCCGACTCGCGCTCGATCGCCGAGCTACGTGGCATGAGCCAGCGGATGGGGCGTGTGGAAGTGGGTCATGCCCGACCCGTACGCAGCGCGGGCCGAGCGCGACTATCGATCTGGAAGGTCCGCGCGCGCGAGGCGGTGATCCTCCGGGCAGCCCTGCGAGGAGATGGCGTGGCTCAGGCGGACCGGGCGGCGGATCTGATTCGGCGTGCGCGCGCGTATGACCGTGAGGCGTTCGCCGAGCTCTACCGGCGCACGGTCGTGCCGGTATACCGCTATTGCGCCGTGCGCCTGGACAACCCATCGGATGCAGAGGAGGTCACGCAGGAGGTGTACGTCGCGGCCCTCGCGGGCATCGGCCGTCTGCGTGCGGAGGGCGAGCTTGCGCTGCTTGCGTGGCTCTATCAGATCGCGCGGCACAAGCTCGCGGATCGCCTGCGCGCGCGCTACCGGCGGCCGACCGCCCCGCTCGCCGCCGCCGATCAGCTGCCGGCGAACGAACCGCTACCGCAGGACATCGCGTTCGCGCGCGAGGATCGAGCGGCCGTTCACCGCGCGCTCGGGGAACTCACCGCGGACCAACGTGAAGTGATCGTGTGCAAGTACGTGCTCGACTACGACAACGCTCGTACGGGCGCGATCGTGGGCAAGAACGCGAATGCCGTGAACCAGCTCCACCATCGCGCGCTCGCTCGTCTGCGCGGCCTGCTCGAAGGTGAGCGGCAGCCGTGACGGCCGAGCAGCCGCACGACGACGCGTTCTTCGAGGCGCTGGAGAACTGCCGACGGCGCATGCGCTCCGGCGAGCCGCTCGCCGCGTGCCTGGCCCTCCATCCACGCGTGTACCACGAAGAGATCGCTGCGCTGCTCGCGGTCGGAGCACGCGTCGCGCAAGCCGCGCCCGAGCCGGCGCCCGCCTTCGTGGCGCGCTTCGAACCTGTACTGCTCGCTGCCGTCGACGAGGCGCGGAGGGAGGCGCGTGCGCAACGGAACGAGTTGTCGCCGGTGGGACGGCTGCGTGGACTCGCAGGCGCCCTGCGCGCACGGGCGGCGCTCCGCGCCGCTGCAGTTGCGCTGCTCGCAGGGCTCGTGCTCGCGGGCTCCGGCGTCGCGGTCGTGGAAGCCTCCGGTGACGCGTTGCCCGGTGAGCCGCTCTACCGCGTCACCCGCTGGCGCGAGACCGCTGAGCTGTGGCTGGCACGCTCGGACTCCGCGCGGCTGGACACCCGCCAGCAGTTCCTTGCCCGCCGGACGTTAGAGCTCGAACGCGCGGCCGCACGCCAGGCCGGCGCGGCGCGTGCGGCCGAAGCCGAGCGCAACCTGGGTCGCGAAGTACGGCAGCTCGTCGACCGGGCGGTTCGCCTGCGCGAGCGTGGCGACACACGCGCGACCGCCCGAGCGTTGACCGCCGTGCACACGGCACGCTCACGGGTGACGCAGCTCGCCGCAACCGCGCCTGATCCCGAGCGTCGGTCCAGCCTCCTGCGACTCGATCGCTTCCTGGCGGCACAGGAGCGGCGCCTGCGGGAGGTGCCGCCGGCAGCGCCGACCAGCGGCGCGGCGAGGGCGGGACGCTGGTGAGGGGTGCGGTGCGCCCCTCGGCCTGCGGAGCGCGGTTCGATGCCCTACCCGCCCGTTCGCCGGGACTGCAGTCGACGCTGGGTCTCGCTGCCCGTTCGCCATCAGCCGGTCGTCTCTTTGTCGCGGCAAGCTTCGCGCTGCCTCTCTCGGGAGCCTGAACGGCGAGATCGGGCAACGGTGCCGTGCAGCCGGGTAGGCGCAGAGCGCGACAGGTACAGATGGGCGCGAACGAACGGGCAGTAGTGACGCGGCGAGTCAGGCGGGGCTGAGCCGCGGGTCGCCCTCCGGTACCACGACCATGTGGTACCAGGTGCAGCGGGGGAAGGCGTCGGTTTGCAGGCGCGCTTCTCCGTGTTCGGCGAGCTCCTTCGGCAGGGCGTCACCCCCCACCGGGAACTCGCCACAGACCGGCGGCCGCCATTGATCGTGGCGTGCGCAGCTCCCGCCGCCTTCCGCGTCCGGACGGAACGCCGAGCAGCGGAAGCGTGTGGCGCTGAGTTCGTGCGCGTCTTCTTCTCGGGCAGGGCGATCGCGCCAGACACCGTCAACGAGGGCCAGCGGGATGATCAGCGCCTGCCCGTCACAGCCGCTCGCGAACTGGTCGGCAGGGAGGAAGCCCCACGTCCAGTAGCCGTCGGTGCGACGCGAATCGCAGCAGTCGCCGCAGCCGTTGCAGGACAGTGCCCGAACCGCGTCCAGTGTGAGGTACTGATACGAGGCGATCGGGCGGTCGACCGTTGTCACCTGCGCGGAACCTTGCGCAGCTGATCCGCCACGGTCTCCAACGCGGGCGCGCGCCCGCCGACATCGAGCTGATCACCGTGCACCAGGCATGTGCGGGCGGGCCCCATCAACACCCCGGCACATCGTGGACAGCGTCGGTTGGTGCGTCGACTCTGTGATGCTCCGTGGTCGCTTGCTGGGCTCATGGGGCCAGTACTTTCCGGCGGCGAGGAACTGCTCGCGCACCTGTTGGGGGGAAGTGAAGCGGCGCGGCTCGCCGCCGGTGCGCCTGGCCCCCCGCCGGCCGCCGGGGGAACGGGACTGTGCTGGCGCTCATGCCGAAGCGCAGCGGGGACGAGGGGCCCCTTCCGCCGGCAAAAGCGTACACCCTGCCTGGTGCCGTCTCGTGTCGGGGGTGGTGACGGCGAACAGTCGGGTGCTCCCGCAAGCCCCAGCGGCGAACACGTGCTAGCGTTCGATCAGTCGCAGCTGAGTTCGCTCTGGCCGCGGCACCTCCTCTCAGACCCCCTTTCTCGTCGCGGATCACGAAATTTCGCGAATCGGGAAGACCTCCGCCATCGTCACGGGCGCGATCCGCCCCGGTCGATAGGTTGGCTCTGAGCGGCCACGAGCCGGAAGCCAGCAGGCTGGCGTGCTTCCTTCGCGACCGCGCCCCCGTGGCGCCCAAGCGGCTCTCACCGTGCTGGCCAAACGAACGGAGCGCTTTCGCGTGTCCACCAAGGCCTTCCCGGCCTCCCGTCCCCAGTCCGAAGACCCCGATGCCCAGAACCCCCGTACACCGGCTCGCGGCCAGCGCAGCAAGCAGGAAGGGAACGGCTTCGCCGCGCTCGGGCTCCCCGACGCGTTGCTGGGTGAACTCACCCGCCAGGGCCTCGACACCCCGTTCCCCATCCAGTCGATGACGATCGCCGACGCACTCGCCGGCCGCGATGTCTCGGGCAAGGCGCAGACAGGGTCCGGCAAGACGCTCGCCTTTGGCCTGCCGCTGATCGCCCGCACAACCACGGCGCGCAAGCGCCGTCCGCATTCCCTCATCCTCGTCCCGACCCGCGAACTCGCGAATCAGGTCGCCGACGAACTGGCGCCCTTCGCCGGCGCGTGCGGCCTCTGGCTGACGGCCATCTACGGCGGCGCCTCCATGGTCCGCCAGATCCGGGCGCTTCAGGCGGGCGTCGACATCGTGATTGCAACCCCGGGACGTCTGAACGACCTGCTCGCGCAGGGCGAGATGTCCGTCGCCGACGTCCAGTTCGTCGTCCTCGACGAGGCCGATCAGATGGCCGACATGGGCTTCGTGCCCCAGGTCGAGCGCATCCTCGAGCAGATCGAGGGCCGTCCGCAGACGCTGCTGTTCTCGGCCACGCTCGACGGCGCCGTCGGCGCGCTCTCGCGGCGCTACCAGAAGGATCCCGTGCTCCGAGCCGTCCCGACCTCGGTCGAATCCATGGACGCGCTCGAGCAGCGCTTCATCGGCGTGGAGCAGGCCGAGCGCGCGGCGGTCACCGCCCGTATCTGCGCCGGCGCTCGTCGCTCGATCGTGTTCGTGAGCACGACGCATGGGGCCGACCGCGTGGTGCGGCTGCTCGAGGGCGAGGGCCTGAGCGCGGCTGCCATCCACGGCCGTCTGTCGCAGAACAAGCGTGAGCGCGTGCTCGCGGCCTTCATCGCCGGCACCGTCCCCGTGTTGGTCGCGACCAACGTTGCGGCCCGCGGCATCCACGTCGACGCCGTCGACGTGGTTGTGCACTACGACCCGCCCGAGGACGGGAAGGTCTATCTTCACCGCTCCGGTCGCACCGCCCGTGCGGGCAGCGGCGGACTCGTGGTGACGCTCGCGCAGCCCGAGCACACCTATGAGATGACGCGTCTGGTGCAGGAGCTCGAAGTCGATCAAGACATCGTCTCGATGCGTCCGGACGACGCTCGGCTGCTGGACCTCGCGGCATGGGAGCCGCCCCGCGCGACGGGGCCGTCCCTGCCCGGCACGTACAGCATGACCGCGCCGCGCCGCGCGACGCGGCCGAACCGCGGCGGCAACGGTGGCGGTGGTGGGCGACCGGACAACACAGCTCGCCCCGGCGGCGGCGGTCGCGGTGGCAATGGCGGACGCAACGGCGGGGG
>JAQBZW010000076.1 GCA_027622315.1 Chloroflexota bacterium | reverse complement strand
GTGACGCCGGCGCGCGGCGCCGGCGCGCTGGGGCCGCTGCCGCGCGCGGTCGCCGGCGCGTACCGCTTCACGCGCGGTGAGCATGCGTATGAGCTGCGGTACGTGGGCTGATGGGGCTGCAGATCCTTCGGCGACGACTCTGCAAAGACCTCGACCAGATCGTCGAGAAGGCGACGGACGAGGCCTGCAAGAAGAAGCCGAAGCTGACGGCGGCACAGGCAGACGCGATTGCGCTCCAGGTGGACGCGGTCAAGTTCGCGATATTCGGTCGACAGGGGGCGCCGGGCCATCGCCCGGTGCCTCCTCCCTGAGCCATCCACCTCCGGGTCTCCGAAGGAACTGATCTCGCTGCTCTGTCGTCTCATGTGTATCGCGGATCAGCGACACGGAGGTGATCGATGGCACAGACGCACGTACCCAACTCACGTTGGCGACAGGCACGGGCGCTGATCGCCCGCCGACGTTTCGCGGCGCTCGCGAGCGTTGCCGGCCTCGCCGTGGTCGCGGTGATCGCCCTCGCCGCGATCGGAGTCGCCACGTTCGGCTCTTCGCGAGGCGGGGATGACAGTGGCGTGTACGACGGCTCGGTTGCGCCGGCGGTGGGCCTGGCGGTGCGCGCTCCGGAGGAAGGCCTCTCGAGCGCTGCGCCCGCCCACGACGACGCGAAGGGTACGGCGTCCAGTGGGGGCGTCACACAGAGCGCGACCGACGGTGCGGGCGGGAGCGGTGTCCCGCTGCCGTCGCAGAACGCCGGCCGCACGATTATTCGCAGCGCGGGCATGGAGCTCGAGGTGGCGGTGGTTGCGGACGCGTTCGAGCAGGTGCGGCAGATTGCCGTGGCGCTCGGGGGCTACGTCGGCGACTCGACGTTCAACGGTGCGGGTGAGCACCAGACGGCGCATCTGACGGTGCGCGTGCCTGCCGATCGCTTCGGCGACGCGATCACCCAGATCCGTGGCCTGGCGGCTGAGGTGCAGTCGATCTCCACGAGCGCCCACGACGTCACAGAGGAGTACCGCGACGTCGAGGCGACGATCCGCAACCTGCGAGCGGTCGAGCAGCGTTATATCGAACTGCTAGGTCGCGCCGGTTCGATCGGCGACATCCTCCAGGTCCAGGATCGCCTGAACCAGGTGCGGCTCGAGATCGACCGCACGGAAGCACGCCGGCAACTGCTGGCATCGCAATCGGAGCTGGCCACGATCACGGTGTCCCTGCGTCCCGTGGGCGCAGACGGCGCCGTGATCGACGGACCACGCGGCCCGCTGGACGCTGCTGCGGACGCCTGGCGATCCTCGCTGAACACGCTGAGCGCGCTGGCCACCGCGGTGCTCGTGGTCGCGGTCTACTCGTGGTGGATCGTCCCGCCCGCAGTTGTCCTGATCGTGCTCGCGCGGCGCCGCTGGATGCGGCGCGCGTCGGACGTGACGGTAGCGCGCTCAGATTGACACCCCTCAGGGGCGACCCTAGCGTGACCGCGTCCTCCGTCCGGACCTGATCCGGCGCTCGCAGGGCAGCAGAGGCGGTCGCCATGCACACAGGACGCGGTCACGGGCTGGTTGCTTTGCTCTCGGCCGCCGGCGCGGTAGTGGCGATCGTGTTGACGGCGATGGCCGGCGATCCGCGAAGCCCAGGCACGCTGCTGGCGGTGGTTCTGCTGGTGAACGCCGCGGTCCGCTTCCGCCTGGCGACTAGCTAGCGAGCCGCGTCACGCCAGGAGCGCATGTGCCGCCGGATCCGTTTCAACACCTCAAGTCGTTCATCATCCCGGTCGATGGGTCAGAGGCCGCGTTCCACGCGCTCAACGTGGCGTGCGAGCTGGCGCGTCGCACCAAGGGTGCCCAGGTGCACGTCGTCCACGTGATCGAGGTGCCTCGTTCCCTCCCGCTCGACGCGGATCTGCCGGATCAGTCCCAGCGCGGCGAGACGATCCTCGATCGCGCGGAACAGATCGGCGCAGGCTACAAGGTGACGGTGCACGCAGATCTGCTGCAGGCCCGACAGGCTGCGCACGCCGTCGTGGACGAGGCGATCGAGCGAGCCGTGGATGCGATCGTCGTGGGGGTCGACTACCATCGTCCACACGGGCGTTTCGCCCTGGGCCGACTCCCGACGTACGTACTCGAACACTCGCCGACCGAGGTCTGGCTCTTCCGCTATCCGCCGCCCGAAGGGGCCATCTACACGCGACCGGGCACCGTCTGGTCGCGCTGATCCGCTGCCGCGAGGAGGTCCCGGTCGTGAGGGTGGTGATCATGGGCTGTGGTCGCGTGGGCGCCGCCGTGGCGACACGGTTGTCCGACGAGGGGCACACCGTGACCGTGCTCGATACGGATGGCTTCGCCTTCAGCCGCCTGCCCTCGCGTTTCACGGGCACCTGCCTGATCGGCTCGGGCACGGACGACCGCAAGCTCGAGGAGGCAGGCATCCGCCGCGCCGACGCCTTCGTGGCGCTTGCCTCCGGGGACAATCGCAACATCTTGGCGGCGCAGAAGGCGAAGCACATGTTCGGCGTGCAGATCGCGGTCAGCCGCGTCAAGGATCCCTATCGCAGCGAGTTGTTCGATCAACTCGGTCTGCGCACGTTCAGCCCCACCAAGGTCGGCGCAGAGCTGGCGTACGACTCGCTCTTCGCGAGTCCGTAGCCGTCGAGGAAGAGCGCCAATGTACATCATCGTCGTCGGTGGCGGGATGGTCGGGTACGGGCTTGCGCTCGAGCTCCAGGCCATGCCGGGTCACGAAGTCACGATCGTCGAACGCGAAGGTGGACGCGCCGGGCAGCTCCGCGAGGAGCTCGGCGAGATGGTCGTGCACGGCGACGGCACCGAGATTGCGTTCCTCGAGTCCGTCGGTGCGAGCCGCGCCGATCTGGTGATCGCCGTGACCGCAGACGACGGCGCGAACCTCGTCACCTGCCAGGTGGCGAAACACTGGTTCCACGTCGGCCGCGCGATCGCGCGCGTGAACGATCCACGCAACGAGGAGCTGTTCCATCGACTCGGCGTGGACTCCACGATCTCGGCCACGCGTGCCGTGATGGCGCAGATCGAAGCCACGCTGCCCGAGCACACCGTCGTGCCGCTGTTGCGCCTCGAGGGCTCGGGATTGCGCGTGGTCAACCTCCGGCTGCAGGACGGCGCGCCGGCGGCCGGGCGCGCGATCAAAGATCTGGTGCTGCCCCGGCAGACGCTGATCTCGCTGATCATTCGCTCCGACGGCGCGCTGGAGGTACCCGCTGGCGAGAGCGTGCTGCGCGTCGGCGACGAGGTGATTGCCGTCATCCCGGACGATGCCGAGGACGAGATGCGCATGCTGATCACCGGCACGCCATCGGACGCGAGCGCGTTGTGACGCGCGTCGCCTACCTCGGACCACGGGGCACCTACAGCGAGGCCGCCGCCCTCCGTTTCGCGCCCGGCGCGGAGCGCGTCCCGTCGGCGACGGTCGCGGCTGCAGTGTCCGCCGTGGAGCGGGGTGAGGCCGACGTCGCGGTGTGCGCGATCGAGAACTCGATCGAAGGCGGCGTGAACGAGACGATCGACCAGCTCCTGCGGCCCGACTTCCCGCTCAAGATCGCCGGCGAGGTGGTGCTCCCGATCCGGCACGCGCTCGTCGGCGCGGCGGGCGTCGATCTCGCGGCGCCAACGCTGGTCTATTCACACCCACAGGCGCTCGCGCAGTGTCGTCGCAGGCTGGCCGAGCTCGTGCCGGCGGCACGGCCCGTCGCGGCGCTCTCCACCGCGGCCGCGATTGAGGCGAGCGTGAGCGAGCCCGGCTCGCTCGGCATCGGCAACGCATTCGCCGCGGAGCTCTACGGCGCCCGCGTGTACGCCGACGACGTGGGTGACGAGCCGGGCAACGAGACGCGCTTCGTTGCCGTCGCGCACGCCGATCACGAGCCAACCGGCGACGACAAGACCTCGCTCGCGTTCACGACACAGCACGACCGACCTGGCTCGCTGGTGGAGGTGCTGCTCCACTTCTCGCGGCGCGGCATCAACATGACCCACATCGAGTCGCGCCCCACCCGCCGCCAGCTCGGCACGTACGTCTTCCTGGTCGACGTGCACGGCCATCGCGATGACGCCACGCTCGCGGACGCGGTGAACGAGGTGAGCCGCGTGACCAGCTGGCTCCGCGTCCTCGGTTCGTACCCGCGCTGGCCGGGAACGCCGGACGGCGAACCGACCGCGCGTGCCTGAGATTCCGGACCTCGAGGCGATCCGGCATTACCTGATGCCGCGGCTCGAGGGGCTGACGGTGACGCGCGTCGAGGCGCCGATCCCGTGGCTCGTGCGCTCGGGCGCGGTGGAACTGGAATCGATCGTCGGGCACGGCTTCGGCGAGATTCATCGCCTCGGCAAGTTCCTGATCTTCTTTATGGACGGCGATCGACTGCTCGTGATCAACCCCATGCTCACTGGCCGCTTCCACTGGGTGGAGGCCGGTGCGCGCCGCCCGCCACGCCTCGGCGTCGTGGTTGCCTTCGACAACGGGCATGAGCTGCGGTACTCCGATCAACGCCGCATGGGACGCATCTACCTGGTCGCCCGCGATCAACTCGACACGGTGCCGCAGATCGCGAAGCTGGGTCCGGACGCCATGGCGGTTGGTGAGGAAGAATTCCTGGCGCGCATCAAGAAGCGCGCGGGGCAGATCAAGAACACGTTGACGAACGGCGAGTTCCTGGCCGGGATCGGCAACGCGTATTCGGACGAGATCCTGTGGGAGGCGCAACTCCATCCGCATCGCCGTCGCAGCACGATGTCGGAGGAGGATCTGAGGCGCCTGTACGCCGCGATCCGCTCGACGATCGAGTGGGCGAGCGGGGTCGTGGATCAGACCGTGAAGGAGGAGGGCCTCGGCCGCAAAGAGGAGTGGCGCCAGCACCTTCAGGTGCATCGTCGTGCCGGTGAGCCGTGTCCGCGCTGCGGTGAGCCGATCAAGGGTCAGGTTCGCAGCGGGAGCGAAACGAACTATTGCGTGAAGTGTCAGCCGCTGTTCACGTGAACGCAGCGATCGATAGGGTGGGTGCATGAAGGTCATTCGCAAGAACATCGGGACTGCGCTCGACGAGATGTACGAGCAACTCGAGCGGCGTATCCGCATCGAGGCGGAGCGGAACATCCGCATCGAGGCGTTCGAAGGCGGCTCGTTTTCGTCTGTGAACTGGGAGCCCGATGCGGTGGTGATCTCGCTGCACAACGGTGTCCCCACGCGTGCCCTCCCGCACGTGTTCGGGGTCGCGCTCCAGCACGTGCGTCAGCGACTCGATCTCTACCCAGCGGTCGTGCGACCGCCGGGCCCGGACTCGCCCGTAGCGGGGCTGGTGCGGTCCGTGCTGCGTGAGCTGATCCTCGCGCCCGAGGCCGAGCTGCAGCTCGCGCGGCTCGAGCTCGATACCGAGTGGGAGACCGAGCAGCGACACGCCGGGCTGAAGGAGATGCTTCGCGACGTCGATGCGGAGTGGGATCAGGAAGGCAGTCCCAGCAGCGCGTTCGCGGCCCTGCAGTACGCCCACTTCTCGCTCACCCATCCCGCCGAGCTGTGGGAGAGCCTACGTGAGCAGGTCCGCGAGAAGCTCCCGGCCGCCTCCGAGCGCGGCGAGCAGGTGCTCGCGCGCGTGCGCGAGCACGGGTGGAAGACGCCGGGTGCATGCCTGGAGTCCCTCGTCGCGGTACGCGACGAACTCGGCCTGCAGCAGGTAGCCGTGATCGAAGACCGACGCTCCGGGAAGCTGCTCTAGGCGACGCGCTGCGAGCGGGCGCTATGACGCCGCGGCGGCCGATCCCGAGGACTGGCGCTCCGACATCCAGCCGATGAGGAATGGTCGCCACTCGAGGTAGCGGTCGAGGTAGTGGGCGAGCATCTCGCCCGGTCCGTTCGACGGTGCGTGCGGTTCGCGAGTCAACAACATGCGCGCTTCCATCGGCGTGCGACCGCCCTTGTGGTGGTTGCAGCTGCGGCACGCCGTCACCAGGTTCTCCCAGATGTGCTCGCCGCCGCGGTGCTTCGGCACGACGTGATCGAGCGTGAGGTCGCCGCCATGCTTCCCGCAGTACTGGCAGCGCTCGCGGTCTCGGGTGAAGATCTCGCGCCGGCTGAGGCGAGGGCGGGGCAGCGGGCGGCTGACGAAGTGGTTGAGTCGGATCACGGACGGCGTCGTGAACTCGCTCCCGTCCACGCCGAGAATCGGGATCACGTCCGCCTCGATCACCTCGGCCTTGCCTCGGAAGACGAGCACGAACGCACGCTTCACGGAACACACGTTGAGCGGCTCGTAGTTCTGGTTGAGTACGAGCGCCCGACGATGAATCGCCACGACGCCTTCCATTCGCTCTCGGACGGACAGGTCCGAATACCGCTGGTGAGACGCCGGGAGTGTAACGGATCAGTCGCCGCCGGACGGCGCGAGGGGGGAGCCTACCGCCCCACTCCGCCGGCGATCACACCGGCGGCCGAGCGGAAGCGCGCGAGCTGTCCGAGCGCATGCTCGAACTCGGACGGGAGCGCGAGCTGGGCGCTTGGCACGTCCTCCAGAAAGTACGGCGCCAGTACGGATTCGTCGACGGCCGTGGCGAGCCCCGCGGACGCGGGGAAGACGGCGATCGCGAGCAGCAGCACCTGCACGAGCAGGATCGCCTTCACGAAGCCGAACGCGGCTCCGCCGAAACGGTCGAGCGGTCCGAGCATCAGCAGCGACGCCGCACGCTTGAGCACGATCGCCAGCAGCTGACCGAGCACGACGATGCCCGCGAAGAGCGCGAGGAAGGAGACCAGGTTTCGGGTGAGCTCGTCGGCGATCAAAAAAGCGATGTTCGCCGAGAGGTCATGGTAGTAGGCGCCGGCGACGACGATCGCGAGGATCAGCGCGGCGAGGGTGACGATCTCACGGATCAAGCCGTTCGCGAACGCGCGGAACGTCATCCACGCCACGGCGCCGACGATCAGGAGATCGAGCCACTGCACCCAGACCGTCCATCTCCCCCCGCCTGCGTTCGATGGTAGGTGACTAGATCGCGAAGCGGCTACCCGAAGCCGAGCCGCCGCTCACGCATCGAGACGTAGCGGTCGCGCCCGAAGACCAGGTGGTCGAGCACGCTGATGTCGAGCAGCTCCCCGGCGGCGACGACGGCGCTCGTGAAGTCCACATCGTCACGGCTGGGAGCGGGGTCGCCGCTGGGGTGGTTGTGGGCGACGGCGATGGCGGTAGCGTTCATGCGTACCGCCTCGCGGAACACCTCCGCGACGCGTCCCGGCGCGGCGTTCACCGAGCCGCGGTAGAGCATCGAGGCGTTCAGCACACGGTGCCGCGTGTCCATCACCAGCAGGTGCAGCTCCTCGTGTGGGAGCGTGCCGAGCTCGGGCTCGAGCAGGCGAGCGATGTCGGCCGGGCCCCGCACGATCGGGTGCAGGGTCGGCTGCTCACGGGCGGCGCGCCGGCCGAGCTCAAACGCCGCCGCCACCGTCGTGGCGCGGGTCGGCCCGAGCCCGGGGGCGTGCCTCAGCGTGGCGACCTCCGCGCCGGCGAGGCCGCGCACACCGTCATGTTCGCGCAGGAGCCGCCCCGCCAGTTGCATGGCGTCCTCGCCGGCCGTGCCGGTGCGCAGCAGGATCGCGACGAGTTCGGCCGTGGTGAGCGCAGCAGGACCCAGCCGGAGCAGGCGCTCACGCGGCCGTTCGTGCGCCGGAAGCTCGGCAATGCGGAGGGCGTTGTCTGAGGGCGGCACGGGACCTCCCGTCCGGCCCTGAGGGTTTGGGCCGCGACGCTATCAGTCGATCGTGCCCGCGGGGCGCCCCCCCGTAGAAGTGCGGTGGATGGAGATCACACCGTTCGTGTGCGGCCAGTGCACGATGCGCACCTGATCACCGGCCGTGAGTTCGCTGGCTGCGATCGGACCGACCTCGAACACGCTGCGCCCGATCAGCACGTAGTGCACGCGTCCGAGGAACGCGACGCGGCCCTTCGACCACTTTCGCAGGACGTGGCCTTCGGTGACTCTGGGCTCGCTGCGGAGGTCGCGTGCCGCCGAGAGCGCTTCGTAATCAACCGCGAACGCGATCAGGCCGACGATCACCGTCGCGAAGATCGCACCCACGTTCCCGGTGAGCAGACTGAGCCCGGCTACGAGAAAGAGCGTGGTCGCGATCACCGCGCCTGGGGTGTAGAGCAGCATCGTGCGCACCAGCCGCCGTCGGTGATCCTCGCGCTCCTCGATCATGACTTCAGGCATGGCAACTCTCCGGCCCGAGCGAATCCACGATGGTGCGTCTGCTGCTATCGCACGGGAACCTGGACGACGTCGCCGACGAGGAGCGATCCCGGATCCGTGATCTGGTTGAGCGTCTGGATCTCGGTCATGAACCGATCCAGATCTCGCCCGGCCGGGAGGAAGCGCTCCGCGATCGCGTAGAGGGTATCGCCGGGTTGAATGGTGTAGGCGGTCGTCTCACTCGCGGACGCGGTGGCCGTGGGCGTCGGCGGGGCCGGTGTGGCGGTGGCGGCAGGGGCGGTCACGGAGGGCGACGCGCTTCCGGCCGGATCGGCTGTGGCGGTGGGCGTCGCGGTCGGAGACGTGGTGGCGGTGCCCACCGACCGTGTGGGCAGCACGCCGGCGAGTGAGGACGGGGGCGCGTCGCGGTCGGCGCCGGCCTGCGGCAGCACGAGCAGCCAGATCGCGAAGATCGAGCCGATCAGGAGTGCGGCGAGCGAGCCGCGGTAGACCCGATATGAGGGCAGGGCGAGTGCGGGGTCCATACAGCGCGCGCAGAGTGCGTCACCGTGCGCGTCACAGTAGAGCGCTCCACACCGGGAGCACTCTTGCTGCGCCTCCTGATCGCATTGGAAGCATTCCACGCATCGAGCCTACAAACCGCCCGGGACGGTAGCAACCGGCGGGCGGATCAGGAGCTGGCTGGCCGTGACCGCGAAGGCCGCTACGCCCAATGGCGCGGCGGCCTTCGCCACTGACCGTGCGTACAACAGGCGGTGGTTACACGAGCTCCACGACCGCGCCGGCGGCCTCGAGCTTGGCCTTCGCGGCCTCGGCGTCTGCCTTGTTCACGCCCTCGCGGACCGGCTTCGGCGCGGCCTCCACGAGGTCCTTCGCGTCCTTCAGGCCGAGCGAGGTCAGCTCGCGCACAGCCTTGATGACGTTGATCTTGTTGGCGCCGAAGTCCTTCAGGACGACGTCGAACTCGTCCTTCTCCTCGACAGCCGCCGCGCCCGCACCGTCGCCGGAGGCCGCGGCCGCCATCATCATCGGAGCTGCGGCCGTCACGCCGAACTCCTCCTCGATCGCCTTGTTCAGGTCGCGCAGCTCGAGAATCGTCATGCCCTTGATGATCTCGAGGGCGTCGTCAACCTTGCTCATCGTCTGCTCCTCCAACGCCGGCATCTGACCGGCCCGCTGTGCTTGCTTGTATCGCACGCACGCGGCGCGCGAGATCTCCGTGTATGGCTATTCCGCGGCGGCGCCTTCGAGCTGTACGGCGCGTGCCTCGACGAGCCCCGCGAAGTCGCGGGTCGTCGCCTGGATCAGGCCGAGGAACTGCGTAAGCTGACCGATCAGGTTGCCCGCCAGCCGTCCGAGCAGTTCATCGCGCGGCGGCACTGTCGCGAGATCCTCGACGTACGCGGCGTCGACGAGCACGCCGCTCACCACCGCGCTGCGAATCTTCACCGGTGAGTTCGGGTGCGCACGCAGATAGCCGGCCAGCGCCTTGGCCGCGCTGATCGGTTCGTCACGTCCGACCACCAGTGCGGTTGGGCCGTCCGCGAGCGCGACGAACTGATCGAGCCCGGCGTTCCGGGCGGCGATCCGCAGCAGCGTGTTCTTGACCACGCGCATCTGCGCGCCTGCGTCGCTGAGCGCCGCGCGCAGCTCCACCTGCTCGGCCACCGAGATGCCCTGGTACGCGGTCGAGATCGCGATCTCGGCGTCACGGATCAGCTCCGTGAGTTCACCTACCTGCGCCACCTTGCGTTCTGTCGGCAAGCGCTCCTCCTTCGTGTGGCGTCGTCCCGGGAGCGGGATCAAAAACGCCCTCCTCGCCGGGGCGGGGAGGGCGGAGCGGCAGCCGCGTCGCGGCGCCGAATCTCGTCCTATCCCACCTGTACGGGTGGCCTCGCGGCCATTCTCCTTCGACGAAGGACCCGTAGTCTGCGGCGGATCTGGTTCTCGCGTTCAGTGTGCGGCGGCAGGCTCCTAGCGTCTATGCCGCGGCCGGGATCAGGCGGAGGCGGTGGCCATCGCCTGCACGTGGTTGACGTCGAGCGGCACGCCGGGGCCCATGGTCGACGTGAGCGTGGCGCCGCGGAGCATCTGCCCCTTCGCGCCGGCGGGGCGGTTCTTGATGATCTCGCTCACGACCGCCTGCAGGTTCTCGAACAGCTGCTCGTCGTTGAACGACGCCTTGCCGATCGCACAGTGGATCAGGTTCGTGCGGTCCAGGCGGTAGTCCACGCGGCCGGCCTTCGCCTCGCGCACCGCGCGCCCGATGTCCTCGGCCGCCACCACGGTGTTGTTGCGCGGGTTCGGCATCAGTCCACGTGGACCGAGGATGCGGCCCAGGCCTCCGACCTTGCCCATGAGCTCGCGCACGGCCAGTGCGACGTCGAACGCGACGAAGCCGCCCTGCACGCGCTGGATCAGGTCGTCGGCGCCGACGATGTCTGCGCCCTCCTGCTGAGCCAGCCGCGCCGCCTCACCCTCGGCGAAGACGGCCACGGTGACCGCGCGGCCGAGACCGTGCGGGAGCACCACGGAGCCACGCAACTGCTGCTCGGCATGGCGTCCGTCGAGGGAGGTGCGCAGGTGCAGCTCCACGGTCTCGTCGAACTTCGCGGTGGCGCACTCGCGCACGAGCGCGACGGCCTCGAGCGGCTCGTACAGCCGATCGGCTTCGACCTTCGCGTGAGCAGCCTGGAGACGCTTCGGGACCTTCGGCATCAGTTGACCTCGATCCCCATCGAGCGCGCCGTGCCCTCGATGATGCGCATTGCCTGGTCGATGTCCGCGGTGTTCAGGTCGGGCAGCTTCGTCTGCGCGATGTCGCGTACCTGCGCCCGCGACACCTTCCCGACCTTGTCGCGCTGGCTCGCCGAGCCCTTGTCCACGCCGGCTGCCTTGCGCAGGAGGTCGGACGCGGGCGGCGTCTTCAGAACGAAGTTGAACGAGCGGTCTTCGAAGATCGTGATCCGTGCGGGAATGATCGACCCCGCGCGGTCTCGCGTCTGCTCGTTGTAGGTCTTGCAGAAGTCCATGATGTTGATGCCGTGCGGACCGAGCGCCGTACCCACGGGCGGCGCGGGATTGGCCCCGCCGGCCGGGATCTGCAGCGTCACGATCGCGCGTACTTTCTTCGCCATTTCGCCTCACCCTGTCCGCGCGATCATGCGCCGGTGACACCGGCAGGCATGTCGCGATCGTTTGGTTGTCTTCCGGCTATTGCTTTTCGACCTGCAGGAAGTCGAGCTCCACCGGCGTTTCACGTCCGAACATCGAGACCATGACGCGTACCCGACCACGATCGAGATCGATCGAGTCCACGACGCCGATCATGTCGCTGAACGGTCCGTCCGTGACGAGCACGGACTCGCCGACCTGGAAGCCGATGTTGATGCGCGGCTGGCCGGCATCCATCTGCTTGAGGATCTTGTCGACCTCGGCGTCTGCCAGAGGCGTCGGCTTCGAGCGGTCGTCGATACTGGCGCCCGCGAAGCCGGTGACACCGGGCGTATTGCGCACGACGTACCAGGAGTCGTCATCCATCACCATCTGCACGAAGACGTAGCCCGGGAATAGCTTGCGCTGGACGGTGCGGCGCTGGCCGTCGCGGATCTCGATCTCGTCTTCCGTGGGGATGATCACCTGGAAGATCTTGTCGCCCATGTCCATGGACTTGATGCGCTGATCGAGGTTCGTCTTCACCTTGTTCTCGTAGCCCGAGTAGGTCTGCACGATGTACCAGGCGCGACCGTCGTCGATTGCCTGTTCGTCGTCCGTAGCCGTCTGTACGGTTTCGTCGGTCAGCGGTTGGTTGGTCACAACGTTCCTTACGGCACCACGACGCGTTCGACGATCCAGCCGAACGCGAGATCGGCTGTGCCGAGCACCATGCCGATCAGCAGCGAGACGACGATGACGACGACCGTGAGGTGGAAGACCTCCGTGCGGTTGGGCCAGGTGACCCTGCGCAGCTCGCTGATGATGTCCGTCGCCCAGCGCGGCTTGAGCAGCGAGCCGCCACCGCGGCGCGCCTGATCTGACGCGGCCGGGGCAGACACGGCGGGCGCACGCTTGCGCGCCTGCGCCTGCTGCTGCCGTTGTCTGCGTTCCTGGCGAGCCTGCGCTCGCCGGGCCTCACGGCCCATGCTGTGCTCCTGACCTGATGCGGATCAACGCGCCGCGCGTGTGCTTAGCGGGTCTCGCGGTGCGGTTGGTGTGCGCGGCAGCGCGGGCAGTACTTCTTGAGCTCGAGACGCTCAGTGTCGTTCCGCCGGTTCTTCTTCGTATGGTACGAGCGCGATCGACACTCCGTACATGCGAGTGTCACGTCGACTCGGTCGCCCTTGGCCATGGCGGCTCCCCTATTCGATAATGCTGGTGACGACGCCGGCGCCGACGGTGCGACCGCCTTCGCGGATGGCGAAGCGGAG
>JAQBZW010000075.1 GCA_027622315.1 Chloroflexota bacterium | reverse complement strand
ACCACCGGCGCCGGCTCGCCGGCGGAACGTGTCGCCGCCCTGCTCGGGGTCACCGGCCCCGTGCTTCAGCTGGGCGCCGGCACGGCCGGCGGCCTCGATGCGGTGATCGAAGCCGCGGCGATCATTCGCCGGGGCGACGCGCTGGTCGCGATCGCCGGCGGCGCCGAGGCGCCGATCACGCCACTCACGCTCGCGGCATACCAGGGTGCCGGTCTGCTCTCTCGCCGCAACGACGACCCCGCGGCTGCCTCGCGCCCGCTCGAGCGCGACCGCGACGGTCTCGTGCTCGCGGAGGGGGCAGCGATCGTCGTGCTCGAACTGCTCGAGGTCGCGGTCGCTCGCGGTGCGCGCATCCTCGCGGAGATCGAAGGCGAAGGGCTCAGCTTCTCACCCGGAACCAGTGGGGAACCGCAGCTCGCCGCCGTGCCGATCGGCCAGGCCCTCCAGCAGGCGCTCGCCGTGAGCGGCCGCATTCAGTCCGAGCTGGACGTGATCGCACTGGACGCAGCGGGCACGGTCGAAGGCGACCGCATCGAGGCGCTGGGCATACGCCGCGTGTTCGGAGCGGCGGCTCGCCACCATGTGTACACGCCGGCGCTGAAGTCCCACACCGGGCATGCGCTCGGTGCCTCCGGCCCGCTCACGCTCGTGCTGATGCTCGAGGCGCTGGAGCGCCAGCGCATCCCGGGCACCCGCAACCTCGATCACGAGGGCGATGAGATCGAGCTCGATGGCAACGCTCGCGGCATGCGTGACGACAACGTGCGCGTCGTCGGCGTCAGCGCTCTCGGGGCAGCGCGCGCCGCGTTCGTGCTGCTCGCACACCCACGAGCCATGCGTCGCATCCCGGAGTTCGTCGAGTCCGCGATCCTGCCCCTGCCGGACGCGGACACCGACATCCCGTGACGACGGGCGGCAGCTCGGCACGCTCCGCGAGCCGTGGTGGTCCGTAGCCAACCCCCACCGGTACGATCGGCGCATCCCCGCCACCGCTCGCCACCGATCTCGGAGGACCCGTTGGACATCACCTGGATTGGCCATGCCGCGATCCGCATGCGGGCGCGCGACGCCGCCGTCGTGATGGATCCCACCGACAAGTCCGGTGGCGCCGACATGGGCCGCCCGCCGGGCGAGATCATCACCATCAGCCACGACCATCCGCATCACAATCACGTCGCCGGCGTGAAGGGCGAGGCGATGGTGATCGACGGTCCGGGCGAGTACGAGGTGACCGGCATCCACGTGGAGGGGATGCGCAGTTCGTTGCGGCCGGCCGAAGGCGCTGCTGCGGGTCCACAACGAGGCACGATCTTCATCTTCGAGGCGGAGGAGCTCAAGCTCGCACATCTGGGTGGGCTCGGCGTGCCGCTGACCGCCCAGCAGTCCGAGCACCTCTTAAACCTCGACGTGCTGTTCATTCCCATCGATTGCCCGGAGGGGCTCGCGGCGGAACAGGCCGCGCGGCTCACGCGCGCCCTCGAACCACGCATCGTGATCCCGATCGCTTACGAACCGGCGGCGCAGGGCGTTGCTCCCGCGCTCCAGGCCTTCGTGCAGACGTTGGGTCTGTCGCTCGAAGAGCCCGTGTCTCGGCTGACGCTGAATCGGCGCGCGGTGAGCGGCGACAGCACGCGCATCATGCTCCTCGAGTCGCGCGGGTAGCCCGCCGGCCGTCGCACAGGCCGCCCTCAGCAAACGGCAGCCTCACAGAAGCGCCCCACTCGTGCTGCGAATGGGGCGCCTCTCGTATCGCGTCCGCGCGAACGCTAGGGGAGGAAGCCGCCGCCGATGGGATCTTGCGGTACGCCGTTGCGGATGATTTCGAAGTGCACGTGCGGCCCGGTCGAGTGGCCCGTCGTGCCCTCTGCGCCGACCAGGTCGCCCTTGTTGACCGCCTGGCCGCGGACGACGTTGATCGACGAGAGGTGCGCGTAGAGCGATTCGTACCCACCACCATGATCGATAATCACGTGCAGCCCGTACGAACAGCACGGGTTGCCGCCCGCGAACGAGACGGTGCCGCCTCGTGCCGAGTAGACGGCCGAGCCCCATGGCGCCGCGATGTCGATTCCGAGCGGGTGAGAGGGCCCGTAGTACGACGTGATCATGCCGGTGATCGGCCAACCCCAGCTGTCAGCGTCGCCGCTCGGGGCGGGTACGGGGTCCGCCGGGCGCAGCGTGGGAGCGACGGGCGCGAGCTTCCGACCGCCCGGCACGAGGATCAGCGCGTCAGAACGCAGGCGGTTCGGATCGTCCTGCAGACCGTTGGCGGGGAACTCGATGATGTCCCGCGCCTCCGCGCCATAGCGCGCCGCGATCTCGGAAACGGACTCGCCATAGCGCACCGAGTGGATGATGCCTTCGACGGAGGGCACCTGCAGGGTCGTGCCCACCGTGAGCACGTCGCGATCGCTGATGTCGTTGTTGTTCCAGACGATGTAGTTCGGCGCGACGTGGTAGCGGGACGCGATCGAGGTCACCGTGTCGCCCTGCTGGACCTCGTACTCAAAGAAGATGGGGACGCGCTCGGCGCGGACGGCGCTCACGACGTCGCTGGATACGACGGCCGCCCCACGTTGCTGATCGGCGAGCGCGCTGACGGTGCTCGTCGTGCCGTCCTGGGCGCGCACGACCTCATCCTGGACCGTTGCCGGCGCGGTCACCGTCAACGGCAGCGGCGACGCGCTGATTTCGCCGGGCACGCTGGCGGCTGTGGCCGCACTCGCGAGGCCGGGCAGCGAGAGATTGCTGGCAAGCAACGTTGGTTGTGGCACCGTGCCGGGGACGGACACCGGGAAGCGTCCGATCAGTGCGACGGTGAGGATCAACGCGGCGATCACACCGAAGTGCGCTGCCGGACGGCCGTACGCCCTGCGAGGCGACGACGCGTGCTGCCGGGCTCGGACGAGCCTACGGCTAGGACGCGGCCGTCTAGACGGTGGGATGACCGTTCCCTGGATAGCGTAACCCTGCCTACCAGGCCCGGAAGGGCCCATCCCCCGCCCTGGATGGAGCCCGCGGCCACACCGCGAACGTGCCGGAATCCTACCACTGCACCCACGTAGGAGCGGCAGTAGGGAAACTACTTATCCACAAACCGTACGCTTGTTGAGAACTGAGAGCCGCGGTCCTGTGCATTGCTACACAAAGCGGGGTGTGCCCGGGGGTGTGCGCGTGGAGAGGCGTTCAGAGGACCGACTGAGGCAGAGCGACCGCTAGATTACATCCGTCTTCAGCGTCGAGAGGAATTCGCCGTTCTTCTTCGTCTTGCTCAAACGCTCGATCACGCGCTCAGCTGCATCTGAGCCGTCTTCCTCCATCATCGACGCCATGCGCCGGAGCAACCAGATCTGGCGCAACTCCTCTTCGCCGAAGAGGAGATCCTCGCGGCGAGTGGAAGAGCTGAGCACGTCGATGGCGGGGAAGACGCGCTTCTCCGCCAGGCGCCGCACGAGCCGAAGCTCCATGTTTCCGGTGCCCTTGAATTCCTCGAAGATCACGTCATCCATGCGCGACCCGGTCTCGATCAGACAGGTCGCAATGATCGTGAGCGAACCGCCCTCTTCGGTGTTGCGTGCGGAGCCGAAGAAGCGCTTCGGCGGATACAGCGCGATCGGGTCCATCCCGCCGGAGAGCGTGCGGCCGCTGGTCGGCATCGCGGTGTTGTATGCGCGCGAGAGCCGAGTGATCGAGTCCATGAGGATCACGACGTCCACGCCGCCCTCGACGAGGCGCTTCGCGCGCTCGAGTGCGGCCTCAGTGACGCGTGTGTGATCTTCCACTGGCTCGTCGAACGTGGAAGCGATCACCTCGCCACGCACCGACCGGCGCATGTCCGTGACCTCTTCCGGCCGCTCGCCGATCAGCAGGATCATGAGGTGAATCTCGGGATGGTTCTGGACGATTCCGTGCGCGATCGACTTGAGCAACATCGTCTTGCCAGCCTTGGGTGGCGAAACAATGAGCCCACGCTGTCCGCGCCCAACCGGCGCGAAGAGGTCCACCATGCGCTGGGAGATCTCGTCCTGCGTGGTCTCGAGCCGCAGCATCTTGTTCGGGAAGATCGGGGTGAGGCTCTCGAAGTCCGGTCGACGCTTCGCGTCCTCCGGATCCATGCCGTTGACCGTGTCGACGCGGAGGAGGCCGTAGTACTTCTCCGACTCCTTCGGTTGCCGCACCTGGCCGGTGACGTAGTCGCCGGAGCGAAGCCCGAAGCGGCGGATCTGCGACTGCGACACGTAGACGTCGCTAGAGCCCGGGAGCAGACGCTCACCGCGCAGGAAGCCGAAGCCATCGTCGACGACCGTGATGACGCCGCCGGAGTAGATGGTGCCGTTGCGTTCGGCCTGACGCTGGAGGATGCGGAAGATCAACTCTTGCTTCGGCAGCGCGGCGGCGTTCTCGATCTCCATCTCGCCGTCGCCGAATTCGATCAGCTGATCGCGGGTCCATTTGTCCATGTCGGCGATGTTGACCGCCGGGACATTCGGATCCGTGCGCGGCTCGAACTGCTGCGAGTCACGGGAGTCACGCATTTCGCGCGGATCGCGATCGCGACCGTTGATATTGCGCGCGGGGCGCCGCCCGCGGCGGCGAGACTCGCTCGATGCGTCTGCGGGCACGCCGTCATGCCCACGTGGGGGGGTGCTTGTCATGTAGACGGTAAAACCTTGCGCCTGTGGAGGCTGGAGAAGAGTGCCGCTAGAAC
The DNA here is from genome assembly GCA_027622315.1 of Chloroflexota bacterium. GTDB lineage: Bacteria > Chloroflexota > Dehalococcoidia > UBA2979 > UBA2979 > VGNK01. Next base: position 8,295 of record JAQBZW010000075.1, on the reverse strand, counting down.
AGCGTGCGCGTGCATGTTAACGAATCCCCTTTCTTCTCACAAGGGCAGAACCCCTGACGTCGCACACGCACTACTGCGGGGCAGCAATGCGCACGCAGCCACTGGTCAGACGGCGGCGTACTTCGCCGCATCCGCGAGGAAGCGCTCGATTCCTGCGTCGGTCAGCGGGTGATGCACCATCTGGTACAGCACGTTCGGCGGCAGCGTGGCGATGTGTGCGCCGGCCAGCGCTGCCTCAGTGACGTCGCGCGTACTGCGGATGCTCGCGGCGAGCACCTGGGTGGGCAGTCCGTGCGTCTCGAAGATCGTGACGATCTCGCGCACGACCTCCATGCCGTCGTGACCGCCGTCCTGCAGCCGCCCGATGAATGGCGAGACGAAGGTGGCGCCGGCGCGCGCGGCGAGCAGCGCCTGGTTCGCCGAGAAGATCAGCGTGGTGTTCACGCGGATGCCCTCCGCGCTCACGCGCCGAATGGCCTCGAGCCCGGACTCGCTCATCGCAATCTTGACGACGACGTTCGGGTGCCACGCCGCGATGCGCTGCGCCTCGGCCACGAGCTCATCCGGATCGCTCGAGATGCACTCGGCGGAGATCGGTCCGTCCACCACGTCACAGATCTCGAGCACGCGGTCGCGATACTCGACGCCCTCGTTCGCGAGCAGCGACGGGTTCGTGGTGACGCCGTCCACCACGCCCATGCGCGCGCCGCGGCGGATGTCATCGATGTTGGCCGTGTCCATGAAGATGCGCATCGCGTCCCCCCTGTGAAGCGTGTGCCCCGCGACTGCCGGTGCCGGCCGACGGCTAGAACGGCTTGAAGATCGAAAGCGCGGCCATGATCGGAATCGTGATCGCGATCAGTGTCCCGAAAACGAGCGGCACGTTATCGGCGAGCGCGTCACGCAGGGCGTCCGTGATTTCGCCCTGCTTGCGCGCCTGCAGTGCCAGCATGCGTGCGCGACGGAGGCCGACGCCCATGAGCGGCAGAAAGATGAAGATGTCGGCCGCCAGCAGGGCCTGAAGCGCCGCGAGCCATCCCGTCGTGATCACGTTGTAGTTCCCGGCGGCCGCCCACGCATAGCCGCTGAAGACCGTCGCGATCATGCCGGGAAGCAGCCACGAGGTCTCGTTGCGCTGCGCCTCGACGAGCAACAGCGTCTTTTCTTCGATCGCTTCGACGAACCACGCGCGCCAGATCGGCACCACCGTGTTCCCGATCCCGGCCATCAGCCAGAACAAGGCCAGTACGTGCAGGAACCGCCAGAGAGTCACGCGCCGCCGGCTCCGCCCGGCGCGGCTTCCTGCATCTCGAGCTCGGACGGCGCACTGCCGCGTCCGGCTCCATCAGCGTGCGTGAGCGCGGCTCCCACGAAGTCGCGGAAGAGCGGGTTCGGTCGGTTGGGGCGGCTGGTGAACTCCGGATGGAACTGCGCGCCGACCATCCACGGATGGTCGCGCACTTCGACAATCTCGACGAGCAGTCCATCGACCGTGCGCCCCGCGGCGATCAGCCCGGCCTGCTCCAGCTGCGGCAGCAGCTCGTTGTTCACCTCGTAGCGGTGGCGGTGACGTTCGCGCACGACGAGCGCGCCGTACGCAGCCGCCGCGAGCGTGCCGGGGACGACGCGGCAGTCGTATCCGCCGAGCCGCATGGTCCCGCCCATGTCGGAGATCTCGCGCTGCTCCGAGAGCAGCGAGATCACGGGGAACGGCGTGCGCGGATCCGCCTCGGTCGTGTTCGCCTCCGGCATGCCGGCCACGTGGCGGGCGAACTCGACCACGAGCATTTGCAGCCCGAGGCAGTCCCCGAGGTAGGGGATCTTCGCCTCGCGCGCGTAGCGCACGGCGTTGATCTTGCCCTCCAGCCCCCGATCGCCGAAGCCGGGGCAGAGCAGGATGCCGTCGACGTCGCCGATCACGTCTTCGGGCGTGCGGTGCTCAAGATCCTCCGAGTGCACCCACTGGATGTCGAGCGCGCCGGTGTGGTGCACGCCGGCGTGCACGAGCGCCTCCTTGATCGAGAGATACGCGTCGTGCAGCTCGACGTACTTGCCGACAACCGCGATGCGGGCGAAGCGCTTCGGATTACGCAGGCGCTCGACGAACGCTCGCCACTCCTCGAGGTGCTGCGTCTTCTCGCCCGCGCCGAGATGCCGCACCACGAGATCGCCGAGACCGGCCGCTTCGAGAATGAGCGGGACCTCATAGATCGAGTCTGCCGTCTCGAGCGCGATCACGGCCTGCCGCTCGATGTTGCAGAAGAGCGCGATCTTGTCGCGTAGCGGCTCGGGCACGGGGTAGTCCGAACGCGCAAGGATCACGTCCGGCTGGATGCCGAACGTGCGCAGCTCCCGCACGGAGTGCTGCGTGGGCTTCGTCTTGAGCTCACGCGTCGCGCCGATGTACGGCAGCAGCGTGACGTGGATCGACATCGTGTCCTCGCGACCAGCCGCGTAGCGCATCTGGCTGATCGCCTCGAGGAACGGCTGACTCTCGATGTCGCCGACGGTGCCGCCGACCTCCACCACGACCACGTCCGCCTTCAGCGCCTGGCCGGCGAGGCGGATGCGTCGCTTGATCTCGTTCGTCACGTGCGGGATCGCCTGGATCGTCCCTCCGAGGTAATCCCCGCGCCGCTCCTTGCGGATCACTTCGTCATAGATCTGGCCGCTGGACGACGAGTTCGCCGCCGTCAGCTCGTCGTCGAGGAAGCGCTCGTAATGCCCGAGATCGAGGTCTGTCTCGGCGCCGTCGTCCGTGACGAAGACTTCGCCGTGTTGGTACGGCGACATCGTCCCGGGGTCGACGTTGATGTACGGATCGAGCTTCAGAATGGAGACGGAGAGGCCACGGGATTTGAGAATGCGTCCGAGCGAGGCGGTGACGATGCCCTTGCCAACGGAGCTAACGACGCCGCCCGTCACGAAGATGTACTTAGTCATGAGGCCTTCGCATGACGGGGAGGGGCCCGGTTCGACCCAGTCTCCGTGGTCGGTCCGGGGGTGTCAAACCTGCACCCTCATCAGCGTCCCGCGAGCACGCCGGCGGCGGCCAATTAGGCCCTCGGCGCTGCTCTCCGTTGGTAGGCTGCGGGCATCCACCCGTTTACACGGCCCGCCGGGAGGCATCGATGTCGCGCTACGAAACCCTGCTCTTCCTGCACCTGCTTGGCGTCTTCTTCCTCGTGGGCGCGGCGGGCATCAGCACCGCCGCCGGTGTGGCGACCGGACGGATCACGCGCGTGCGCACCTCCGCGTTCCTGCTCGATCTCCAGCATCGGGTGGAGTGGTTCGTCACGTTGCCCGCCGCGGTACTCGTTCTCTTCGCCGGCCTGTTGCTCGTCGACGCCGCCGGTTACAGCCTCTCGGACGGCTGGATCAGCGGTGCGATCGTGCTGCTGCTGCTTGCGCTCGTGCTCGATTTCGGCGGCCTGGTCCCGCGTAACCGCCGCACCCGTCGCGTGGCCGAACAGATGCTGACAGACGGCATCGAGGTCGGTGAAGACGTGCAGAAGGCAGCGGCCGCCCCCCTGACGATGGCGATGGGTGTCGGGCTCGACCTGATCTTCGTGATCTTCCTCTGGCTGATGGTGGTGAAGCCGGGATCGTGACGGCGCCGCATTGAATATCCCCCTGTGGGGGGACGCCGCGCTCACGGCCCGCGGACACCATGCATGGGTGAAAGGAGGGTGCTCATGGCCGGCATCCCGCTCTACCCATCACCCACGCATTGGTGGAAGCAACTCGTGGCCCCGTTCACGACGCTGTGGACGTTACGGCGTGCCGTCTACCTCGCCGTGCGCTTCCCGCTCTCGCTGGCGTACTTCGTCGCGGTGGTCGTCGGCCTCGCAATCGGCGGCTCCCTCGCCTGGACGATCCCGGGGCTCGCACTGCTGATCGCGGTGATCGTGGGGGCGCGCTGGCTCGGCGACCTCGAGGCAGTGCTGGCACGACACCTCGCAGGGGTTCCGTTCCGGCGACCGCCAACGTGGTTCGAACGTAACGTCCCGCTCCGCCAGCAGGCCCGTCAGCTACTCGGCGATCCGTCCACGTGGACCGGACTGATCTATCTGCTTGTCGACCTCGCGTTCGGCATCGCCGCGCTCGTACTGCTGGTCGTCGGGGTCGCGTTCGCCGTCGTCTTCACGCTCGCGCCGGTGATGGTGAGCGGCTTCGGACCGTTTGACGGCTCGGGCAGCGTCGTCGTCTCGGGCGCGTGGGCGATTGACACCGTGCGCGAGGCACTGTGGCTGGTGCCTGTCGGGATCGCGCTCACGTTCGTGCTCGTGCACGTCGTGAACGCGTGCGCGTACCTCTACGCCCGCTGGGCGGGGCTCATGCTCGGCAGCCGCGCGCGCAACATCCCGCCGCCGGTGCCGACCGACCCTCCGCTCGACGACCTCCCGCCGGTCGACGAGGCACCGCACGCTGCCGCAGACTCACCGGCCGCGCCGGCGCTCGCGGCGCTCACGCGTCGCGAGCGCGAGGTGCTGCGGCTGATCGCGCGCGGTCACTCGAACGCGGAGATCGCGGAGGCCTTCGTCGTCAGCGAAGGCACCGTCAAGACGCACGTGAAGCGCGTGCTCGCAAAGCTCCAGGTGCGTGACCGCACGCAGGCCGCCGTGCTCGCGTTCAACAGCGGGTTCGTCACGCCAGAGATCAAAGCCGACGCCGAGCCGAGCGCGATCGCCGAGCGCATCTCGCTCGTACGCTGACGCCGCCTCCACGCAACGAAGAGGCCCCTCCATCAGGAGGGGCCTCTCGATCGTCTCGCGCGAGAACGCGGTCTAGACGCCGATCGCGTCCGCCACGTCACGCAGTCCGAGCGACTCGAGCTTCGAACGGCTCGGCTTGCTCGTCTCCTGGTCCCACTCGGCCTCGTCGTACCACTCGCGCTTCATCGTCTCGAGGTCGATCGTGAAGCCCTCGTGCGGGCCGGTCGCCTGCGCCGGCTCGCCGAGCAGGCGACCCGGAACGTGGCGCTTCGCTGGGTTGTTGCCGTGCTTCACAGCGAACGCGAGCCGCAGGTTGGCAATGCGTTCGCCGACCGCGTCCAACTCCTCGTGTGTCGTGTCCCAACCGGTCACGAGGTTAATCCACTCGGGGATCCGGTTCGTCGGCGCCATCGTGTAGATGAAGTAGCACATGCCGGAGGAGTTCATGATGTGGGCCTGCTCGTGCGCGGCCTTGTGGATCTTGCCGCGTCCGGTGAACTGCTTCTTGTCCTCGGGCGCCGCCGGCATCGTCGGGAACTTGGAGGACTTGCCCGGCGACCACAGGGTGTGACGCGCCGGCGTCGGGTCGAGCGCGTACGAGACAGCGAAGCCGATGTCGAGCTTCGGGTCGTGCATCGGCGGCTCCTCGCCGTCGATCGAGGTCACCAGCTCCGCGGCCTTGCCGCCGATGCGTTCGGCCGCGCGCTGAATGCCGTCCGCGAGCAGCTCACCGAGCCGGCCCTCGCGGCGCCCGATCTTGTGAAGCGCCTGCAGCATCGCCGAGGCGTTGCCCCAGCGCAGGTCGATGCCGTCCGTGTCTTCCTTCGTGAGGATGCCCATCTCGAAGCACTCCATCGCGAAGCCGATGGTCGCGCCGGTCGAGATCGTGTCGAGGCCGTACTGGTTCGCCCAGTGGTTCGCGGCGAGCATCGCGTCCTGGCTGGCGATGCCGTTCGACGCGCCGAAGGCGCCCATGGACTCGTACTCGGGGCGATGCGTGTGCTTCGGGAAGGCGAATTCACCGCGGTCGCTGCCGTCCACGGACTCGGCGCCGCACGCCACCGGGCAGTGCCAGCAGGCGTACTTCTTCTCCATGTCGGCGTTCATGTTCGGGCCGGTCATGGTCGAGACATCGAGGTCGCCGACGAGGTCGACGATGCCGATCCCGCCCCAGTTCTTCACCGGCGCGTCGCCGTTGATCGCCGAGTTCGCGGTGATGCCCGTGGTGCCGAAGGTGGTGAAGAAGTTGCGTGCGCCCTGGTTGAAGCCGGTCAGGCTGTCCTTGACCGTGAGCAGGACTTCCTTGTTCTGGGCCATGATCTTGGCGGTCGGCTTGCAGACCACCGCCTTGAGCTTCTTCGAACCCATCACGGCGCCGACGCCCGAGCGCGCCGCGAGCCGGCCACGCTCGTTGGCGACGCCGGCCATGAGGTTGAGGTTCTCGCCGCCCGGCCCGATCAGCGCCACGCTGATCTTCTTGCCGAGGTCTTCCTTCATCTGGTCTTCGACGTCGATCGCCAGGCCACCCCAGTACTGCGACGCGTCGCGCAGCTCCACGGTGTCGTCGTCGATGTAGAGGTAGACCGGGTTCTCGGACTGCCCGGAGAAGAGGATGCCGTCGTAGCCGACGAACTTCAGCGCGGGACCGAAGTCGCCCCCGCAGTTCGCGTCGCCCCAGCCACCGTTCTTCGGCGACTTGCAGACCACCTGGAAGCGCTGGCCGAAGAGCGGCGTACCGGTGAGCAGTCCCGGGAAGAAGCCGAGCAGGTTGTCCGGCCCGAGCGGGTCCGCGTCGGCGGGGATGCGATCGAAGAGCAGGCGTGAGCCCAGCCCGTAGCCGCCGAGCAGCTCGCGGTACATCTGCTCGGGAATCTCCTCGGGCTCGATCTCGCCCGTGGTGAGGTTGACGTTCAGGATCCGGCCGTTGATTGCCTCTGCCACGCGTGTCTTCTCCTTCTCAGTGCTGTGCCGTGCCACACCATCTGCGCGTGGCATCTCACGGGGGGATTCGAGATTGCCCGGCCCCGCGGGCGCACCTAGGCTGCTCGTCAAGCTGCGCCGCCCGGCCAGTCTAGCGATCCGACGCGCTCTCTGCGCCCCGAGGGAATTCGCCATGCCGAACGGCCCCGAGATCACCACGCTGGCCAACGGGCTGCGCATTTTGACCACGCCGATGCCCACGGCACAGTCCGCTGCGGTCGCGTTCTTCGTGGGCGTGGGCTCACGGCACGAGCAGCCCCGCACAAACGGGCTCTCCCACTACATCGAACACATGATCTTCAAGGGCACCGAGAGCCGCCCGGATCACGCCCAGATCTCCGAGGCGATCGAGGGTGCGGGCGGCGGGCTGAACGCCTACACGACCAAAGAGCTGACCTGCTACTGGGCGAACCTGCCGTTCGAGCGCTACGACACCGGCATCGAGATCCTCGCCGATATGCTCCAGCACAGTCTGCTGGCGCCCGAGGAGATCGAGCGCGAGCGCACGGTCGTGCAGCAGGAGATCCGGCGCTCCCACGACAGCCCCGGCTCACATGTGGGCGACCTGATCGGCGAGGCGATCTACGGCGATCAGCCGATCGGCTGGCCGGTGACCGGCTCGATCGAAACGGTCGAGGGCGTGCAGCGGGACGACTTCGTGGAGCACATCGCCGGCTTCTATCGCGGGCCGAACTGCGTGCTCTCGGTGGCCGGCAACGTCACGCACGAGGCGGTGGTCACGATCGCGGAGCGGCAGCTCGTCGACCTGCCAGCGGAGGCGGCGGCGGAGGGGGTCGCGTCGCGCTGGGGCCGACCGGACGACTACATCCGCGTGGACCGCCGCGACCTCGAGCAGACGACGTTCGTGCTCTCCACCCAGGGCATTTCACGCCGCGACCCCGACCGCTACGCCCTCGACGTCCTGAACACGGCGCTCGGTCGCGGCATGTCGTCTCGGCTCTTCAAAGAGGTGCGTGAGAAGCGCGGGCTCGCGTACTCGGTGTCCTCCGGCGCTGCCCGCTACCAGGACATCGGTGCCGTGAGCGTGAGCGCCGGCGTCACACGCGAACACCTGGTCGAGGCACTGCAGGTGATCCTCGCGGAGCTGAACCGGCTCGTGGACGAACCGATGCCCGAGGCAGAGCTCCAGCGCACGAAGGATTACGCCGTCGGGAGCTTCCGGCTCTCGCTCGAGACGCCCATGGCGCTGGGTCAGCGGCGCGGCAATCAGCTGCTCCAGGACGGCGAGATCGAACCGCCGGACGTCACCGTCGAACGCGTGCGCGCGGTCACGCAGGCGGACATCCAGCGCGTCGCCGCACGCGTGTTCGGGCCGAAGCAGTACGCGCTCGCGGTGGTCGGGCCATCGGCCAACGACGACGAGCTCGACGCGATCCTCTCCGGCGCGTGACGCGCCGCGCCGGCGCGCTGCGCCGGCTACCGCCCTCGCCGCGATGACCCTCGCCGACGACGACGTCGCCGAGATCGTGCGAGCGAGCGGCCGCGAGGCGCTCGCGATCGCTGCGCTGCCGGACGGCGTCTCCTGTCACGCCTGGCGCTGCGCGACCGCGCGCGGCGACGTGGTCGTGCGAAGCGAGCG
>JAQBZW010000074.1 GCA_027622315.1 Chloroflexota bacterium | reverse complement strand
GGTGCGCTTCGAGGTCGCGGTGGTGCGCCTGGCGGGCGCGCTCGTCTCGCCGGGCCCCGAGCGCCCGCCGCGCTGGTACCTCGGCGGCGCGTCCGAACGCGCGCTGGCGCTCGCCGGCAGCCAGGGTGATCAGCTGCTGATGTGGATCCAGCCACTCGAGGAGATCGCGGCGCTGATCGCGCGCGCCCGCGCGCAGTTCGCCGCGGCGGAGCGCCCGCCCGAGTTCGGGTTACGGACGCATCTCGTGGTGCGCGACACGGAGGACGCGGCGTGGGCGGCAGCCGACGAGCTGCTGTCGCGGGCGGACCCTGAGGTGGTGGCGCAGCGACAGGCGGCGTTCGCCGGAACGGCGATGGTCGGACAACGCGCGCAGTTGCGCGCGTCGGAACAGCACCGGCTCGGTCCGCACCTGTGGAACGGAATCTCCACCGTGCGCGTGAATCTCGGCACGGCGATCGTGGGCACGCCGGCACAGGTCGCGAACGAGCTGCTCGCATACTGGCGACTCGGCATCGACGAGTTCATCCTCTCCGGCTACCCGCACGTGGAGGAGTGCGAACGCGTCGCGGCCGACGTGCTGCCGCTGCTGCAGGCGCAGATCCGCGCTGAAGCGGCGCGCTAGGCTGACCCGGCCGGCCGTTGCCGGCGCGCGAAAGGATGGACCCATGCCGACCATTACGCCACTCATGCACGGCGTCGGGCCAAGCTCGCCCGACGGCGTGATCGCCTTCTCGAGCATCCTGCTCGTCGAAGGCGAACGCCGTCTCGTGTTCGACTCGGCGCACGTTGGCCGGCGCACGTTGCTGATCGCTCGACTCCAGGAGCGCGGTCTCACGCCGCGCGACATCGATCTGCACGTCGTCAGCCACGCGCACTGGGATCACGTCCAGAACATCGATCTCTTCGATCACGCACCGCTGCTGCTGCACCGTGACGAGATCCGCTATGCCCGTCGCCCGCACCGCAACGACTGGGCGACGCCGCAGTGGACGGGCGCAATCCTCGACACGATCCCCGGTCTCACCGAGGTGGGCGAGGGCTACGAGGTGATGCCGGGCGTCCGCGTCGTCGAACTGGTGGGGCACTCGCCCGGCAGCATCGGGCTCGAGGTGGAAACCGACGACGGGCTGTGCATGCTCGTTGGCGACGCGATCCACAACGCCCGCGTCGCCCAGGCCGGTCGCTCACCGCTCGTGTTCTGGGACGAAGCCGCCGCCGCCGCTTCGATCAAACGTGTCGTCGAATCCGGTGCGCTGATCTACCCCGGACACGACCTTCCGTTCCGCATCCGCAACGGCGAGGTCACGTACTTCGGCGAGACGGACGTGACGGTCAGCGGACCGCCGGGCGTGCGCTGGGTCGAGCCGCCGGCCGAGCCGCCACCGATTGTGACGTGGGTGATGCCCGGCATCGAGGAACAGCGGCTGCCCGAGCGCTGATCCTGGCGCGGCGGGGCCCTGCCGGGCCCCCTTCGCACAGGCGGGTAAGCCTGTTCCACTGACCCGGCCGCGCGCTTACGGGGTGATCGGCTGGCGCGCGGTCACTCCGCGCTGCTCGAGCCCCACGATCTCCGCGGCGCTCAGGCCGAGCACCTCGCCGAAGACGTAGTCGTTGTGCTCGGCAAAGAGCGGGGCCGCGAGGCGGATGCGGCCGGGCGTCCGGCTGAGCTTCCACGGCGGACCGGGGAAGCGGAACACCCCAACCTCCGCGTGCTCGATCGGCTGGTAGAAGTCGCGGTGGAAGAGATGCGGGTCGCTCACGAGCTCGAAGTTCGCGAGCACCGGTCCGGCGGGGACGCCGGCTGCCTGGAGGAGGCGCGCCGCCTCGCGGTGATCGTGCTTCGCCGCCCACCCGGCGATGCCCGCGTCGAGCTCGTCGTGGCGCGCTCGGCGGCCCGCCGCCGTCGCGAGCGCGGCGTCCTTCGCCCAGTCGTCGCGGCCGAGGGCGGCGCAGAGCGCTGCCCAATCCGCGTCATTCCGCACCGTGAGCGCGACCCACTGATCGGCGCCCACGGTCTGATACGCGCCCTGGGGCGCGTACACGGGGTGGCGGTTGGCGCGATGCGGTGGGAGCTCGCCGCTGAGCTGGTACTCCGCGATCGACCCGCCGAAGAAGGTGATGCCGCCTTCGTTCAACGACATGTCGATCCACTGGCCGGCGCCCGTCTGCTCGCGGTGCTCGAGCGCAACGAGTGTGGCGATCGTGGCGTAGTTCGCGGCAATCGGGTCGGCGTAGAACGTACCGGCGCGGAATGGCCGATCGTCGCCGTAGCCGGTCACTGACGCGAGCCCGCACGACGCCTCGATGTTCGCGCCGTACGCGACGTAGTCGCGCTCGGGTCCGGTCGCGCCGAAGCCCGAGACGGAGAGCATGATCAGCCGCGGATTGCGCGCGAGCAGGGTGTCTCGTCCGAGCCCGAGGTTCGGCATCACTCGCGCGCTGTTGTTCTCGATCAGCACGTCCGCCCACTCGACGAGCCGCAGGAAGAGCTCCTTGCCCTCCTCCGAGGAGAGATCGAGGCAGACGTCCTTCTTGTTGCGGTTGAGGTGGTTGAAGTAGCCGGCGCGGTTGTACGGGTACTTCGCGGGATCGCCGCCCGGGTACCAGAGCGCGCGCGTGGCCGGGCGCTGGGCGTACTCGACCTTGATCACCTCCGCACCGAGGTCTCCCAGATGCCGGCCGGCGAGCGGGCCGGCCCAGTTCGCCGTGACCTCGATCACGTGCAGGCCGGCGAGCGCTTCGGGCGGCTCCGCGTCCGTGCCGGCCGGGGCGCCATTCGCGCCGCCGGAGACGGCGGGCGTCGTCGCGCGGCGCGACGGCGCAAGTGCGCGCAGCTCGTCACCGTGCGCGTCGAGCGCGGGCGCGGTGCGATGCACCGCGGGCGCCATGCCCTGGAAGGCGTATGGAAAGCCCGGCAGCTTGATCGTGCCGAGCGCCGTGTCGAGCTCCACGAACCAGTCGCGCAGAGCGAGCTGCTCGGAGGCGAGCAGGTCGGCCATCGTCGCCACGGGCGTGACCGCGATGCGCAGCTCCTGGCCACGTCGGTAGACCGACATCATCTCCTGGCCCAGCGCCCACTCGCGGAACGTGCGCCAGATCGGAGACTCGGCGTCGCGCCAGACCATCGGATCCGCGAACTGCGGATCGTCGATCATGTCGAAGCGCTCCATGAGCACGAACACATTCGGCTCGACCATGCGCTTCATGCACATCACGTAGCCGTCCTTGCAGCGCACGAGGTCCGAGGGGATGCGGCGCATCACCTGACCCTCGTGCGTCCAGGACTCGCTGTTCCACGCATGCGTCCCCAGCGTGGCTTCCTGGATCGACTGGTCGACGTGCTGTCCGAGCCCGGAGCGCCTGCGATAGTGGAGCGCCGCGAGCGCGCCGATCGCGACGGCCTGTGCGGTGTGGTACTGCGCCTGGTAGCCGGGGATCATGAGCGGCGGCCGCGACGGCTCGCCGCCGAAGTACATGTAGCCGCCCATCGCCCAGTCCACGATCTCGTCGCTCAGCCAGCCGGCGCGCGGGCCGTTCTGCCCGAACGGCGTGACGGACACCATCACCAGTCCGGGGTTCTCGCCCGCGAGCGTGTCGTAGTCGAGCCCGAGCGCAGCGAGGCGGCCCGGCGTCTCGCTCTCGATGCAGACGTCCGCCGCGAGCAGCAGCCGCTTGAGCACGGCGCGGTCGGCGGCGGTATCGAGGTCGATCACCGCCGAGCGCTTGTTCCAGTTCAGGTACTCGAAAAGGCCGCTCGTGCTGAGATCGCCGCCGGGGGCGAAGGGACCGACGTGGCGGCTCTGATCGCCGCCGGGGGGTTCGATCTTCCATACGTCGGCGCCGAAGTCCGACAGGATGCGAGCGGCGTACGGCCCGGCGACCCCCTGCGAGAGATCCACCACGAGCAGATCAGCAAGCACGCCCAAGCGAGCGGCGGCCTGAGTCATGCGATGCCTTCTCTTTCGCGTACCGGCGGGCCCGTCTAGCGGAGCGCCGGATGAATCTCCTCGGCCATGTACTGCATCGCCTCGAGCGTGTGCTCGGGCGTGAGCGAACCGCGCAGGTTCGCGAAGCGCGGCGTCATGAGCGCGTGATCGAGCCCGGCGTCACGGTACGCGCCGAGCTGATCGATGATCTGCTGCTTGCTTCCGGCCACCATCGGCCGGTCCAGCATCGGCTCGCCGCCGATCACCACCTGCGGCCCGAGCATCGAGATCACGATCTCGGACGGGTCGCGGCCGGCCTGCTCGAGCGCGGGCCACAGCAGCTCGAGCTCTTCTTTCAACTCCGCCGCGGTCGAGCTGATCGTGTGGTACCCCGAGCCCAGCCTCGCCACGCGACGCACGGCAACATCACGCTTGCCGCCGATCCAGAGCGGGATGTGTGGCCGCTGTACCGGCCGCGGCCGGCTCCCGGCGCCGGCGAACTGGTGGAAGCGGCCGTCGTACGCCGCCGGTCCCTCCGCGGTCCACATCTCGATGCATATGCGCAGCCACTCGTCGGTGACCGTGCCGCGTTTCGAGTAATAGTCGCCGATCCCGAGCGCCTCGAACTCCTCGGTCATCCAGCCGACGCCACAGCCGAGGATGATGCGGCCGTGCGAGAGCTGGTCGAGCGTGGCGAGCATCTTCGCCAGCACGAGCGGGTTGCGGTAGGGAATGATCAGCACGCTCGTGCCGATGCTCACGCGCTTCGTGCGGACGGCCAGCGCCGCCATCATCGCCAGCGGGTCGTAGATGTCCTGCCGGTACGCGAAGCCGGCACGGCCCTCCGCGTTGTAGGGGTAGCGCGCCCGAATCGTGGCCGGCATGAACAGGTGGTCATGCACCCACACGGAGTCGTAGCCGAGCAGCTCGGCGCGCTCAGCGATGCGCAGCTGATCGTTCGCGCCACCGTGCTTGCCGTACTGGCCGAAGTTGCCGACCGTCACGCCGAACTTCATGGTCTGTCCCCCGTCACTGATCGCGGCGCGCCCTAGCCGGCAAACGCCGGCAGCAGCTCGGCTGCGGCCAGCTCCATGCCTCCGACGATGCGCTCGAGCTGGCTCTCGCCCGACGCCAGGAAGGGCGTCGCGACGAGGTGATCGAGCCCGGCCTTGCCGAAGGCGCGCAGGTCCTCCGCAATCTGCTCGACGGAGCCGTTGAGCGGCTCACGCCCCGCACCCTCCGGCTGCTCGGTGAAACGCATGCCAGCGAGCAACGAGATCTCGATCTCATCCGGGTCGCGGCGATCGAGCGCGCAGATCGCGCGCAGCTGGTCGACCTCGGCGCGGAGCTGAGCGGGCGTCGTCGCGATCGCCTGGAAGCCGTTGCCGAGTCGCGACGCACGCCGCCACGCCGCCTCGCCCTTGCCACCGATCACGATTGGGATGTGCGGCTGCTGGACGGGCTTCGGGAAGGTGCCCACGTCCTGGAATTGCACGAAGCGGCCGCTGAAGTTCGATGGGCCGGTGTTCGTCCACATCTCCTTCATCGCAGCGAGGTACTCGGAGGTGACGGAGCCACGGTGCTCGAAGTGCTCGGGCGGCAGTCCCAGTGCCTCGAACTCATCGCGCATCCAGCCGACGCCCGCACCGAGTGTGATGCGGCCGCCAGACAGCTGATCCGCGGTCGCCAGCATCTTCGCGGTGACCGTCGGGTGCCGGTAGGGGATGACCAGCACGCTCACGCCGATGCGCACGCGCGTCGTGATCGCGGCGAGCGCGCTCATCATCACGAGCGGCTCGTAGATCTCGGCCTCCCACGTGACCGGGAAGTCGCCCGTCGCGTTATAGGGGTAGCGAGCGACGATGCTCTCCGGGATGATCACGTGGTCATGCACCCAGATCGAATCGAAACCGAGCTCTTCGGCGCGTCGGGCGACCTCAAGGCATCCATCGATGCCGGGATCGCTCCCGAATGCGCCGAAATTCCCGACCGGCACTCCGAACTTCATGACAGTCCCCCGATCGCGCCCGCGCGCACAACGATCACAGTCGCGTCTGCGCCGGGCGAGCCTACTTCAGCGCCAGCGGATTGATCGGCGAGCCGACCGCCCCGGTGACCTTGAGCACCGGACCCATGAACTGGAACTCGTAGACGCCGTCCTCAGCGCAGTCGTCCGCGAGCGCGTCGAGATCGAACATCTCGCCGAGCGTGAGGCCGATGTCACGGATCGCGACGCAGTGCACGGGCAGCGCGACCGCCGCGTCCTCGCCTGGCAGCACTTCGACCGCCCAGTTGTCTGATGCGAAAGCCGCGATCTGCTTCTCGTATAGCCAGGGCAACGCGTCCACGCCGATGCCCGGCTCGCCGCCCATGAACTCGTTGCGGTTGCCGTCCTGGACGTACTTCGTGCGCCAACCGGTGCGCATCAGCACCACGTCGCCGGGCTCGATCGTCACGCCCTGCTTTGCCGCTGCGCCATCGAGATCCGCGGCGGTGATGAGCTCGCCGTGCTTGAGCCAGTCGACGCCCTTGTAGCGCGCGATGTCGAGCAGCACCCCGCGCGAGACGATGCCCTCGCCCTGCTTGTCGATGCTGTTCTTCTCGGCGCCCGCGCTCGTCACCGTCGCCGCGCTCACGCCGTTGTAGAGGTAGTCGCCGTAGTAGACGTGCGCGAGGCCGTCCCACTGCGTCGCGCACTGGAGGGGCATGATCACCCAGTCGTCACAAACGCGGAGCGGGCCGATGCCGCGCGCGGTCCACGACGCGTTGTCTCCGCCGTCGAGCGACATCAGGTGTACCGGGTTGTTGCGGAAGGGTCCGAGCTGCGGGCCGTTCGCGTCGAAGGGGATGCCGAGCGAGAAGACCTTGCCCTTGCGCACCGTCGCGGCGGACTGCTTCAGTTTCTCGGGCGTGATGTAGTTCGTGGTGCCGCGCTCATCGTCGGCTCCCCACTTGCCCCAGTTCGAATACTGCTTGCCGAGTGCAAAGACGTCGATCGCCACCGCTCACCCCATCTGGTCGTGCCGGGCACGGTCGGCGCTCGACCGTCCCCGCGCAATCTCTCGTGGAGCGTCCATTGCGACCCGAGCTCGCCTCGCGGATCGGCTGCTCTCCGTTCGCGCGGAGGCCGAGCCGCCGAGCGCCAACCGCCGAGCACGTCGGGGACGGGCTCGGTGCGTGCTTCGCGGGAGAATCCGGTTCACCGGGGTGCTCGGACGGGCGGACAGTAGGTAGGCGCTTCGCAGCATGTCAAACACTGACGTGAACGCGGCGAGCGGAGGATGTGAGCCTCCTACGCGGGCGGCCCGTTGCCCGTCCAACGGATCGCTGACGCCCGCGGCGCGCGGTGCCGGCACGAACAGGGGCGGCCCTGGTCGGCCGCCCCTCGGTGTGCTCAGCGTGCGGGACAGGGTCGCGCTAGTAGCTGCCCGTCGGCTTGTCGCCCTCCGTGCCGGCGACGGCGCGGTCCTTCGGGGCGCTGTCGTACGCGCCGCGGAAGTCGCGGAACGGTCCGTCGCGCCACTCGAGCGCGGCCTTCAGGCCTTCCTCACGGACCTTCTTGCCCCATTCACCTGCGGCGGGCCGCATGGCGCTGAGCGCCTGGATCTCGGTGCCGGACCACAGGCCCGTGCGGATGCCCATGACCTCGTACTGCCGGTTCACCTGGCGCTTCGAGTACATGAGCATCTCGTTGTCGATGTGCGCCATGCGGCGCGCGAAACGCTCCGTGAAGTCGGCGAGCTGGTCGGCCGGCACGGCGTAGTTCGCCCAGCCGAGGCGGACCATCTCCGTGCCCGAGATCGGGTCCCCGACGTACGCGAATTCGCGCGCCTTTGCCTGCGGCAGGTGCCACGGCGCCCACTGCATGTCCATCGAGGTCATCGCGCGTACGGGGGGATATCCGATCTGCGCGTCCTCGGAAACGATGCGCAGATCGCAGATCGACGCGAGCTCGGTACCGCCCGCCAGGCAGTAGCCCTGGATCGAGGCGATCACCGGCTTCGCGAGCTCCCAGATCATGAAGTTCGCCATCACCACGTGGCGCGCCCACTGGCCACCGCCGGGGTGCATGGTGCCGGTGTCCGGGAGCAGCGAGCGCTTGCTCACGTACTCGGAGTCCTCGCCGGCCGCGCGCGATGGCGAGAGGTCGTAGCCGGCGCTGAACGCGCGGCCCGCGGAGCGCAGCACGATCACGCCGACATCCGGGTTCGCTTCGGCTTCCTTCATCGCGTCGAAGACCTCGCCGCGGAGGTTGTTCGACAGCGCGTTCAGCTTCTCCGGACGGTTCAGCGTGACGAACGCGAGTCGACCGTCCACTTCGTACAGGATGTCGTGATAGGGCATCGTTCCTCCGTCGCGTGCGAAAGCTGCAGGGGGGCCGGCGGCGCCGGCCGGGACGGGGCGAACTCTAGCGCAGGGGCGCTGCGGGTGCAGGCGGAGGCCGCCGGCACAGCCTGTCGATCAGCCGGGGGCGCTGACCCCCAGCCGCGCGGCGACGAAGTCGGCCGCCTCGCCGGCGCGATGCGGGAGGCGGACCCCCGGCACGCTGAGTCCGTCGTTCGCGCCACCGATGGCCGGGCCGCCGACGAAGAGCGCCGACGGCAGGCGTGCGCCGATCACGGCGCGCGCCGCGATCGCGAGTGCGGGTACGGCTGCCGGGGTGGTGGCGGCGAGCACGATCGCAGCGGGGCGGAGCTGCTCTGCGGCCACCAGCAAATGTGCAGGCCCCACGTCCGCGCCGAGATACGTCACGTGCAGACCGCGTTCGCGCAGCAGTAGAGCGAAGGCGGCAAGACCGAGCTCATGCCGTTCGTCCTCCGGACAGGCGAGCAGCGCGAGTGGGGGCGAACGCTCGGCGCGCGACGCCACGAAATCTACGGAGGCGGCGGCAATTCGAGAGCGGAGGAGCTCCGAGAGGAAGTGTTCGTGCGCCGGATTCAGCGCACCGCGCTCCCACTCCTCGCCTGCGGCGTGCAGCGCCGGAAAGACCACCGCCTCCAGCGCCTCGCTCCATCCGAGCTCGGCGATCGCGCCGCCGATGATCGCTCCGACCATCGTGTCGTCGAACTGCTGGGCGGCGGACACGATCTGCGCTACCGCGGGATGCGCGGGCGGCGGCGGCTGTGCGGGCGCGGACGGGAACGCCTCGCCCGGCCCCTCTGCGCGTGCGGCGTCGGCTGCCTGTGCTGCCGGCAGTCCCGCCGCCACCAGCGCGGCCATGCGGCGGATGACGCGAAGGTCCTCCTCCTCGTACAGCCGGCGCCCGGTCGCTGAGCGGCCCGGCGACGGAACGCCGTATCGCCGCTCCCACGTGCGGAGGGTGCTTTCGCCAACGCCGGTGGCCCGCGCGGCCGCTTTCACGGTGTACTGCATGCGCTCACCATATGAGCATGTTCATAACTAGTGCAACACCAATTGACACATGGTGCATCAATGGTGCAATGTGTCTGGCGGCGGATGCACAGGTTTTGCACAAGAAGGGGAACGAACGTGAGCATCATGCTTGGCTGCACGCACTGCCAGCGAGGTCGCGTCATGTGGACCGGGGATGAGTACCAGTGCGTCCAGTGCGGCTGGCTCGCCCCCGATGACAGCGCTCAGTTGCTCATGCTGCTGAGCCGCCCGACCGCAACGGACGAGCGCGCTGCTACTCTCGCATTCAGCGAGGGCCGATCGAAGGCAGGGGGGAGCCGCCGCCTGGAACGGGTGCGCGGCCGGCCGAGCACGCCGGCGGCGGCATAACGCGAATGACACTGCAAACTGGATATGAGCTGCCCGCTGCGGCCGTGCGCAGGCTCGAGTCGCTCGTCTCGGCAATCGAGCGCAATCCCGGCCGCATGGTCGATCCGGTCGAGCTCGCGGCGCTCCAGGAGCGCGTCGACATGCGACCGGCGTTCGCCGCGCTCCCGGAGACGCTCAGCGAGGATGATTTCGTGGGCGTGCTCAAGCTCGCCCTGCTGACCGAGTGCGCGACGGATAGTTATGCGGCAGTGATCGAAGACCGAGCGAGCCGCTATCAGGCGGGCTGGCTCGGGCGCTTCACACGCGATACGTGGGTGCCCGATGAACGGATGCACCACGCGCCGTACCGCACGATGCTGGAACGCGCCGGCATCGCGGCTGAAGAACTCGATCGCGAGATCGAGGAGACGCAGACGCGCACCTACATCCACCACTCCGGCGACACGCCGATCCACATCACCGCGTTCGGCATGGTGCAGGAGTACTTGACCGATCACTGGCACGGCCGGATCGCACAGCTGCTGCGGCAGTCGTCGCCCGAGGCGGCTGCGATGGCGAACCAGATCAAGCGCCGCGAGACGATTCACACGATCTGGTATCGCGACATGACGGCGCTGCAGCTCGAGGCGAACCCACGGCTGATGCGACACGTCGCGGAGGCCGTGGCGCACTTCCGGATGCCGGGCTCGGTGCTCGTGCCGGAGCTCGAGGCGCAGGTGCCGCGCTGGTTGCCGGCGCTGGGTACCGATTTCGAGCGCCTCACGAGCGAGCTGATCCGACACATCCACGCCATGGCGGGCGACACCGCCGACGCGGCCCGCCTGCTGCTCACGATCGCCGAGGAACGCGGCCTGAAGGTGGGCCCGCTGCCTGCGGGCCTCGTGTCGCGTGCGTTGAACCGCCTGGGCGGGCCCGGTTACGGGCTGCTCGGGGAGGCCGTGCTGCAGCGTGTTGGCCTCGGTTACCTGTTCGAGGCCGAGCAACGCGCCGCCGGGCCCGGTTCCGAGCGCGCCCGCGTCGGGCGCGTGCGCGCGCTGGTGCGCAACTGGCTCGCGGATCAGATCGACATCCGGCTGGAGCCGGCGTGACCGCTGGGATTCGCTTCGCCACACCGCTCGCGGCGGCCCCGACCGCGCGCTCCTTCCGAGGCCGGCGATGAAGGTCGCGATCGTCGGCGCCGGCGTCGGCGGTCTCTCCGCCGCGTACCACCTGCGCGCGGCGCACGACGTCACGCTGTTCGAACGCGAGCGGACGGCAGGGGGACACGCACACACGGCGATCGTGCCAACGCGAGACGGGCCGCTGCCCGTGGACACGGGCTTCATCGTCTACAACGAAGCGACCTACCCGGGCTTCACACGGATGCTCCGCGATCTCGACGTCCCCACGCAGGCGAGCGATATGTCGTTCAGCTCGCACTGCCGCGCGTGCTCGCTCGAATTCAGCAGCCGGGGCGCGCGCGGCTTCTTCGCGCAGCCGGCGAGCTGGCTGCGACCGGAGCACTGGTGGCTGCTGCGCGATCTGCGCCGGTTCTTCGCGGAGGCTCGGCGCATGCTCGATACAGGCAGCGATCGCCAGCTGACGCTGGGTGCGTATCTCGAAGCGTGGCCGGGCTCGCGCGGACTCGGCCGCCACTTCCTCGTGCCGATGGCCGCCGCGATCTGGTCAACGGCTCCGGCGGCCGTGCTCCGGTTTCCGCTCGCCTACCTCCTGCGCTTCCTCGACAACCACGGCTTGATCGGGCTCGGCCGGACGCTCCAATGGCGAACGGTGCGCGGCGGCTCCCGCGAGTACGTGAGACGCATGCTGGCAACGCTGCCCGCCCGCGCGGTGCGCACCGCTGTCGATTTACGCGCAGTCACGCGTTCCGCCGGATCGGACGGCCGGCCGCGCGTGACCGTGCACGTCGACGGTGCGAGCGAAGGCTTCGACGCCGTCGTGCTGGCCACCCACGCCGACCAGGCGCTGCGCCTACTGACCGACGCCACGTCGCAGGAACGCGCCGCCCTCTCCGGCTTCGGCTACACGACGAATCGTGTCGTGCTTCACCGCGACCAGTCGCTGATGCCGCGGCGCGCCGCGGCGCGCGCCTCGTGGAACGTGCTCACCGCCGACTGCGCCCGGCCCGGCGCCGAGCTGACGATGACCTACGACCTGTCGCGACTGCAGTCGCTGCCCGGCCCGGACCGCTACTACGTCTCGGTGAATCCGCCGGCGCTCGCTCAGCGCGACGTGATCGCCGAGTACGCGTACGAGCACCCGCAGTACGACTTCGGCACCCTGGCCGCGCAGCGACGGGTGGAGGCGATCCAGGGCGAGCACGGCGTGTACTTCGCCGGCGCGCATCTCGGCCACGGCTTCCACGAGGATGGCTTTCGTTCGGGTGCCGCCGTCGCGCGCCGCATCGAGAGCGCGGCCGGCGCTCGGCCGGCGGAGGTTGCACCGGCGAGGGCGCTCAGGTGAGATCCCATCTGCTCGTCGGACAGGTCCGTCACCGGCGCATGCGGCCGCACGTGCGCGACTTCACGCATGGCGTGTACTACCTCGCACTCGACCTCGACGAGCTGCCGGAGGTGGACCGCCGCGTCCGCATGCTCGGCATCGACCGGCGAGCGCCGCTCGCCGTGCGCGCGAGCGATCACCTTGCCGCGCCGGGCGAGTCGCTGGCAGGCGCGGCGCGGCGGCATCTCGCGGCCGAAGGCATCGATGCGCGCGCGTGGCGGATCACGCTCGTCACGAACGCGCGCGTGCTGGGCTACATCTTCAACCCGGTGAGCTTCTATCTCTGCCGGGACGGCCACGGCGAGCTGCAGATCGTGATCGCCGAGGTCGGCAACACGCACGGCGGCCGTCATCTCTACACGCTTCGCCCGGAGCTCGGCGCGTCGGCCGCATTCACGGCGCAGGCCGACAAGGAGTTCTACGTCTCGCCCTTTATCTCGATGGACGCGCGCTACCGCTTCCTCGTGCTCGACCGGCCCGACGGCCTGCAGGTGTCGATCCACGAGTACGAACGGCCGGACCCGACCGACGCGTCAGACGCAGTCGCCACGGGGGCAGACGACGGTCGTGTGCTCACGCTCTACGCCGCCGTGCGCTTGCAGCCGCGCCCACTCACCACCGCGCAGCTCGCGCGCACGCTGCTCCGCTATCCGCTGATCACCATCACAACGATCGCGCTCATTCACTGGCACGCGCTGCGACTCTGGCGCCGCCGGCTGCGCTTCTACCCGTACGGGGACGGCGCATGAACTTCGGCACGAAACTGTCCGGGCGCCTGCTCACACCGGTGCGCCACGCCGCGTCGGGCGGCGGCCTGGCCGACGCGGTCGCGCGGCGCGCTGTGCTGGCCGCGGCGG
>JAQBZW010000073.1 GCA_027622315.1 Chloroflexota bacterium | reverse complement strand
TCCGGGTGGTCGGGCTCGGCACGCTGGCCGGCGTGGGCCCGCTGCTGCCGGCGTGCGCCGACGAGGCGTTCGTCGTCGGCCAGCTCCCGCCGGGCGGCGGGCTGGCGCTCGTCTCGTACCAGGGCCCAGACGGCTACCCGCTCCGCTTCGCGCACCTCCTGCTCGCCGATCACGAACTGACGGCGGCGTTCCGCTACGACACGGCCGCACAGCGCTTCCGCGTGTTCGTGGCCGGCGCCCCGGCCTTCGTCAGCGACCTGACACGGCTGCGCAACGGCGACATCGTGATCATGGAGGTTCCGCCCGTAGGCGGAGCGGCGGGCGCACGGGTGCCGCAGCTAGGCGGCGATCGGCGCGATCGAGACGCGTTCGAGAGCGATCGGGGGCGGAAATTACGTTGACACTTATGCAGACGACTGGATAACGTTGTCGATCTGCGCATCAGCGGGTACACTGATTTCTGCGTGGGGCGCGGTCAATTCAATCGTCGTAGTTCCTGAATCCCCGGCGGCCAGTCTGGCCGTGACGGGGTTTCTTCATGTCTCCGGACATGAGCGCGAGAACGGGTGCGAACGCAGACTCGACCGTCCCCATTGCGCGACGGGTCTGTGAGGGGAGTATCGCTTGACCACTGACCGCCGCATCGTCTCCTCCTTCCTCAAGGTGCCGACCGTGAAACGGGACTTCGGCAAGGCAGTGCACGTGATGGAGATGCCGAACCTGATCGACATGCCCCGTCGATCGTACGAGCGCTTCCTGCGCGAGGGCCTACGAGAGCTCTTCAACGAGATCTCGCCGATCGAGGACTTCACGGGCGGGCGCATGGAGCTCCGCTTCGGGGAGTACCACTTCGAAGACCCGAAGTACTCGGAAGCGGAATGCCGCGACCGCGAGCGCACGTACGCCGCCCCCATGCGCGTGCGCGTTGAGCTGCTCGTGAAAGAAACCGGCGAGGTGAAGGAGCAGGAGCTCTTCATGGGCGACGTGCCCATGATGACCAAGCACGGCACCTTCATCATCAACGGCGCCGAGCGCGTCGTCGTCTCCCAGCTCGTGCGGTCGCCCGGCGCGTACTTCACGGCAGACACCGACGCTGCGACCGGCCGCAAGCTCACCGCTGCGAAGCTGATCCCGAACCGTGGCGCCTGGCTCGAGTTCGAGACGTCGGCGAAGGACGTGATCTCGGTCAAGGTGGACCGCAAGCGCCGCATCCCGGTCAGCGTGCTGCTGCGCGCGATCGACCAGGAAGAGGGGCTTTCGAACGACGAGCTGGGGACCGACGACCGCGTGCGTGCCGTGCTGCAGGACGTGGACACGAACGAAGATCACTCGTACCTCGAGGCCACGCTCGCCAAGGACCCCACCGGGAATCGCAAGGAAGCGCTCGAGGAGTTCTACCGCCGGCTGCGCCCTGGGGACCCGCCCACGGTCGACAACGCGAACGCGCTGCTCGAGACGCTGTTCTTCACGGACCGCCGGTACGACCTCGGCAACGTGGGGCGCTACAAGCTGAACAAGCGCCTCGTGCTCGTCGACGCGCCTGAGGAGCGCACGCTGCGCCGTGCCGACCTCGTGGCGATCGTGCGGCGCATCTTCGACATCAACAACGGCAAAGGCACGGCGGACGACATCGACCACCTGGGCAACCGCCGCGTGCGCTCGGTGGGCGAGCTGATGCAGAACCAGTTCCGCATCGGCCTGCTGCGCATGGAGCGCGTGGTGCGCGAGCGCATGACGATCACCGATCCGGAAGAGGCGACGCCGTCCGCGCTCGTCAACATCCGTCCGGTCGTTGCGAGCATGAAGGAATTCTTCGGCGGCTCGCAGCTGTCCCAGTTCATGGACCAGGTGAACCCGCTCTCGGAGATCGCGCACAAGCGCAAGCTCTCCGCGCTCGGACCGGGTGGCCTCTCGCGTGACCGCGCGGGCTTCGACGTGCGCGACGTGCACCACAGCCACTACGGCCGCATCTGCCCGATCGAAACGCCGGAAGGACCGAACATCGGCCTGATCGGCAGCCTCGCGTCGTACGGCATCGTCAACGACTTCGGCTTCATCGAGACGCCGTACCGTCCCGTCGTGCACGAGCTCCCGAAGCGCAACAACCGTCAGCTCACCGGCCGCATCCTCACCGACACGGTGAAGAGCGAGAGCGGGAAGATCCTCGGCCGCGAGGGCGAGGTGATCGACGAAGAGATGGCGCGCGCCCTCGGCGACGCCAAGGACGACACGATCCTGGTGCGATCATTCGCCTCGGAGGAGGTGGTCTACCTCGACGCGCACGAGGAAGAGAAGTTCCGGATCGCCCAGGCCAACACGGCTGTGGACAGCGTGGGGAACATCCGCGACCAGCGCGTGGAGGTCCGGCACGGCGAAGAGCTCGCGATGGTCGCTCCGGTCGACGTCGACTACATCGACGTCTCGCCGAAGCAGATCGTCTCGGTGGCCGCCGCGCTGATCCCGTTCCTCGAGCACGACGACGCGAACCGCGCGCTCATGGGCGCGAACATGCAGCGCCAGGCCGTGCCGCTGCTCCGCCCGGAGGTGCCCCTCGTCGGCACCGGCGTGGAGCTGCAGGCGGCGGTCGATTCCGGGCAGGTGATCGTGGCCGAGGAGGACGGCGAAGTGCTGTCCGCAACCGCGAACTTCATCGCAGTGCGCTACCAGTCCGGCCGCGAAGAGCGTTACCCGGTGCTCAAGTTCGTGCGCTCGAACCAGGGCACGTGCGTCAACCAGCGACCGATCGTCGAGCCCGGCCAGCGCGTGACGCGCGGCCAGCCGCTTGCGGACTCGTCATGCACGCAGGACGGCGAGCTCGCGCTCGGACAGTCGCTGCTCGTGGCGTTCATGTCCTGGGAGGGACTGAACTTCGAGGACGCGATCATCCTTTCGGAGTCGATCGTCCGCGACGACAAGTTCACCTCGATTCACATCGAGAAGTACGAGGTCGAAGCGCGCGACACGAAGCTCGGCCCTGAGGAGATCACGCGCGACATCCCGAACGTCGGCGAGGAAGCGCTGCGCGACCTCGACGACGAGGGCGTGATCCGCATCGGCGCCGAGGTACGCGAGGGCGACATCCTCGTCGGCAAGATCACGCCGAAGGGCGAGACCGAGCTGACGCCGGAGGAGAAGCTGCTGCGCGCGATCTTCGGTGAGAAGGCGCGCGAGGTGAAGGACACGAGCCTGCGCGTGCCGCACGGTGAGCGCGGCAAGGTGATCGACGTCAAGGTCTTCCGGCGCGAGCTCAACGACGAGCTGCCGGCGGACGTGAACATGATGGTGCGCGTCTCGATCGCGCAGAAGCGCAAGATCACCGAGGGCGACAAGATGGCCGGTCGCCACGGCAACAAGGGCGTCGTCTCCAAGATCATGCCGATCGAGGACATGCCCTACCTGGAGGACGGCCGCTCCGTGGAGATCGTGCTCAACCCGATCGGCGTGCCGTCACGCATGAACGTCGGTCAGGTGCTCGAGACGCACCTGGGCTGGGCCGCCGCCACCCTCGGGTGGCGCGCGATCACGCCGGTCTTCGACGGCGCCACGGACATCCAGATCCAGGACGCGCTCGCGCGCGCCTGGTTCGCGGTGCAGTCCGGTGCCGTGGACACGGAAAAGGCGCTCTCCGGCGCGAACGTCGACATGGGCGAGCGCGTGGACGTGGACGCGATGGAGGCCTACCTCACGGAAGCCGGATTCGACGCGAACGACGTCCTGCGCGGTGACGACGGGCTCTCGCGACGCGTCTGCCTGACGCTCTATATGGAGAATCTCGGCGAGCGCAATGTGCGCCAGATGAAGGACGACACTTTTGAGGACCGCGTGCGCGAGGTGTACGACCGCACGCGCATCCCGCCCCCGGTCTGGGGCAAGCAGACGCTGCTAGACGGCCGCACGGGCGAGGCCTTCGACCAGCACGTGACGGTTGGCTACATCTACATGCTCAAGCTCATCCACCTCGTGGAAGACAAGATCCACGCCCGCTCCACCGGCCCGTACTCGCTGATCACCCAGCAGCCGCTGGGCGGCAAGGCGCAGTTCGGTGGCCAGCGCTTCGGTGAGATGGAGGTGTGGGCGCTCGAGGCGTACGGCGCCGCGCACATCCTCCAGGAGATGCTGACCGTGAAGTCCGACGACGTTGTGGGTCGCGTGAAGACCTACGAGGCGATCGTCAAGGGCGAAAACACCATGGAGCCCGGCGTGCCGGAATCCTTCAAGGTGCTCGTCAAGGAACTCCAGTCGCTGGGGCTGAGCGTCGAGATCCTCAACGAGGAGGAAGAGGAAGTCGCGTTCAGCGAGGACTACATGGAGCAGATTCCCGCTCTGGGGATCAACCTCTCGGGACGCGAATCGGAGGACGCACGTGCTTGAGGTCAACGACTTCAACGCCATCCGGCTCTCGCTGGCATCGCCGGCCCAGATCCGGTCCTGGTCATACGGGGAGGTCACGAAGCCCGAGACGATTAACTACCGCACGCTCAAGCCCGAAAAAGACGGGCTGTTCTGCGAGAAGATCTTCGGTCCGCAGAAGGACTTCGAGTGCCACTGCGGGAAGTACAAGCGCGTCCGCTACAAGGGCATCGTCTGCGACAAATGTGGCGTGGAGGTCGCGCGCAGCAAGGTGCGTCGCGAGCGCATGGGCCACATCTCGCTGGCCGCACCGGTCACGCACATCTGGTTCGCCAAGGGCGTGCCGAGCCGGCTCGGGCTGTTGCTCGACATTGCACCGCGCACGCTCGAGCGCGTCATCTACTTCGCTCAGTACGTGATCACGAGCGTCAACGAAGACGCTCGCGTGCACGCGATCGAGCTGCTCCAGCAGGAGATCGACGACGAGGCGAGCCGCCGCGAGGGCGACGCCACCTCCACCATCGGCGTGCGTGAGCAGGCACTGGAGTTCGAGCTCTCGGAGATCGAGCAGCGCAAGCGGGACGAGCTCACCGCCGCAGACGTGGAGCTCGCCTCCGAGATCGACAACGTCATGCGCGAGGCGCGCGAGATGGAAGTGGACCTCAAGGGCCGCGTGGGCGAGAAGCTGCGCGGCAAGCTCACGCTGCGCGACGAGGCCGTCGCCACGCGCGGCGAGGAGATCAGCAGCGAGACGCTGAAGTCCCTGCAGGACGCCACACGCGCCGCCGTGAACGCGATCGAGGAATCGATCGCGGCGAAGAAGTCAGACATCCAGCTCATGGCGGAAGCCGCTGCACAGCAGAAGCGCGACGCCGCGTCGAAGGAGCTGCAGCCGCTGCGCACGCAGGTCACCGATGTGCGCTCGGCCGTGAAGAAGGAGTACGAGCCGCTGCTGAAGTGGCTCGACAAGCTGCACGACCCGATCGAGGCCGATCAGCTCACGGTGCTCACGGACGCCGAGTTCCGCGACTACGAGGAGCGCTTCGGGCTCGTCTTCACCGCCGGCATGGGCGCCGAGGCCGTGCTCTCGATTCTCGAGCGCCTCGACCTCGACGCGCTGCGCACGAAGCTCCAGGACGAGATCCAGACCACGAGCGGCCAGCGCAAGAAGAAGGCCACGAAGCGACTGCGCATCGCGGAGGCCCTACGCAAGTCCGGCAACCGTGCCGACTGGATGATCATTCAGGAGCTCCCGGTACTCCCGCCCGATCTACGGCCCATGGTCCAACTCGAGGGCGGCCGCTTTGCGACCTCGGACCTGAACGACCTCTACCGGCGCGTGATCAACCGCAACAACCGCCTGAAGCGGCTGCTGAACCTCGGCGCGCCCGAGATCATCATTCGCAATGAGAAGCGCATGCTGCAGGAGGCCGTGGACTCGCTGATCGACAACGGCCGCCGCGGCCGCGCGGTCTCCGGTTCCGGCAACCACAAGCTGAAGTCGCTGTCCGATCTGCTCAAGGGCAAGCAGGGCCGCTTCCGCCAGAACCTGCTCGGCAAGCGCGTGGACTACTCCGGCCGCTCGGTGATCATCGTGGGCCCGCAGCTGCGGCTCCACCAGTGCGGTCTGCCGAAGAAGATGGCGCTCGAGCTGTTCAAGCCGTTCGTCATGCACGCGCTCGTGCGCAACGGCATGGCGCACAACATCAAGAGCGCGAAGCGCATCGTCGAGCGCGCACAGCCCGAGGTGTGGGATGTGCTCGAGGAGGTGATCAAGGATCGCCCGGTGCTGCTCAACCGCGCACCAACGCTGCACCGCCTCGGCATCCAGGCCTTCGAGCCGATCCTGATCGAAGGCTCCGCGATCCAGCTGCACCCGCTCGTCTGCTTCGCGTACAACGCGGACTTCGACGGCGACCAGATGGCCGTGCACGTGCCGCTCTCGTACGAGGCGGTCGCCGAGGCGCGCCAGGTGTTGCTGAGCACGAAGAACCTGCTCTCGCCGTCGGACGGCGAGCCGGTCGTCGCGCCCACACTCGACATGGTGCTCGGCTGCTACTACATGACGTTCATTGACCCCTCCGTGCCGCCCTCCACCGCGCCGCGCAAGGCCTTCAGCGGCTACAACGCGGTGCAGCTCGGCTACCAGGTGGGCCAGGTCAAGATCCACGACGCGATCCGCTTCCGCCTGAACGGCGTGTTCATCGACACGACGGTCGGTCGCGTGCTGTTCAACGAAATCGTGCCGGACTCCCTCGGCTTCCAGAACGAGCTCATGGACAAGAAGAAGCTGCGCGAGCTCGTCTCGCTGGTGCACCAGGAGCTCAGCGAAGAAGAGACGGTGCGCTTCGTCGACGCGATCAAGGACATGGGTTTCCGCTACGCGACCCAGTCCGGGATCACGATGGCCTCCTCGGACATCCAGGTCCCGCGGCTGAAGCCGAGCCTGATGGCCGAGGCCGACCAGAAGATCGAAGAGCTCGAAGAGCAGTACCAGATGGGTCTCGTCACCAACGACGAGAAGTACATGAGCACGATCAACATCTGGACCGAGACGACCAACCGCATCCAGCAGGCGCTCGTCTCCGCGCTCGAACCGAGCGGTTCGTTGGCGATGATGTCGACCTCGGGTGCGAAGGGAAACATCGCGCAGATCCGCCAGATGGGCGGCATGCGTGGGCTGATGAGCGACCCGTCCGGTCGCATCATCCCGCTGCCGATCCGGTCGTCGTTCCGTGACGGGCTGTCCGTGCTCGAGTACTTCATCTCCACGCACGGCGCGCGCAAGGGTCTCGCCGACACCGCGCTGCGCACGGCGGACTCGGGCTACCTCACGCGCCGCATGATCGACGTCTCGCAGGACGTCGTCGTCAACCAGCGCAGCTGTGTGCCGGAGGGCGACCCGATCCCGGGCATCTGGCTCCGCGAGCGCGCGGAGGCGGGGCTGCTCGCGGGTCTGCTCGAGCGCATGATCGGCCGCTGGTCTGCCTCTGCGGTCGCCCACCCGGAGACCGGCGAAATCATCGTCGAGGCCGGGGACGAGATCACCGAGCTGCTCGCACAGCAGATCATGGAGGTCGGCGTCGAGCAGGTGCACGTGCGCTCGCCGCTCACGTGCCAGCTCAAGCGCGGCATCTGCCAGACCTGCTACGGCCGCTCGCTGGCCACGGGCCGACTGGTCGAGGAGGGCGTGGCCATCGGCATCATCGCCGCTCAGTCGATCGGCGAGCCCGGCACGCAGCTCACGATGCGGACGTTCCACACCGGTGGAGTGGCCGGCGGACACGACATCACGTCCGGTCTGCCTCGCGTCGAGGAGATCTTCGAGGCGCGCGTGCCCAAGGGGCAGGCGACGCTCTCAGAGATCGACGGCGTCGTGCAGGTCAACCGCACGGGCGACCAGCGCGTGATCACGGTCACCTCCACGGACACGTTCACCGAGGAATACGAGCTGCCCGAGAACTTCGAGCTGCTCGTGGAAGACGGCGATCGCGTAGACGAGGAGCAGGTGCTCGCGCAGCCGCCCGAGGGCGACGAGGGTTCTACCCTGCCCGCGGTCCCGCTGCTGGCGATCGCCCCGGGCGTGGTGCAGTTCGTGCGCGACGGCCGGCGCCGCCGGCCGACGATGCTGCGCGTGACTACGGAGGTCGTGGACGCCCGCGACTACCCGATCGCCGCAAACGCGCGCGTGCGCATCGAGTCGGGCGAGTACGTGCAGGCCGGGCGCCAGCTCACCGAGGGCTCGCTCGATCCGCAGGACGTGCTCGAAATCATGGGCCCAGAGGCCTGCCAGCTGTACCTCACGGACGAGGTGCAGAAGGTCTATCGGTCGCAGGGCGTGAACATCAACGACCGCCACATCGAAGTGATCGTCCGCCAGATGATGCGCAAGGTGCGGGTCGAAGACCCGGGCGACTCCGAGCTGCTCCCGACGGAGCTGCTCGACCGCTGGTCCTACGAGGACCTAAACGCCAAGATCGTCGTCGAAGGCGGCACGCCGGCCACGGCCGTGCCCGTGCTGCTCGGCGTGACGAAGGCCTCGCTGAGCACCGACTCGTTCCTCGCCGCCGCCTCCTTCCAGGAGACGACGCGCGTGCTCACGGACGCGGCGCTGGAAGGCAAGACCGACCACCTCCGCGGCCTCAAGGAGAACGTGATCATCGGCAAGCTGATCCCGGCACGGGCTCAGATCACGGTCGAGCGGCCC
Source organism: Chloroflexota bacterium (assembly GCA_027622315.1). Classification (GTDB taxonomy): domain Bacteria; phylum Chloroflexota; class Dehalococcoidia; order UBA2979; family UBA2979; genus VGNK01. The sequence continues at coordinate 4,514 of JAQBZW010000073.1, read as the reverse complement.
ACGCCGATCGCCGAGATCGCGATGCCGGAGTCGCTGCTGCTCCCGTTCATCTTCGACTTCGAGCGGCAGGAGCTGATCGTCGGCGAGACGCCGTCGGTGTTCCAGCCGTCGGCGGACATGACCGCAGAGCTCGCCGGCGCCGGATCATACGTGGCCGAACCGGAGTAGCCGCCCGCCGGGCGGTCGACCGTTCACACACTGAAGGCCCCGGGCACCCGGGGCCTTCTGCTACTACCCCAGTCCTCCGGAGGCTCCGCTGTCGCAGAGTGAGCTCGACGAGCAGGCACGACGCGCGCTGGCCGCCTTCGGCTTCGGCGACGCCCGGCTGCGCGGCCGGATCGAGGCTAGCTCTCGCAACGAGAATCGGGTCGTGGATGCAGCGACGGGCGCACGCATGGTGTTGCGGCGGTGCCGGCGCAACGCCCAGCTCGAACGGATCCGCTGGCAGTGCGAGCTTCAGCAGCGGCTCGTCGCGTCGGGCTTCCCCACGCCGGATCTGCTGCTCGCGAACGATGGCGCGGCCACGGTCGAAATCTCCGGGCTGCCGTGGACGCTGCAAGTCTTCGTTGCGGGCGAGCACGTCGACTTCGAACGCGCAAACCAGCTCGCTGAGGCCGGTCGGCGGCTCGCTGAGTTCCACGCGGTGGCGGCAGACAGCGAGCGGACGGCCGTGCATCCGCTGGAGGTCGACTACCGCCACTACTGGGTGGAGCCTGACGCTGAACTGGCGGCACGACGCCACCGCTTCGAGCCGCACGATCTCGCGACGGAAGTCGACGCACTGGAACGCTGGCCTCAGCGGCTACAGCAAGAGTGCCCGCTGTGTCAGTTCGACGCGCTCCCACGCGGCGTCGCTCACCTCTACTACCACGGACGAAACCTGTTGTTCGACGGCGCGCGCATGAGCGCACTGCTCGACTTCGACATGGCGGAACACTCGCCGTTCGTCCTGGACATCGCGGACGCGCTCATTTGCTTCGGACGTGAGCGGCGCGGATCGCTTGTGATCCGCGTCGACGCCGCACGCACGTTCCTTGAGGCCTACGAGCGCGAGCGGGCCCTGACGCCAGATGAGCGCGGGGCAATCCCGGCAATTGCGCCGCTGATCGGCGCGCCGCTCGACCGGCGCTACCCGCTGTTCAACGAGCGTTACGGCGAAGATCCGGTCGCCTCCGTCCGCCGTGGTCTCGAGCGGTGGCGGACGATCGTCGGCCTGCGACCCGGCCTGGAGCGCGTGGTCGCGCGCGGCTGAGCCGCGTGCACCATGAGCGCCGGCTAGACGCCGGCGCGCTGGCGCGCGCGATACGCCCGCGCCTTCGCGCGCGCGCCGCAGTCGCCCATCGAACACCAGCGGCGCGAGCCGTTTCGCGAACGGTCGACGAACGCCCAGTGGCAATCGTCGGCGTGGCAGAGGCGAATGCGCGGCCACGTGCCATCCACCGCCGCGTCGTGCGCGAGCACGAGCGCGGCGGCGGCGATCGCCAGCGGACCGGCACCGGCGGGCTCCAGTTCGACGCGACCGGGCTCAGGGACGCGCAATCGCAGCGGCAGGTCCCGGGCGAGTCCGTCGAGCACCGCGGCCAGTGTTGCGTCATCCTCGTCGAGCAACATCGCGATCAGGCCGTCGCGCACGTCTCGCATCGCCGCGAGCTCGGCAGTTGTCGCGGCGAGCGGGTCGCCGGCAAGCGCCGCGAGTCGCGCGAGCAGCACGCCGGCGTCCCCCTCACTGCCGTCGACCAGCCCATTCGCCGCCGCGGCTCGCACCCAGTCGCCGTAATGCTCGGGGACGAGCGCGTCGTCCCAGTCGTCGAGATCGTGGCTGTTGAGGAAGGCAAAGAGCAGTGAGAGCCGGGCGTCGTTCATGCACAGATCCTATCATCACCGCCCATATGGCGTTGACTGGTGACGACGTACTCGCTAGAATCGTCACCATCAATCGTCGTAACAATGGTTACGTGACTACGGCATCCATGAACTGGCGGGGGTGCGACATGTGGCTCCACGACCCATACGTGATTGACGAGCTGCTCCGGAGACGCGCTGAGATGGTCGCGCGGGCTCAGCTGACGGTCGTCGCCGAACGACCGTTGATCGTCGAGCGATTCATGCTCGCGGTGCGGGTGCTCCGCGACGCGGCGCTCGCCGCCCGTGTGCGCGACTCGGCGATCGTCGCGCCGCCGCCGGTCGACCCACGACCCGTGCGGGCGGCGCGCGCGTGAGCTCGGCGGCCGCGGAGGACCTGCTCGCGGCGGCGAACGCGCGCTGGGCCCGCCACACGGCCGCACTCGTCGTGCGCCCGGATGTCCCGCTCTACGGAGCGCGGTCGACGTGGTCCGCCCGTGACGAGTACGCACACCTCGCGCGTTGGCCGGCGCCCGCCCGATCTCGGCGGCGACCCCAACCTCAGCTGGCAAGCGGAAGATCGCGCGCTCACGCTCACGGAGGCTCGCCAACGCGCCGCTCACGCTCGTGAGCAGCTGCTCGCGACCGTCGCCACCCTGCCGCCCGGCGAGCCGGGCGAGCCCGGCGATGGCCTGCGCGCGCTCGCGGCCGACGACCTCGTCGCGCACTTCGACGAGCACTTCGGCTTCATCGTCGCGGGCATGCTCACGGACGAGGCCGCGACGTGGGCCGCGCTGCTCGCGCGGCTCGACGCAGCATCAATCGAGGCGCCGAACGCCGGCGCCGGCCCCGCCTGGTCCGCAGGTGACGTGTTTGCACACCTCGCCCGCTGGTTCGATTTCGCCGAACGCTCGCTCACTTCGTTTCGCGCCGGTCGCCCCATGCCCGAGATCCCGGATCTCGACGAAACGAATCGCGCGTGGTCCGAGGCCGACCGCGCGCTCGATCCAGTCGAAGCGCGACGCGCCGCCGTCGACGGCCGCGCACGCCTGCTCGTGCTCGCCGGCGCGATCACTCCGGCCCAGTGGACGGCTGCAGCGCTCAACCGCCTCGACGGCAACACGGTCGGCCACTACCCGGAACACCTGAATACCACCGGCGTGTGAGGGTCATCGTGGGGCCGCCGGCCGATCACGGACCGATCACGCTTGAGCCCTACGATCGTCCGGGAGAAGGGCGGGCGACCGCATGGACAGCATCCTCGAGTCGGCGCTGGCGCAGTTCCACCATGGCGCGGATCACGTGCAGCTCCCGGACCGCTACCGGGAGCTGCTGACGTCGTTCAAGACCACCTTCCAGACGCAGTTCCCCGTCGAGCTGGACGACCACTCGGTGCACATCTTCGAGGGCTTCCGCGTCATCCATAACAGCGCGCGCGGGCCGACGAAGGGCGGACTGCGCTACGCCGATCACGTCACGCTCGACGAGGTGCGGGCGCTGGCGATGCTGATGACCTGGAAGTGCGCGGTCGTGAACATCCCCTTTGGCGGCGCGAAGGGCGGCGTGCGCGTTGATCCCGCGGCCTTGACGCAGTCGGAGCTGCAGAACCTCACCCGTCGATTCACCAGCGAGCTGCTCCCGATCATCGGGCCAGATCAGGACATCCCGGCGCCGGACATGGGGACCAATCCCCAGGTCATGGCGTGGATCATGGACACATACTCGGCGGCGAAGGGCTACACGATCCCGGCCGTCGTCACCGGGAAACCGGTCGCGATTGGTGGTTCGGAAGGGCGCTTCGAGGCGACCGGGCGTGGACTGCTCTACGTGCTCGAGGAGCATCTGTCGGCGACCGGCGGCCTGCCCGGGCGGACGCTCGCGGTGCAGGGGTTTGGCAACGTCGGTGGGGTGGCGGCCAAGCTCATGCAGCAGGCCGGCGCACGCGTGACCTTCATCTCAGACAAGGACACCGCACTCCATCACCCGGACGGCATCGATGCGGCTGCAGCCTGGGTGCACGTGCAGGGTGGCGGGTCGCTGAAGAGCTGGCTCGAGCAACACCCCGAAGCAGCGGAGCCGGTCGCGCCTGAGGACGTCCTCACCGCGGATGTGGACGTGCTGGTGCCGGCCGCGGTCCAGTCCGTGCTCACCGCCGAGAATGCGCCCGCCGTGCGCGCACGCCTGATCCTCGAGGGCGCCAACGGGCCGACCACCACCGAGGCGGACGCGATCTTCGCGGAGCGCGGGATCACGGTGATCCCCGACATCCTCGCGAACGCCGGCGGCGTGACGGTCTCGTACTTCGAGTGGGTGCAGGCGCGTCAGTACATGCAGTGGACAGAGGATCAGGTGAACGCGGAGCTGCGCCGGCTGATGATCGCGGCGTACCGCAACGTGGTCGCCCGCTGCCCGATCGGCAGTCGCGGGGAGTGCACTCAGCGCGAAGCCGCCCTGTGGCTCGCCATCGAACGCGTGGTCGAAGCGATCAACCTCCGCGGCATCTTCCCGTAGCTGTCCGACGAGTGCGGGAGCGGCGGGCGCACGCCCGGCGACGTGAAGCGCTCAGGCTGGCGAGCGCCGGCGGCGGGCTCGGCGTCCGGCCGTCGCGATCATGCGGCGCGTGAGCCCCGGGATCGCAATCGACAGGCGAGCGCGGCGGCGCCGCTCGCTCA
>JAQBZW010000072.1 GCA_027622315.1 Chloroflexota bacterium | reverse complement strand
CTCGGCCGCGGCGGCCAGCGCGCGTGCTGCGCGGCCGGCGAGGTCATCCGCCGCATCGATGCCGCGCGCGAACGCGCCAGTCAGCTGCACGCTCAGCCCGGCGCCGGCCGGCGCTGATCGCACCTCGATCCGGTCCGCGAGATCGATCGTCGTCATCACCGTGTCGATGTCGTGGTAGCGGTCTTCGCGTCGCCCGATCACCTCGAGCGCGAGGTTGATCTTCGCCGGCGCCAGCGTGCGCAAGCCCAGCACTGCGGTCGCCGCGGCGTCAGCGCCGGACATCGAGCGCGTCCGGGTGCCGCTGACGCAGCTCATGGAAGAGGCGCTCCCAGTCGTCCAGGCGCAGGTGCTGCGCCCGCAACGCGGGGTCGAGATCGACCGCCTCGAGCGTGGCGCTCACCTGCGCGTCGGAGAGGCCGAGCACGCCCGGCAGCGCGTTGTGCAGCTGCTTGCGTGGCGCCGAGAAGCCCGCGCGCAGCAGGTCGAAGAAGACTGCGAGATCGGCTTCGTCGAGCGCGACCGCAGGACTGGGACGGCGATCGATCGCGATCACCGCGGACTGCACCTTCGGCGCCGGCCAGAAGGCCTCGGCCGGCACGTCGAAGAGCGCGCGCGGGACGCCGTAGCACTTCACCGACATCGACAGCAGTGACTCGTGGCCGTCGCCGCCGACGATGCGCCGGGCGACCTCGCGTTGCACCATCACGATGATCCGCTCGGGCGCGGGGTCGGATTCGAGCAGCATCCGGATAATCGGCTGGGTGATGTAGTACGGCACGTTGCCAACGGCGACGTAGGGCGGGCGTGCCCCGGCCTCTTCGAGCAGCTCGAGTGGCGTGAAGTCGAGCACATCGGCGGCGAGCACCGTGAGGTGGTCGTGCGCCGCCAGGCGCGCACGCGTCAGCGCGGCCAGCTCCTCGTCGAGCTCGACGGCGACCACGCGCCCCGCGCGCGCGAGCAGCTCCTCGGTGAGCCCGCCGGGCCCCGCGCCGATCTCGAGCACGGTCTCGCCCGGCACCGCGGCACAGGCGTCCGCGATGCGTTCGAGGATCAACTCGTCGATCAGAAAGTGCTGGCCGAGCGCACGGCGCGGCGGCACGCCCAGCTTGCGCAGGTACTCGGGCAGCTCCGACGGCGGCGCGGAGCGACGCTCCGACCGCGGTACCGTCGGCTTGTGGGGGCGACGTCGTCCTCTGGACATGGTTCTCGTCTATGCGAACGGTGGGGGAGGCGGGATGGTCGTGCCCCGCCGTCGAATCTCACCGCGAGCTTGCTTCCGTCGATCAGCTCAAGCCCGGCGACCCTGCGGCACCCGATGAAACCGACGTACCGCTGCTTCCTTCCGGACCTGACGGGATTGGCCGGGCATCGCCGCGCAGGACCAGGCTCTCAACGCCATTCGGCGGTCGCAGTCCTCCCGGGTATCGACCCTCGGGCGGGCATTCAGCCCCGCTGAAGCGGATTGCGGGTACAGGGCTCCGCTAGATCCCCGCCTAGCACGACCGCGAACGATCGTAACAGCGGCCCTCGCTTGGCGCGAAGCGGAGGCCGCGAGCGTCGCGCGTGACTCGACGGGTTTCGCCGCGAACGGGAGGATGTGCCGATGGAGCGCCGTGTCACGGGACCATCATTAGTCTCCGGCGGACGCCGTCGGCTGCTTCGCGCGCTCGGGCGTGCCGGGCTGTGGGTCGCTCAGACGGCGCCCGGCGGCCGGCTCGTGGCGCTGGCGTGCGCGCACGCCAGCCGCCTGCTCCCGGTCGAGCGCGTCGTGGAGACTGCCGGCGCGCTCGTCTTTCGCCACCCGCTGCCGGAAGCGCGAGATCACCTCGTGATCGTGCCGAAGGTCGCGCTGCGCGACCTCTGTGCGCTCGCCGCCGGAGATCGCGTGGATGTCTGGCTGGCGCTGATCGCGGCCGCGCGCATGGCAGCGGCACGGTTCGAGGGCGAGCGTGTGCTGACGGTGAACGTCGGCGCGCGCCAGCAGGTCGCCCAGCTCCACGCGCACCTGCTGCCGCTCGCGGCGGCACGGCTGCTGCTCGGCCAGGTGCGCCAGCGCGTCCGCATCGACCTCGACTCGCCCGTCGCGGCGCGCCTGGCACTGGCGGACGCGACGGCCGCGCTACGGGCGTGCGATCACACGTTGCACGGGTCGCTCGTGATCCGGGGATTCGAGACGGCCGGCCCCGGCGAACTGCTCGTGTGCATCGCGCCTCGCGAGCCCACGCGGTAGCCTCTTCCGCACTCGTTGCTCTCACTCGTCTCGCTGCGGAGGCTCCCCGTGCGCCTGCTCTCGCTCAGCCATCGTATGCAGCATCGGCTGATCGACAACCACTCGATCTTCAACGCCCCGTCGATCTTCGACTACGACGCGATCGTCGTCGACATCGGCGGCGTGGCGGACACGATCCGGAGCGCAGCTCGCGCGGAGCAGGAATTCAAGACCTTCGCCGACCTGCTCGTGGTGAACGGCGAGCCGCTGGAGGAGGGCGCGGGGCTCGCGGAGCTGCTGCGGCGGCGCCGCGACGAGTTCGCACGCGCACTCGACCGCGGAGCGGTCATCGCCGTGTTCGCGCGGCCGTCGGCGATGATCACCGAGGTGCAGGGCTTCCACGGGCTCGACCGTTATTTCTTCCTGCCGGCGCCCGCGGGCATGGCCTGGGACGCAACGACGATCCGCGGCGGCGAGGGCACAACCGTTTCGGTCAACGACCCCGATCATCCGTTTGCGCGCGCGGTCGATCTGCTCAACCAGGACCTGCTCTATCGCGCCCACCTGGACGATCGAGCGCCCGGATTCGCGCGCCACGCGCGCGTCTTCGCGCGCTCGGCCGGCGGCGGCGTGCTCGGCGTGGAGTTCCCCGTGCTCAACGGGCGCGTGGTCTTCCTGCCGACGCCGCGGATCGCCGGCGCTACGTGGCTGGCTCCCTCCGAGGGGCGACTGATGGTCGAGATCATGCGCGAGATGCATCGCGTCCCGGACGACGACCCGCCGCGCTGGCTGGGCGACACGGCCGTGCCCGGGCTCGATCAGTTGAGGGCCGCGGAGGGGCTCGCCCAGGCGGCGCGCGAGCGCGCCGAGGCGGACGCCCAGGCTGCCGCCGATCAGGCGGCGACCCGGGCACGCTTGCGCGACGTGCTGTGGGAGGGCGTCGAGTATCGGCTGCTGCCGGCGATCGTGGCCTGTGCCGAGCTGCTCGGCTTTACGGCGAACGAGGCGTCTGAGGGTGAGGTCGTGCTCTCGTCGCCGGAAGGGGACCTCCACGTGGTCGCCGCCGGCTCCACCGACGCCGTGGACATGGCGCCGCACTACCGGCTGCGGCGGCGGCTCGACTCGCTGATCGAGCGGCGCGCCCAGGCGCCGCGCGGGATCGTGATCGCGAATGGGCAGCGCATGCTGAAGCCGGAGGAACGCGATCGCGAGTACATCGACGCGCTCCGTGTCGCCGCGGAGGCGACCGGCTACGGCCTGGTCACGTCACGCTGGCTCTTCGTCGCCGCCGTCGCCGCGCTCGATGGAATGCCGGCTGAGACCGTGACCGCTATCCGGCAGCGGCTGATGCAAACGAACGGTCTCGTCGAGCTGCATGATCTGCTCGTCCCGGCGAGCGAGGAAGACGAGCCGGAGGCCGCCGCCGCTGCGGCGCCGACGCACGGGACCATCACCTAGCCTCCGGCGCAGTCCGCGACGTGTCCGGGGCGGCGTGCCGGCAGCGGAGTCAGTCGAGCGAGCGGTTGATCTCTGTCGCGCGCTCATAGTCGACAGCCGGCATGCCGAAGCCGAACAGCCGCTCGAAGTCCTGTTCGTAGCTGGCGTAGTCGGTGATCTCGTCGAGGTTGGCGGCGGTCACGCTGCTCCACACGTGCTCAATCGCGGCCTGCACATCCGGGAGCATCTCGCGGTCGTCGAGCCGGATTCGGCGATCCGCGTCGGTGACCGGCGTCGCGGCCGGCCCGATGTGATCGCGGAAGAGCCGGATCAGCTGATCGACGGCGGTCTCGTAGAGACCTCGCTCCTTCATCACCCGGAATAGGATGCTCATGTAGAGCGGCACGGCCGGAATCGCGGCCGAGGCCTGCGTGACGACGCCCGTGTTGATGCTCACCCACGCATGCCCGTCGCACGCGGCCTGCATCACGCGATCGAGATCGTGAGCGGTGGCCTCGAGATGCTCCTTCGCGCGACCGATCGTGCCGTGCCGGTAGATCGCCGCCGTGAGCTCCGGGCCGATGTAGGAGTACGCGACCGTGCGGCAGCCGGGAGCGAGCAGATCGGCCTCCCGGAGCGCCGTGATCCATTCGGCCCAATCCTCCCCGCCCATCACCTTCACCGTGTCGGCGATCTCCTCCGCGCTCGCGGGTTCGATGTGCGCCTCCGCGACTTCGCGCTTGCGCAGGTCGAAGCCGAGGCCGTTATACGGCGAGCCGATCGGCTTGAGCACGCTGTTCCACACGGTGCCGTCCGCGCCTTTCCGACGCGGGGCGGCGAGCGAGTAGATCACCATGTCGAGCGGGCCGAACTGCTCGCGCACGCGTGCGATCGTCTCCGCCTTCACCTCCGCGGAGAACGCATCGCCGTTGATCGTCTGGAGCGTGAGGCCGTCGGCGCGCGCGAGCCGCTGCGCCTCCGCGAGGTTGTACCAGCCGGCGCTCGCGGTCTTGTCGTCTTCTGGCGGACGCTCGAAGCAGACCCCGAGCGTGCGCGCGCCGTAACCGAACACGCAGGTGAGCGCGCTGGCGAGCCCGTAGCCGGTGGACGACCCTAGCACGAGCACGTTGCCGAGCCTGCCCTCGAGTCTCGCCGCACGAATCGTCGCCACCTGCTCGCGTACGTTCGCCGCACAGCCATCTGGGTGCGCCGTCAGCGAGATGAAGCCGCGCATGCGTGGCTTGACGACCTGTGCGGCCATGCGTCCCCCTCAGTCGTGTGTGCGTTCGCGAGCCAGCGGCCCGGGGCACGCGCACCTTAGCGCAGGCCCTTCGTGACCGCAGCGAGCGGCACACGGTCATAGAATTCGTCGAAACACGAGCGTGGACGAGGGGACACAAGACATGCCGATGGCGCAGGCAGGGGCGGTCAGCCTCGAGTACTTCGAACGCGGCGCGGACTCCGGCGGCGACCCGTTCGTGCTCGTGCACGGCTACCGCTCGTCCGCTCGCATCTGGGATGCGGTCCAGCGCGCGCTCGCAGACGCCGGCATCCGCAGCGTCGCCATCAGCATGCGCGGCGCGGGCGCGTCGTCCGTGACGTCGCGCGACGATGACTACTCGGCGTTCGCCTTCAGCCACGACCTCGCCGCCGCCGTCGACACGCTCGGGCTCGAGCGCTTCGTGCTCGTCGGCCACTCGATGGGCGCGAGCACCGTGACGAACTACGTGCGCGATCATGCCGACCGCGTGTCGGCGCTCGTGCTGCTCGCGGGAGGCGCCCTGGCGGGTCCGGCCGCGATGACCGCCGAGCAAGAGGCGGCGTGGCAGGCCCGCATCGATGGCTACCCGGGCAACATCGACCGCGGGTACTGGGAGGCCGAGCACGCTGCGCTCTCGCCGGAGGTGCGCGCGCCATTGTGGGAGGACTGGCAGCGGGTGCCGAAGCAGCGCCTCCGCGGCATGCGCACGTCGCCGCAGGATCTGCAGGCGGTGCTCCGCGGGATCACCATGCCCACGCTTGTCGTCTTCGGCGACGCAGACCACACGGTGCCGCCCGAGTCGTCGGTGCGTTGCTACCTCGAACTCCCCGCGGACGTCAGACACCTGCACATCTTCCACGGGGTCGACCACTCACCGAACTCCGTGATCCCCGATCGCCTGGTGGGGGTCATGCGCCGCTTCGTCGCGGCGACAGTGAAGACAGCGGCACGGGCGGGCGCGTAGCGGAGCGATCGGCGCCTCCCGCGAGCGTGAGGGACGGCGGCAACGGGGAGCGTCTCGGACCGGCGGAAGCGCGGGGGGCGGGCGTAGCGCCGAGTCAGACCGCTATTCGCGCAACTTGAGCACCGCCATGAAGGCCTCCTGCGGGACCTCGACGGCGCCCACCATCTTCATGCGCTTCTTGCCGGCCTTCTGCTTCTCGAGCAGCTTCCGCTTGCGCGAGATGTCGCCGCCATAGCACTTCGCCAGCACGTTCTTGCGCATCGCTCGCACGGTCTCGCGCGCCACGATCTTGCCGCCGACCGCTGCCTGGATCGGCACGTCGAACATCTGGCGCGGGATCAGCGCTCTCAGCGCCGACACCAGGCGCCGGCCCTGCACAGCGGCCTCCTCGGTCGGCACGAGCGCGGAGAGCGCGTCCACCGGTTCGTTGTTCACGAGGATCTCGAGCTTCGAAACGCGCGCCGGCCGGTAAGCCTCGAGGTGGTAGTCCATCGACGCATAGCCAGACGTGCGCGACTTCAGGTGGTCGTAGAACTCCACCAGGATCTCGGAAAGCGGCAGGCGATAGCGCGCGATCACGCGCGAATCCCCTTCGTCCGCCGCGTGATCGAAGTACTCGACGTTGTCGTACTCGCCGCGACGGTCGTTCACGAGGCCCATCACTGCGCCGAGGTAGCGCGCTGGGGTCGTGATCGCGACGGCGACCCACGGCTCGCGCACCTGCGTGATCTCGTTCGGCGACGGGAGCTCGGCGGGCGAGTCGACCACGATCTCCGAACCGTCCATGAGCGTGACCTCGTATTCGACCGATGGGGCCGTCGCCACCAGGTCGAGCTCGAACTCGCGCTCGAGCCGCTCCTGCACGATCTCCATGTGCAGCAGGCCGAGGAAGCCACAGCGGAAACCGAAGCCCAGCGCCAGCGAGCTCTCGGGCTGCCACTGGAGCGCGGAGTCGTTGAGCGAGAGCCGCTCGAGCGCGTCACGGAGTGACGCGTACTCGTCCGCGTCGGTCGGGTAGATGCCCGCGAACACCATCGGCTTCGCCGGCCGGTAGCCCGGCAGCGGTTCGGTCGCGCCTCCGCGGTCGACCGTGATCGTGTCGCCGACGCGCGTCTGTTGCACGCCCTTCAGGCCGGTGGCGACGTACCCGACGTCCCCCGCCTCGAGTGCCGGGGCGACCTCCGGAAGCGGTCGGAAGAAGCCGACCTCGATCGGCTCGAAGCGCTGGTTTTGCACCATCAGCCGCAGCGGCGTGGCGGCGGTGATACGCCCATCGAAGACGCGCACGTAGGTGAGCACGCCTTTGAAGGCGTCGTACTTCGCGTCGAAGACGAGCGCGCGGAGCGGTGCGTCTGGATTCCCCATCGGGGCGGGCACGCGGTCGACGACGGCCTGGAGGATCTGATCGACGCCTTCGCCGGTCTTCGCCGACGCGAAGATCACCTCGTCCGGCGAGAAGCCGATCACGTCGATTAACTCCTGCGCGACGCGTTCGGGCTCGGCCGACGGCAGGTCGATCTTGTTCACAATCGGGATCAGTTGGAGGTTCATCTCGAGCGCGGTGTAAACGTTCGCGAGTGTCTGCGCCTGGATGCCCTGTGTCGCGTCGACGACGAGGATCGCGCCGTCGCACGCGGCGAGCGCCCGCGAGACCTCGTAGGCGAAGTCCACGTGTCCGGGCGTGTCGATCAGGTTGAGCGCGTACTCGTGGCCGTCGTCGGCCTGGTACTGCATGCGCACGACGTGCGCCTTGATCGTGATCCCCTTCTCGCGCTCCAGATCCATCGAGTCGAGGACCTGCTCGCGCATGTCGCGTTCGGAGATCGCGCCGGTACGCACGAGCATGCGATCGGCAAGCGTCGACTTGCCGTGATCGATGTGCGCGATGATCGAGAAGTTGCGAATGAACGCCGGCTGCATCGCCCCATCCTATCGACGACGGGGGGCTGGTACGAGCGAGGCCCCGTCCCTTGTGGGGGGCGGGGCCTCGCGGTGGATCGCAGCGGTGCGTTCGTTAGACGCGGTGGCAGGCCACCCAGTGCGCGGGCACGACCTCGCGGAACTCGGGCACACGCTCGCGGCACTCATCGACCGCGATCGGGCAACGTGTGTTGAATACGCAGCCCGGGGGCGGTCGCAGCGGTGACGGTACGTCACCGGTAAGGATGATGCGCTCGCGCTTGCGCTCGATCTCGGGGTCCGTGATCGGCACAGCGGAGAGCAGTGCCTTCGTGTACGGGTGCAGCGGGTTCTCGTACAGCTCGTTGGAGTCCGCGAGTTCCATGATCTTGCCGAGGTACATCACGGCGACGCGGTCGGAAATGTGCCGGACGACCGCGAGGTCGTGGGCGATGAACAGGTAGGTGAGGCCGAACTCGTCCTGCAGGTCCTCCAGCAGGTTGATGATCTGCGCCTGGATCGACACGTCGAGCGCCGACACGGGCTCGTCGCAGACGATGAAGTCCGGCTCGACCGCGAGCGCGCGGGCGATGCCGATGCGCTGGCGCTGGCCACCGGAGAACTCGTGCGGGTAGCGCTTCGCGAACAGCGGGTTCAGACCGACCGCGTTCATGATGTACTCAATGCGATCGCGACGTGCCTGGCCCTTGTACAGGCTGTGGATCGCCATCGGCTCGCCGACGATCTGACTCACGTTCATACGTGGGTTCAGGCTGGAGAACGGGTCCTGGAAGATCATCTGCATCTTGCGGCGGAAGCGCCGCAGATTGGATCCCTTGAGCTGAGTCAGCTCGGTGCCGTCGAAGTTCACGGTCCCGGCGGTCGGGCGATACAGCTGCAGGATTGCGCGACCGGTGGTCGACTTCCCGCAGCCGGACTCGCCCACTAGCCCCAGCGTCTCCCGGCGGCGGACGGTAAACGAAAGGCCATCGACTGCGCGCACATCGGCGATCTTGCGCTGGATGAATAGCCCCGCCGTGACGGGGAAGTACATCTTCAGGTCTTTGACCGTGACCAGATCTTCGCCGTCGGCGGCGGTCGGGCGGGCAGCGGTAGCGGTGTCCGTCGTCATGTTGAATCCCCCTGGTTAGGTGGTGGCGGCGGGCTGCGCCGACGCGGCTGCCATGTCGGCCGGGATGCGGGTCCGCTCGTCGGTCAGCGGGTCACGCCAGCAGGCGGCGGTGTGATTCGGCGTCTTCTCTTCAAGCGGAGGAGCGTCGGTCCTGCACTTATCGATCGCCCAGTCGCAGCGTGGCTCGAACGAGCAGCCCGGGATGGGCTGGATCAGCAACGGCGGCTGGCCCTGGATCGTCGCGAGTCGAACGTGCTCGGTGGCGTCGAGGCGAGGTACGGAGTGCAGCAGGCCCACTGTGTACGGGTGCCGCGCGTGCTTGAAGATGTCGATGGCCGTGCCGCTTTCGACGATCTTGCCGGCGTACATCACGTTCACTCGGTCCGCGTAGCGGGCGACCACGCCCAGGTTGTGCGTGATCACGAGTACGGCCGTGTTGAGCTCGGTCGCGAGACGCGCCATGATCTCGAGGATCTGCGCCTGGATCGTGACGTCGAGTGCCGTCGTCGGCTCGTCGGCAATCAGGAGCCTCGGGTTACAGGACAACGCCATCGCGATCATCACGCGCTGGCGCATGCCGCCGGAGAACTGGTGGGGGTAGTCGCTGAGGCGCCCCGCAGCTTCGGGGATGCCGACCATTTCGAGCAGCTCAACGGCTCGAGCGGTTGCCTCTTCGTCGCGCAGCCCGAGGTGGAGGGTGATCGCCTCCTTGATCTGCTGCCCGATCGTGAGCACGGGGTTGAGCGAGGTCATCGGCTCCTGAAAGACCATCGCGATGCGGTTGCCGCGGATCGCCCGCATCTCCGCATCGTTGATCTTCAGGAGGTCCTTGCCGTCGAAGAGAATCTCTCCATCGACAATGCGGCCGGGCGGATTCGGGATTAGCCGCAGGATCGACATCGCAGTCACGGACTTGCCGCAACCCGACTCGCCCACGAGCCCGAGCGTCTCGCCCTCAGAGAGGTCCCATGACACCCCGTCGACGGCTCGAACCACTCCCTCTTCCGTGTAGAAGTATGTACGGAGGTTCTTCACCTCAAGCAGCTTCGCCATGGACCCCCCTCACGTCGTCTGACGCACAAACTAAACCCCGCCGCCGAGTTCCAGCCCTCGGCGGTCATTCACATGACCAACGAAGGGTTTCTGGTGGGGAAGAGGAGACTCGAACTCCTACGCCTCTCGGCACGTGATCCTAGGTCACGCTCGTCTGCCAGTTCCGACACTTCCCCACGGAGCCCCTCCGCGTGGTTCGTGTTGGTGAGCCCCCGGGGACTCGAACCCCGAACCGGCTGATTAAGAGTCAGCTGCTCTACCATTGAGCTAGAGGCCCGAGGCGCGACGGTACCAAGTGCCGGATCGGGTGTCAACGAAATTGATAGGACGGCGGATCGCATCCAAAAACCGCCGGATCGAACCCGCCGATCCACCCCTTCGTGCTTTGCGCTCCGCCATCCCGCACCGTAGGCTTTCCTCCCTCAATTACCGCGCGATGCGGCCCTCAGGGCGGTTAGCTCAGTTGGTTAGAGCGCAGCGTTGACATCGCTGAGGTCAGTGGTTCGAATCCACTACCGCCCACCATGTACCGCTGTCACACGCGTGCCGATTGGCGCGCGACGCGGGCCGCAGAATTATGTCCTGTGACGGGGTACCAGCACCCGCCCCGGCCCACCTCCAGCCACGCGGCCCGCCCTTCGCCGGACTGCGCCGGACTGCTATCATCCCACTCTTCTCCGCCGCACCTGCGAGGTGCGAAATACGAGCTGTGACGGGACCATGTCCCGACGGATGCGACGGCTGACAGAGAACCCGGGCCAGCGGCTGGAAGCCCGGGAGCCGACCCGTCGGAGACACCAAACCCCGAGCCCGTGGGCGAACCCACGGCGACCCGCCCTCGTTACGGGCAACGAGTCCGCCCGGCGCCGCCGGGGGGAGAACTCGGGTGGAACCACGTGAGCGCGCCTCTCGTCCCGATGGACGGAGGCGCGCTTTGTGTTTCACGGCACCGAGCCGGCGGACCGATAGCGAGGGAGCTGAGATGAACGATGCAGACGACGCGCGCCGTGACGACGAGGCAGCGTTCGACACGCTCAACGCCGACGAACGGCTGTTCCGCATGCGCCACTCGGCGGCACACGTGCTGGCGGAGGCGATGCTCGAGTTGTTCCCCGAGGCGAAGTACGCGATCGGCCCTCCGATCGAGCATGGCTTCTACTACGACTTCGACCTGCCCCGCAGCCTGACGCCGGACGATCTCGTCGCGCTCGAGAGCCGGATGCGGGAGTCCGTCGCGGCCGACCTGTCGATCCAAGGAGAATGGATCTCGAAGGAGCGCGCGCGGGAGCTCTTTCACGATCAGCCCTACAAGCTCGAGCTGATCGAGCAGATCCCCGATGACACGGTCGGGCATTTCCGCCACGGCCAGTTTCAGGACCTGTGCCGGGGCGGCCACACGGAGCGCACGAGCCAGATCGGCGCGTTCAAGCTCACCCACTCCGCCGGCGCGTACTGGCGCGGCGATGAGCATCGGCCCATGCTGCAGCGCGTCTACGGCGCGCTGTTCGCGACGCAGCCGGACCTCGACGCGCACCTCGCGGCGCGCGAGGAGGCGGAGCGCCGTGACCACCGCCGGCTCGGCCGCGAGCTCGACCTCTTCATCTCACACGAGCTGATCGGCCAGGGGCTGCCGATCCTGCTCCCGCATGGCGCCACCATGCGAC
Source organism: Chloroflexota bacterium (assembly GCA_027622315.1). GTDB lineage: Bacteria > Chloroflexota > Dehalococcoidia > UBA2979 > UBA2979 > VGNK01. The sequence continues at coordinate 1,458 of JAQBZW010000072.1, read as the reverse complement.
GACTGCTCGAGGAGTACATCCTCGAGCAGGAGCGCATGGCCGGATACCAGCACGTCTACTCGCCGGTGCTCGGCAAAGTGGACCTGTACAAGCGCTCCGGACACTGGGAGCACTACCGCGAGAACATGTTCCCGGTCATGGCGCTCGAGCACGAGGAGCTCGTGCTCCGGCCCATGAACTGCCCGCACCACATCCTCGTGTACGAAGCCGGACTGCACAGCTATCGCGAGCTTCCGATCCGCATCGCCGAACTGGGCACCATGTACCGCTACGAGCGCTCGGGCGTGGTCGGTGGGTTGAGCCGCGTGCGCGCGATGACGCTGAACGACGCCCACATCTTCTGCCGGGTCGATCAGATCAAAAGCGAGTTCGCCGACGTGATGCGGCTGGTCGAACAGGCGTACCGCGACCTCGGGATCACGCACTATCGCTACCGGTTGTCGTTGCGCGATCCCGCGGACACGGAGAAGTACGTCCAGAACGACGAGATGTGGGAGCTCGGTGAGCGCCTGCTTCGCGAGGCGATGAACGAACTTGGAATCGACTTCTACGAGGCGACGGGCGAGGCCGCGTTCTACGGTCCGAAAGTCGACATCCAGATCTACGACGCGCTCGGTCGCGAAGAGACGATGTCGACGATCCAGCTCGATTTCCACCTGCCGACTCAGTTCGACCTTCACTACATCGGTGACGACGGCGCGCAGCATCGCCCGGTGATTCTCCACCGCGGCATCATCGGCACGATGGAGCGCATGCTCGCGTACCTGATCGAGTTGTATGAGGGCCGGTTCCCGTTGTGGCTCTCTCCCGTGCAGGCGGTGGTGATTCCGATCGCGGACCGCCACGTCGACTACGCCTGGCACGTGGAGCGCGAGCTGAAGGGCCGCGGCCTGCGCGTCGAAGTAGACGAGTCCAACGACCGCATGGGCGCGAAGATTCGGCGAGCCCAGCTGAAGCGCGTGCCATACATGCTCGTGGTGGGCGATCGGGAGGCCGAGGCCGAAGCGGTGGCAGTCCGCGATCGCACCGGCGATGACCTCGGTGCGATGCCGATCTTCCAGCTCGCGGACCGTCTCGTCGACGAGCGCGACTCGCGCACGCTACAGGCGCACGTGGATGGGCCCGCGAGCTAGCGCCGGCCCGAGCAGCGGCTCTCCCACGATCCGCCGCCGCGGTGTATAGAGGGCGCGTGCACGCGCTCTGCCGCGGGCACGGAGGGCCGGCTCCAATGCAGCGCACCCATGCCCGCGCGGTCGGGCTCCTGCTCGTCGTGCTGACGCTGGCGACGGTGACGGGCTGCCGCGGCGACGATCCCGACCCCGCGCTCCGCGCCACGGTCACTCGCTGGATCGACGCGTGGACGCGCGCCTCCGGACACGACCGCGACGAAGTGGCGGCCGCGCAGGCGCGCGCCGAGCTTGGTGGCGAGCTGCTGACGCGCACCGAGGCGGCCGCCCG
>JAQBZW010000071.1 GCA_027622315.1 Chloroflexota bacterium | reverse complement strand
GCCCGCCCTCGGCGCCCCGCCACCGCCCGCGAGCGCGCCGCCGGTTCTCCGCCCGTTGCGTTCGCGCCGCCCCCCGTCGAGCGAGCGCCGCGCGAGGCCAATGCGGTCAGTAGCTGGTGGTGGGCGATCGCGGTGATCTTCGCGTTCGTGGGCGGCGTGGTCGCCTACTTCGCGAACCGGGAGGCAGATCCGAAGACCGCGCGCAACATGCTGATCGTCGGGATCGTCATGACGTTTGTGTGGCCGGTGCTGCTGAGTGGGGCGTAGCTGGGAGCGCGTGTCGGCGCCCGGTCAGGACGCCTGCGCCTCGGAGTCCGCCGCTTCGCGCACGCTCGTGTAGTGGCCGCGCAGATGGGCGATGCCGCTCTGGAGGTAGCCCGCGCACTCACGGCAGATCGTCGTGAGGCGGACTCCCGCGATCGCGGGCTGGATCGTCCATTGCAGGCTCGATCTGCTCGCGAGCACACCGCGCACGACCTCGAACTGCACGAGCTCGGTGGGGATTGTCCGCAGGCAGAGATCGCAGGCGCGGGGAACGATCATGCGTGCGCTCGATCCTGTTGCGGCACGGTGAGCAGCTCGACGCAGGTCTCGAGATACGCCGCGCAGCGCGGGCAGAGCAGGTACTCGTCCGGCCGGTCGGAGGCGAAGAACTGCGACTCCACGCCGTTCGCGAGCGCCATCCCGCCCACGACGAACGATATCGCCACGATGCCCGTGCCGGTGAGCTGATCGCACGTATCGCAGCGGATCACTGTCGCCATGTCCTGATCGTCGGCAGTTCGGCGCGAGCTCCACAGCGTCGTCCGAGCACCCGGACGTCGCGTCGGTGCCGCGCCCGGGACGACCTTCTCCCGGTGCGCCGAAGGCGCGACCGCGGGGCGGGGGGGCGCGACCGCGGGGCGGGGTGCGCACCGCGTATATGCTGGTCGGCATTGTGAGCGATTTCGCAATCGTGCTCGATCGGCTAGAACGGCGCTTCGCTGAGGTGGAGGCGGTCGCCGGCGTCAGCCTGTCCGTGCCACCCGGCGAGATCTACGGCTTCCTCGGGCCGAACGGTGCGGGCAAGTCAACGTGTGTACGCATCATGTGCACGCTCCTGCTCCCGACCGGCGGGAGCGCGGCGGTTGCGGGCTACGACGTGGCCTCTAGCCCGGATGAGGTGCGCCTGCGTATCGGCGTCGCGCTCCAGGACGCGTCGCTCGATCCGAAACAGACCGGCCGCGAGCTGCTGTGGCTGCAAGGGCGGCTCTATGGCCTGACGAGGTCCGACACCGAACAGCGCATCCGCGACGTGAGCAGCCTGATCGACATCGGCGACGCGATCGACCGCCGCATCGCGACGTACTCCGGGGGCATGAAACGCCGGCTCGACCTCGCGGCCGCGCTCGTACACAACCCGCAGGTGCTCTTCCTGGACGAGCCCACGACGGGCCTCGACCCGGTGAGCCGCGCGCGCGTGTGGGAGGAAGTGCGGCGGCTGAACAGCGTGCTCGGGATGACGATCTTCCTGACGACTCAGTACCTCGAGGAGGCCGACGAGCTGGCCGATCGCGTCGGCATCATCGACGGTGGGAGGTTGGTCGCCGAGGGCACGCCCGGTGATCTCAAGCGCTCGATCGGCTCCGACGTGATCGAGGTGCATGTCGACGGTGAGCTGGATGCAGCGCGCGCGGCCGTGCTGGCCGTGCCCGGCGTGAACGCCGCGGAGCGGCGGAACGAGACGTTGCTCGTCGAGACGGCGGACGGACCGGCGGTCGTCAGCCGCGTGGCGCTGGCGCTGAACGGAGCCGGTCTCAACGTGCGGGCACTCACGCTGCGCACGCCCACGCTCGACGACGTCTTTCTCCGCGTGACCGGGCATCACATTCGCGCGGCGGAGGGACTGTGAGCGTGCGCGCCGACGTGCGTGAAGCGCGCGCCATCCACGCGCGGAAAGCCGGCTTCCTTGCCGACACGCTGGCGATCGCGACGCGCGCCGTGCGCGCGATCCCGCGCGAGCCCGAGGCGATCATCCCGGCGCTCGTCATCCCGCTGTTCTTCTTCGTCGTGAACGTGGGTGCTCTGAGCGACGTGGCAACGGCCGCGGGCGGCGCCGACTTCAACTACCGCGCCTTCCAGTTGCCCGTCGCGATCGTGTTCGCCGTGACCGGCGTGTCGCGCGCGGCAGCGCTCGTCACGGATATCCAGGACGGCTACTTCGACCGGCTGATGATGACGCCGGTGAGCCGGCTGTCGCTGCTGCTCGGCTTGATGCTCGCGGACTTCGCGCTCGTGGTTGCGCTCACGATTCCCGTGATCGTGCTCGGTGCCGTGGTGGGCGTGGAGTTCGCGACCGGGCTGCCCGGGCTCGTCGCCTTCGTGCTGATCGCGGGCGGCTGGGGGCTCATGTTCGCCGGCTTCCCGTATGCGATCGCGCTCAAGACGGGGAACCCCGCCGCGGTGAACTCGAGCTTCCTGCTCTTCTTCCCATTCGCCTTCATGACGACGGCGTTCGTGCCACAGGACGCAATGACGGGCTGGCTCGGCACGATCGCCACCTACAACCCGGTGACCTACCTGCTGGGCGCTCTCCGCACACTGATCCTGGCGGGCTGGGACTGGCGCGAGATCGCCAAGGGCCTCGCCGCCGTGGTCGGCGTGGGCAGCGTGAGCATGCCGCTTGCGTTCGCGGCGCTGCGCGGTCGCGTCTCGCGGGGCTAGCCGGTCCGGTCGTGACGCCGGACCCTCAGCCGGCGCCGGGCGTGCGCTCCACGACCGCGGCGTCCTCCGTCACGGTCGAGCCGAGCGCCGGGTCGCGCAGCTCCCGGCGCGTGACGCCGACGGCGGCAACGAGCGCCACGCACGCGACCGCTCCGATCAGGAGCGCTCCCGGGACTCCGAGCGTGGCGGCGAGCGCACCGCTGAGCGCGTAGCCCAGCGGCGGACCGCCGCCGGCGAGCATGCTGCGGAACGCCTCGACCCTCCCGCGCAGCGCGTCCGGCGAGATCGCGAGAATCGCTGAGTTGCGCGGGATCATCTGCACCGAGTTCGTGGTGCCGAGCAGCGCGGCTGCGATCAGGGTGAGCGGGAACCACCCGGAGAGCGCGAGCACGACGAGCGCGCCGCAGTACGCGAGCGCGTGTACAGGCCCTTGTAGCGCACGTCCCCCAGCGAGAGCAGCGCCGCCGCTCCAAGCAGACTGCCCACGCCCGGTGCGGCGCTCAGCACGCCGTACCCGCCGGGCCCCACGCCGAGTTCGTCCGCGAGGATGGGCAACAGCGCGCGGTAGCTCCCCAGCACCGTGGCGCCCATGTCGAGCACGAGCAGCGAGACGATCGCGGGCTTGCCGCGGACGAAGCGCAGCCCCTCGAGGAAGCTGGTCCACGGACCCGCGACCGTGGCACTCAGGATCGTGGGCGGGCGCACGCCGACAATCGCGAGCATCGCGGCGACGTAGATCGCGCCGTTGTTGGCGTATGTCGGGCCGAGGCCGGCGCCGGCGATCGCGATGCCGGCGAGCGCGGGGCCGACGATCTGAGAGGTCTGACCGATCGTGGCATTCAGCGCCACCGCGTTCACGAGCCCGCCGCGAGGCATCAGCGACGGGAGCAGCGCGGTGCGCGCCGGCTGGGTGACCGCGGTAAACGCGCTGTTCAGAAACGTCACGAGATAGAGGTGCCACGGAGCGACGGTGCCGGTCAGGGTGAGCGCCGCAAGCGCGATCACGAGCGCGGCGTTCGCAATCTGCCCGGCCTGGATCAGCCGCACGCGATCGAACCGATCGGCGATCACCCCGCCGACGAGCGAGAGCACGATGTGCGGGAGCGCCCGCGCGACGCCGGTCAAACCGAGCAGCAGCGCGCTGCCCGTGAGCTCGTACACCTGCCAGAGGATCGCGGTCTGGACGAGTTGCGCGCCGAGCGACGTGAGCAACAGCGACGCGGCGAACCGCCGGTAGTCGCGGTACGCCAGCGCGGCCCCGGCCTGGCGCAGTCCCGGTCGGCTCTGAGTCATCACTCGCGCTATAGCTGAGCGGACGAGCGCGCAGTGTACGGCGCGTGCCGTCCCGCGGCGTTACCTCAGGCGGCGTCCCCTGCGGGGCTTGCAGTGGCTCGGGCACCGGCACGGGCACGGGCGGGAGCGCGCGTGCCAACCAGCTTCTTCAGCTGCGCGAGCAGCTCCGCGCCGCTGAACGGCTTCGCCATGAAGCGCCAGCCCTTGGACTGCGGCAGGCCACCGAGGTCTTCGCCGCTGTAGCCGCTGATGAACAGGGTGGGCGGACCAGACTCGGCGCCGCCGGCCTGCTCGAACACGTCGAGGCCCGTGCCATCGCCGAGGCGCATGTCGACGATGAGCGCGTGGAACGTGGGCTCCGTCGCGATTGCCTCGCCGGCGCTCGCCGCCGAATCACATTCGGTGACCAGATAGCCCGCGTCCGTGAGCATCGCGGCGGTGACGGCGCGCAGCGCGCGGTTGTCGTCCACCAGCAGCACGCGGTGTGTCTCGGCCGATCGTCGTTCGGCACGCGGCACGCGGCGGCCGCGCTTCGCCTTCGTGCGCGGGAGGTAGACGCGCACGCTGGTGCCTGCACCGGTCGTGGATTCTGCCGTGGTTTGCCCGCCGTGCGACCGGATCACGGCGTACGCGAGGGACGAGCCCATGCCGGTGTGCCCCGGCCGCGTCGTGAAGAACGGCTCGAACAGCCGGCCGAGCACGTCCGGTGACATGCCGGCTCCGCAGTCAATGATCTCGATCTGGCAGTAGCCGTCCGGCGAGATTGCGACCGGGTGCGCGTTGTCCGGGAGGCCGAGCATCGTCGACAGGCGCACGGTGGCGGCGCCGCTGCCGGCCTCGAGTGCGTTGGTGATCAGCGCACCGAGCGCGAGCACGAGGTCCGCTCTGCGGCCGCGCACGGTGGCGGCGTTGGCGACCTCGATGCGCACCCGCTTCGCGAGCGCAGGCGGCAGCGTGGCGACGGCGGCTTCGATCACCTTGCGCACGGAGAGCGGCTCCGGGCGGCCCACCGCCTGCCCGCCCACGAGTGCGAGCCCGGAGGCGAGCTGGCGTGCCCGCTCCACCGCTTCGATCAACTCGATCGAGCTGCCCGGGGAGATGGCGCCGGTGAGCGAACCGAGCGTGTTCGCCAGTTCGTGGGCGGCGCCCGCTGAGACACGCCCGAGCGCCTCGAGGCGCTCGGGCGCGCGCTGCCGGCGCTCGAACTTGACGCGCTCCGAGATGTCGCGCGCGACGGCCACGACGGCGATCGCGTCGTTCAACTCGATTGGCGAGAGTGTCGCCTCCATCTCGACCGTGCGGTCGGCGTGATCGGTCAGCGTGAAGGTGATGCGCTCGGCCTCGCTCGTGCCGGCCTCGATCGCCGCGATCGCCTCCTCGGCGGCCGCGACGCGATCCGCTCCGAACAGCTGCTCGATGGACCGCCCATGCAGGTCGTAGCCCAGTCGCTGGCGGTAGGCGTCGTTGCGCACGACGACACGGCCGCCCTGGATGATCAGCACCTCATCCGATGCGCGCGCGACCATCTGTCGGTAGACGGCGAGCTCCGCATTCGCCACGCGCAGCGCCTCGGTCTGCGCCCTCGCATCGCGGAGCGCAAGTTCTTCGGTCTCGCGGCTCGCGAACTGACACACCAGTCCCACCACGTCGTCCTCGACGACCATCGGCGCCGCTGAGGCGGTGACCGGAACGCGCAAGCCGTCCTTGTGCACCAAGAAGCGGTGACGGGGCTTCGCGTCACGACGCTCATCCACCGCGCTGCGGAGGATCTCGTGGGAGCGCTCACGGTCATCTCGAAGGGTGAGGGCGTCGGCGGAAGGGAAGGCGTGCAGCTCGTCCAGCGTGTACCCGGTCAGCTCCGCCAACGCGCGGTTGGCGTACAGGATCTGGCCGCGGGTGCTGAGCATCAGGAAACCGACGTGCGAGGCATCCATCACCGCCCGAAATAACGGGTTTGCGACCTCGGCACGCACGATCTCGTGCGCAATGCTCGCCGCGAGGTGCAGTTGGGCAGCGTTCACCCGCGGCGGCTTCGACGTCCGCCCCGGGGCAGCTAAGGGTCCAGCGGATGAGGTCGTCGCCATTTGCAGTGACGTTATCAACACGTCCCCGGCGCGACGCTCAGGGAATCCCCGATATCGACGCCTGTCAGGAACCCGCCCGGCGCGCGTCCGCACCGCGCGCACACCTGTTGGCAGCGGCCGCCGGGCGGCGCAACGCCGCCCGCGGCACGCCTCGGTCGGCAGCCGGAGAGATCAGCGGCCCGTGAACCTCGGTTCGCGCTTCTCGCGGAAAGACGCGGGCCCCTCCTGTGCATCCGCCGTATCGCGCACGAGCAAGGCCATGCGCTGCTCGAAATCGGTGTAGGAGTCCAGCTCGAGCAGGACGGAGCGATTCACGGTGAGCTTCCACGCCGCGTACGTCTTCGTTGGGCCATCGGCGAGCTCGTCGACGAAGCGCGCGAGCGCGTGCTCCCAGTCCGCGGCCGGCCAGACGCGCGCGAGGATGCCGTAGCGCTCGGCCTCCGCCGCGTCGATCACGCGGCCGGTGATCAACAGGTCCATGGCACGCGACTGACCGATCAGTCGCGGCAGCAGCAGCGGCGGGCCCTGGCCGGCGTAGATCGCCTTGCCGGAGCGAATGTCGCCGATCAATGCATCGTCGCGGGCGACCCGGAAGTCGCACGCCAGCGCCGTCACCCAGCCCGCGCCGTGGCAGCGGCCGTTGATCGCGGCGATTACCGGCTTCGGCGCGGAGAGCAGTGTCTGCACGAGCCGGTGGTGGGGGCCTCGGTCGAAGCTGATGCCGCCGTTGTACGCGGTCGGCCGGTCGCCCATGCCGTTCACGATGTCGTCGCCGGACGAGAAGGCGCGCCCCTCGCCCGTGATCACGATCACGCGCACGTCGTCGTCGCGCCCCCACTCCTCGACGGCGTCCGCGATGCCTTCGACCATCGGCCAGATGATCGCGTTCAACCGCTCCGGCCGGTTGAGCGTGATCGTCGCGACTCCACCGTTGCGCTCGAAGCGCAGGCCCTCGTAGTCCTTCATCCTTCGGCTCCTCGCCTGCCGCGTCGGTTAGCCGGCGGGCGCTGCGGGGTCGTGTGTAATGCCGGCGGCCGCTTCCGCCGGGAACAGCGCCGCGCCGATCTCCAGACCGCCGAGCCCGTGGGCGACGGCGCGCAGGAGATGCTCACAGGCGGCGGAGGCGATCGGCATCGCCATGCCCGCCTCGTGACCCGCCTGCACGGCCAGCCGCAGATCCTTCGCGGCGAGCCCGAGCGCGAACGTGGGCGAGTTGAAGTCGCGACCGAGCAGGTGCGGCATGCCCTGCACGTAGCGTGACGCGGACGCCACGTTCATTACCTCGTACGCACGCTGCGGGTCGATGCCGGTCTTTTCGGCGAGCACAATCGCTTCGTGGAGCAGCAGCCCGGACCCGATCGAGACCAGGTTGTTGATCAGCTTCACGAGCGCGCCGTTCCCGGCCTCGCCCATGTAGAAGACGTTCGGCCCGATCGCCTTCAAGAGCGGTTCGTAGCGTTCGAACGTGGCGCGGTCGCCACCGACCATCACGGCCAGCGTGGCCGCCTCGGCGCCCGCGGTCCCGCCGCTGACGGCGCAGTCGAGCATGATCACGCCGCGGGTGGCGGCGATCTCCACGAGGCGCCGCACGGTCGCGGGGAAGTTCGTGCTCAGGTCGAAGTAGGCCGTGCCCGGCGCGGCGCCCTCGAGGATGCCGTCGGCGCCGCTGAGCACGCGCTCGACGTCTGCCGGCGCGGGCAGCGAGGTCATGACCACCTCGCTCTGGCGGGCGACGTCTGCGGGCGTGGCTGCCCACTCCGCGCCCAGCTCGATCAGCCGCTCGGTTGCCTCCTCGCGCAGGTCGTTGACCACCACCTGGTGGCCGGCCTTGATGATGTTCGCGCACATCGGTGTGCCCATGTTTCCGGTGCCGATGAAGCCGACGTGCATGCTGGTGCTTCTTTCCGCGCTCCCGCGCTCGCTGGCCGATCGCTGATCGCTGGTCGCTGATCGCTGTCCCGGGGGAATCGGGGGCGCGCGTGCACGCGCTCCGCGCTCGCGGTACCGCCGATCACACGCGGTCGCGCGATGCGCACGCTAGAGCATCGCGACCGAGGCGCGGGCGCGCCCGCTGACCGTGCCGCTATGGGCGCATGCCCACGCGCAGCTTCGGGCCAAGCTGCGAGGCGATGATGCCCTGCGCACGACGCACGAAGTCCACGAGCAACGGACGCGTGTCGCGCGGGTCGACGATCTCGTCCACGAACTGCGGGCGGTGGAGTACGGAGGCGAGTGCGTTCAGCCGCTCCTCCATCTCGATGCGCGTGCGCTCCGGATCGGCGGAGGCCTCGATCACGCGCCGGTACGCGGCCATCACGCCGCCCGCGGCGGGCAGCGAGCCGGATTCCGCGGACGGCCAGCCGTAGCGCGGGTTTAGCCCCGCGCCGCGCTTCGAACCGCCCACCGCGACGCCGTAGAAGCGGCGCATGATCACGGTGCAGTACGGCACCGTCGCCTCCTCCACGGCCTTGTTCGCGCGCAGCGCCCAGCGCAGGTTGCCCTCCGCCTCGGACTGCGGGCCGATCATGAAGCCGGGCACGTCACAGAGGTAGACGACCGGCAGGTGGAAGGTGTCGGCGAGATCGACGAAGCGCTCGAACTTCTGGTTCGCCGCTGCGGTCTGTGCGCCGCCGTCGTAACGGCAGTCATTGGCGATCACCGCCACGGGGAAGCCGTCGACGCGCGCGAACATCGTGACGAGCGGGCGGCCGAACAGCGCAGCGATCTCGAAGGTCGAGTCGTGGTCGACGACCGCTTCGATCAACTGCCGCACGTTGTACGTACGCCGACGGTCGCGCGGGATGGCGGCGAGCAGCGACTGCTCGCGGCGGTTCGGGTCGTCTGTGGGCGGCGTGCGCGGCGGCGCTTCCCACACGTTGGCCGGCAGGTACGACAGAAAGCGCCGAATCTGACGGAAGGCGTCGTCCTCATCTTCTGCGACGTTCTGGACGACGCCGGTCTGCTCGACGTGGATGTGGTAGTTGCCGAGCTCCTGCTTCGGGATGTCGATGCCGAGGGCCTGGCGCACGAGTGGCGGACCGCCCACGAAGAGCTCGCTCGTGTCCTTCGTCATCACGCTGAAGTGCGAGTCGACCACCGCGATCCCGATCCAGCCCGCACACGAGCCGAGCGCGGCGGCGGCGACCGGTACCTGCGCGAGCAGGTTGCCGCGCGCGAGCTGGCTCGCGAGATCGCGGTTCGAGCCGACCGTGACGGGCGGTTCGAACGTGGGCGCGACGCTGACGCGGCCGGCCACGCCGTGCTCGCGAAGCGGCACCAGCGGTTCGCCCGCCAGCGTGGCGGCGTGCACGCCGCCATAGGGGTCGCCGTCGCCGGTCACGTTCGCCTTCCCGGCGACCTCGCGCACGCTGCCGCCGGCGCCGTCGAGCAGCAGCACGAGCGGCACCCGGTGCTCCGCCGCCGCGGCTTCGATCGCACGCTTCCCGCTGCCGGCCGGATCGGAGGAGCCGCCACGAATCGTGAAGTCGTCGCCCCGCACGTAGACCGTGCGTCCGTCGAGCTGCGCAGCGCCGGCGACGGTGTTGCCGGGGCGGAACGAGGTCAACGCACCGTCGTCACTCCATGTGGCGTCGCCGAGCGCGGACTTGATCTCCGCGAACGTGCCGGGGTCGACGAGACGGTCGATGCGTTCGCGCACCGTCAGCTTGTGCTGACCGTGCTGCCGCTCGACGCCGCTCTCGCCGCCCATGCGATCCGCCAGCGCACGCATCGTCGCCAGCACCTCGAGTTCGTCCTGCCAGGTCATGGGGGGCTCCCCTCCGGCACGGCGTCCCCGCCCGCATCCACGCGGGTCGGTGCACGTGCCGTTCGCGCGGGAGCATCCGCGTGCTCGTGATCACGTGTCAATCTTCCCGCTCGTCCCGAGTGAACGGAGCGACGGGAGACCCTGCACCGCTGCCGAATCTTCGGTTTCGTCCCCAGTGCAATGAGGGATGACCGAGAGCGGGATCGAGCGTGTGTGGGGGCGGGCGGTACACTCCGCGCGCGTCGAAGGGGAGGACACGGATGGCCGACGAAGACCGCGCGGTGATCTACGACCGCGAGTGGAAGACCGTGGGTGAGTTCACCGTCGCCATGGACGGCGACGGCCAGGCGCTCGTGCGATCAGGGCCGGCCGACGCCCTGAAGCCCGGGGAGCTGTACTACGCGTCGATTTATGGCCGTTACTACGCGACGAAACCGGAGCCATCCGGAGGCAGCGTCGCGCTCCGACTGAACGCGTGGGGCAAGGGCACGCCCGCGGGGGCGGCCTTGCCGGGGTAGGCGAAGCGGCGTGGTGGAGCAGCGCCTGCTCGGTCGCACGGGACTGACGATTCCGGCCGTGGTGTTCGGCGCGGGCGCGGTCGGCGGGGCCGTATTCACCGGCGATCCCGAGGCACGCAGCGCCGTCGTGGGCCGAGCGCTCGCGCTTGGCATCGACTGGATCGATACCGCCGCGATGTACGGCGACGGCGCCTCCGAAGAGAACCTCGGCCGCATCCTTCCTGGGTTCGCCACCGATCCTCGCATCTCGACCAAGGTGCGCCTCAGCGCCGCAGATCTCGACGACATTCCGGCGGCGGTCGAGCGCTCGTTTCGAGCCAGCCTCGACCGGCTGCGGCGCCGGTCGATCACGCTCTTTCAGCTGCACAATCGCATCGAGGCGAGCCGCGACGCGACGACCGGCGCGCTGGGCGTGGACGACGTGCTGGGCGCTGGCGGGGTGGCGGACGCGCTCGAGCAGATACGCGCGCGCGGCGGGACGCAGCTGATCGGCATCACCGGTCTCGGCGACGCGGACGCGCTGCACGCCGTGCTCACGTCGCGGCGGTTCGACACCGTGCAGGCCTACCACAACCTGCTCAACCCGAGCGCCGGTCGCGCGGTACCCGCCGGCTTCGCGGCGTATGACTACCGACGGCTCATTACCGCAGCCGAACGCGAAGGCATGGGCGTGCTCGTGATCCGCGTGATGGCGGCCGGCGCGATTGCCGGTGCGGCGCCACGCGCCGGTCGACAGCCACTCTCGCCGGGCTCGGCCGTGGAGGAGGACCTTCGACGCGCGGCCGCCGCCGCCGCCGCGCTCGCGGGCGAGCCCGGGACCATGCCTCAGCGATCGATTCGCTTCGCGCTGGATACGCCGGGCGTGTCGGGTGTACTCGTCGGCTTCTCGGACGTTGCGCAGGTTGAAGAGGCAGCGGCGGCGGCCGATCTCGCACCGCTTTCCGCCTCCGCGCTCGCCACGCTCGAGCAGCTGTGGGCGAGCGACTTCCGCTCGTATTGAACGTCGCGGTGAGCCCCGGGGCATGTGCCCGGGGAGACGGTTCGTGTTGCCGCGACGTGACGTGTCCGAGCGCGGATGCCCTCGGCTCGCTCGCTCGGCCCGGCGGTGTCCGAGGGTGGGTGCCCTCGGATCGTTGCGTCAGTCGCCGACCGTGGTGCGCTCGACGAGCTGGTCGAGCGAAGCGAGGAGCGCTTCGCGGCTGAACGGCTTCGAGATGAAGTCCCAGCGTCCGGACGGCGGGAGGTTGGAGATCTCGTCGCCGCTGTAGCCGCTGATGAAGAGCGTCGGCGGTCCGGCCTCGTGGCCCCCCGCCGCCTCGAAAATGTCCACACCGGTTCCGTCCTCGAGGCGGATGTCGAGCACGAACAGATCGAAGTGCGCGACGTCTGCTGCCAGCGCCTGTGCCTGTTTGACCGAGCGCGCCTCGCTCACGTCGTAGGCTGCGGCGCGAAGCGCGAGCGCCGTGACGGTACGCAGCGTGTCGTTGTCGTCCACCAGCAGCACCCGACGGCCGCGCGGTGGGTCGCCGGACACCGTCGCGGGACGCCGCGCCGAGCGCGGCGCCGGTCAGGCCAGCGCACCCGCCGCTGCGGCGTCGGCGATCTCTTCGGGCTCCAGGCCCAGGAGGTCCCGGAGTACGCGCTCGGTGTGTTCGCCCAGGAGCGGCGCACGCGTGTGCAGTTGCTCTCGCTTTGCCGAGAAGCGGGTGACCAGCCCGTCATACGGATGCCGGCCGATCTCAGGGTGATCGAACGTGACGAAGAATTCACGGTGCGCGAGTTGCGGGTCGGCGTAGAGATCGCTCATGCGCTGGACACGCGCCGCGGGGACGCCCGCCGATGTGAGGCGCGCCTCGAGCACGGTGGGCGGCAGCGTCGCGGTCCACGTCCTCAGCGCCGCGTCGATGGCATCGCACGCCTCGCGTCGCGCGTCGAGCGCGCCGAAGCGCGCGTCCGCGAAAGTATCGAGCGGCGCGAGCACCCGCAGCGCGCGCCACTGCGCCGTCGTCTCGACGGCGATCGCGACATAACGTTCGACGCCGGCGGCCGCGTACACGCCGTGCGGCGCGGACGTCGGCGAGTCGTGGCCCGCGGGCGGGGCCGTACGCCCGTTCACGGACTGATCCAGCAGCAGCGGCTCGATCATGTGCAACGCACCCTCGACCTGCGAGAGATCGATGTACTGGCCGCGGCCGGACCGCCGGCGCTCGAGAATCGCCGCCGTCAGCACGGGCACGCCGAAACGGGGCGTGATCACGTCGGTGTATGGCCCTGCCGGGCCGACCGGCGCGCGATCCGGCCAGCCGGTGATGGCGATGAGCCCGGACAGCGCGGCGCCGTGTGAACCGTAACCCGCGAAGGCCGCGCGGGGACCGGTCTGTCCGAGCAGGCACGTGCTCATCCAGATCAGGTCGTCGCGATTGGCGGAGACCGCGTCATAGTCGAGCCCGAGGCGGGCCATGGTGCCCGGCGTGAACGCCTCGATCACCACGTCGGCCCAGTCGATCATGCGACGCGCGAGCGCGCGACCGCGGTCGGTGCGGAGGTTGAGACTCAGGCTGAGCTTCGAGCTGTTCACGTTCGACAGCCAGTGGCTGCGGTTCGCACCCGGGATGTTGTCCTTGAACGGCGGCAGGCTGCGCACGAGATCGAGGCGGGTGCTCGACTCGATCTTCACGACCGTCGCGCCGTGATCGGCGAGTGCCTTTGCGGTCATCGGGCCGGCGGCCACCCACGTGAAGTCGGCGACGCGGAGGCCCGCGAACGCCTTGCCGGTGCGCTCACCGCCGGGACTGGCCGGCGTCCGCGGTGAGGCACGCCG
>JAQBZW010000070.1 GCA_027622315.1 Chloroflexota bacterium | reverse complement strand
AGGAAGTGGCATAGTCACCAACACAGGGACCGTCACCAAAGTTCCACGCTCAGCGGGACATCCCCCGCGTCTGCATCGTCTGCCCGGCGAGGCTGTCGACGAACGCGGCGGTGGTACCCGCAGCACCGACCGCTGAATGTCAGCGGCACGCCGAGGGCGCTGAAGTCGAGGCGCGCGACGTCCGCGCTTTCGCCAACCTCGTTCACGAGCAGCGTCTGGTTGGCGCCCGTCCCGACGTTGGTGAGCTTGACTGAGTAGTCCGTCGTGGTGACGACGCGCGTCTCCTTGTTGTTGAGCGCGGACGCCAGCGCTAGCCCGGTCTGTGTCGATCCCGTCATCGTGAACGACACGCCGAGCTGATCGAAGTTCAGTGTTTTCGCCCCGGATTGCGCGGCCAGCACCGAAACATCAATTGTCTGCGTCTGAAGCGTGGTCGTGTCCTGCAACTGGACGAGCGACCCGATCGTTTGCGTCAGCTGTATGTGTGTTCGCGCGTTGCGCCGCTGATGTTGACCGCGCTCACGGTGTTGGTTCCCAGCGCTGTGTCCACGATCAGCGTGCTCTGGGCAGCGTTGACGGAGTTGTACGAATTCACGATCTTCGACAACGAGAAGGTCGCGTTCACGGCCGCCTGCGACACATCCACCGTTGAGAACTGCTTCGAGCCATAGGCGTTGCCGATCGCCAGCGTGCTCGCATCGTCGAGCACTGTCGCCACCTCGGTCGACACTTGCTGAATCGTGCGCTGCACGATCTGGCTGGTCACCACGACGCGCTCGTTGCTCCCGTTGATGTATTCGGTGAACGTCACCGTCGGCGCGGCCGCGCGGCGAGCGGCAATCGCGACCTAGTCTCCGCCGCGGTCGGCGCCGCTGCGGCCGTGAACGCGGGGACCACACTCGCGCGGTACTCGCGCCCGCTGTCCTGGGCGATCGCGCCCTCGCGCAGCCTGGAGTTGAGGCCCGCAATGCGATCGCTCAGAGCGGCGCGGGTCTCCTCGCTCAACGGGGCGCCCTGCACGGACCGCACGAAGGACGGCATCTCGCGCAGATCACGCGTGAGCTCGCCCAGAGACTGGTGCGTGCCGAGGAGACCGCGGACCGCACGCAGGTTGCGCATCACGCCCAGGGGTTTCGCTCCGCCGAGCGCCGGCTGACCGGAGCTCAGCGCCACGCGTTCGCCGGTTCCGGCACGCGTGGAGGCTTGCGCCCGGCCGCCGGGCGCCAGAGCACCGCGCACGAACGACCCGTTCGCATCGAAGTTGCTCCACGACACCGCCCCGAACGCCATCCGACCCCTCCTGCTCCCACCCTCGCCGGCCTCGA
Organism: Chloroflexota bacterium; assembly: GCA_027622315.1. GTDB lineage: Bacteria > Chloroflexota > Dehalococcoidia > UBA2979 > UBA2979 > VGNK01. The sequence goes on along the minus strand of JAQBZW010000070.1, from coordinate 12,135 downwards.
GCGCGCTCGCCTCCACGGCTTTCGCCGATGCAGCACGCGCTCCGAGCGAGACTCCATGTACGGGCAATCGGCACGATGCGCGCGGACTTTAGGGGGCATTGCCAATACGGAGCCGTGATCCGTCGTGTGGTTGTCGCCGCGACGGACGCGTCCGTATACTCGCCTCAGGCCGGCACTCTCCCCAGTCAGCCAGCGGTCCCCTCTCCCCAAGACGGGCAAATCGCTAACGTGATTAATCCGCTGTCCTCATTTCTGGGGATGTTTTCCCACGACATCGGCATCGACCTCGGTACCGCGAACACGCTCGTGAGCGTGCGCGGCCGGGGCATCGTGATCGATGAACCGTCGGTGGTCGCCATCGACAAGGTGTCGAAGCGCATTCTCGCGATCGGCGCGGACGCGAAGCGCATGGTCGGCCGCACACCGTCCACGATCGTCGCCGTCCGGCCCCTGCGCGATGGCGTGATCTCCGACTTCGCGGTCACGGAGCGCATGCTCCAGTACTTCATCCGCTCGGTGCACGAGCGCTTTGGCCTTGGCATCCCCAAGCCACGCGTTGTCGTCGGCATCCCGTCGGGCGCGACCGAGGTCGAGAAACGCGCGGTGCATGACGCGGCCATCGCCGCAGGCGCACGCGCCGCCTACCTGATCGAGGAGCCGATGGCGGCCGCGATCGGTGCGCGGCTGCCGGTGATGGACGCCGCAGGATCGATGATCGTCGACATCGGCGGCGGCACCACGGAGGTTGCGGTGATCGCGCTCGGCGGCATCGTGCGCTCGCAGTCCGTGCGCGCCGCAGGCGACGCGATGGACCTCGCGATCGTGGATTACGCGCGCCAGGTGCACAACATGCTGATCGGCGAACGCACCGCCGAGCAGGTGAAGATCGACGCCGGCTCCGCCTATCCGCTCGACGAGGAAGGCTCAGTGGATTTGCGCGGACGCGATCTGGCGACCGGGCTGCCGAAATCGGTCGAGGTCTCCACGATCGAGATCCGTGACGCGCTGTCGTCGGTGACGAACGAGATCGTGCGCACCGTGCGTGCCACGATCGAGACGACCCCGCCCGAACTCGTCGCCGATCTGATGATGCACGGGATCGCGATGACCGGCGGCGGCTCGCTGCTGCGCGGACTCGACCGCCGTGTGGCGACGGAGACGCGATTCCCCGTCTACGTGACGGAGGACCCCCTGCGCACGGTCGTGCGCGGGTGCGCGGATGCGCTCGAGGAAGCGGAGACGCTCCAGAAGGTGCAATCCATGATCTCGGCGCGACGCGCGCCGCGATGATCTGACCCCGGCGATGCGACTCGACGAGCGCGGTCCGTCCTTCCTGACGAAGGACGGCATCGCTCGCCTGTCCGCCGTGCTCCTCGTCGGCGTGGTGCTGCTCGCGCTCTCACCGCTCCCGCTCGCCGGCGACATCGAAGCGCGCGCTGCGCGAGTGATCGCCCCGGCCACGAACGCCCTGCGCGATCTCGCCCGGCCCGTCTCCGAGGTGGTCCTGCGCGCCGGCCAGCTGCGTCAACTCACCGCCGAAAACGCGGCGCTGCGGAACCGCGTGGGCCGGCTCGAGGCCGACCTGGCGACGCTCCGCGAAGAGCAGATCGCGGTCGAGCAGGCAGCGGCGCTCGTCGCAGCAGTGGGGCCGAACGCGCGCCAGTTCACCGCGGCGGGCGTCGTGCTGCGCGACCCGGCTCCGGGACGACAGCTGCTCCTCCTCGACCGCGGCAGCGAGGACGGCGTTGCGGTCGGTCAGCCCGTGCTGAGCTCGGGGGCCACCCTCGCCGGCGTGGTGGTGGAGGTCGGCGCGAAACGCGCCCGCGTGCGCCTGATCATCGATCGGGACTCCGCCGTCGCCGGCATCGTGCAATCTTCTCGTACTCCCGGCGCCGCACTCGGGACCGGCGACGGGATCAGGCTCGACTTCGTCCCGCTCGGCGCCGCAGTGACCGCCGGGGACCTCGTGCTCACAGCCGCGCTTGGCGGGCAACTGCCCGGTGGGCTGCTGGTCGGCCGCGTGAGCGCCGTCAGCGAACGTCCCGAGGAGTTGTTTGCGTCGATCACGGTGGAGCCGCTCGCGGACTTCCTGAGGCTTGAGCACGTGCTTGTGATGACCGGATTCACTCCCGGCGCGCACATCGACGAAGCGGAGCCCGCGCCGTGAGTGTCTTGATCGTGGCGGCGCTCGCGGTTGCGGCCGCGCTCGTACAGATGGGATCGCTCTCTCTGCTCGCGCAGAACCCGACGGCAGCGCCGCTGCTCCCGATCGCCGTCATCGCCGGCTGGGGCGTGGCCCGTCGAGCGGAAGAGACGTGGCTTGCGCTGCTGCTCGTGCCCGTCGTCTTTGGCGTTGCCTCGCAGGATCGCGTCGGCCTGTTTGTGATCGCCCTGTGGCCCACCGCGCTGCTCGCGCTGCTTGCCCACCGGCTTGACCGTGATCCCGCCGGCCGCTCCTCGCGGCGCGTGGGCGGGGCCGCGCTCGCCGCGGCGCTGGGTGGTACATGTTATGTCGCGCTGCTGTCCACCGGCGGCGGCCACCTCGCGTTGATCGCCGCCGACGCGAGAGCGCTCGCCGTGGCGATCGCGATCACCGCGACCGCCGGCGCCGCCTGCGCGGCGGCGGTATGGCCGTGGCGACCCCGTCCACGGGGGCTCTTCGAATGACGGCGCGGCCCGAACGGCGACGGCTCCAACTCCTTCGCTTCGTGCTGCTGCTCGCGTTCGCGGTCGTCGCCGTCCAGACGGCACGCCTCCAGTGGTTCGACCGGGCGGTGCCGCCCGGCTTCAACTCGGGCATGCTCCCGAGGATCGTCGAAGGTGAGGCGCCGCGCGGGTTGATCACCGATCGCAACGGCGTCGTGCTCGCGCACAACGTGGCCCGCTTCGCGCTCGTCGCGATCCCGGGCGACCTGCCCGAAAGCGATGCCGCCCGCGCGCGGGCGACCGTCGCGCTCGCGGGCCTGGCGCGCACCTCTGCCGCTGCCGTTCGCACCGCGGTCGAGCGCGGCCGCGCGTCCGTCGACCCGCTGGCGCCGGTCACAATCGCCGACGGCTTCAGCTCCCACGAGGCGATCGCGCTCGTCGCGCGCACCGCCGGTATGCCCGGGGTTCAGATCGTCGCGTCGCCCGCACGCGAGTACGCCGGCGGAACGCTCTTCGCGCACATCCTCGGTCACGTCGGTCCGATCGAGCCGACCGAAGTCGACGAGTTCCTCGGCCGTGGCTATCCGCTGAACGCGACGGTCGGTCGGGACGGCGTGGAGCGCGTCTACGAGTCATGGCTGCGCGGAATGCCGTCGCGACGGCTCGTGCTGGCCACACCCGCGGGCCGTGAGGTGTCCACGCTGGGCGGCGTGGCGGCGGAGCCCGGCGCCACGTTGGTGCTCTCGCTCGACGGCGAACTGCAGGCGGCGGCCTTCGCTGCCCTCGAGCGCGGGATTGCGACAGGCATCGCGTCGAAAGACCAGGGACCGTCGCCGCTCTCCGCCGGCGCGGCCGTCATGATCGACGTGCGCACCGGTGAGCTGCTTGTGCTCGCCTCGCTTCCCACCTACGACGCGAACCTCTTCGGTGACAACGCGGACGCCAGCGCCGTCGGGGCGGTGCTCGAGGATCCGACACGGCCGCTTGTGAACCGGGCGTTGATGGAGGCGCACGCCCCGGGGTCGATCTTCAAGCCGCTCGTGGCCATGGCAGCGCTCGACGAGGGAATTGCCACGCCAGACACGAAGATCACGAGCACCGGCGCGATCACGGTTCAGGATATCTACAACCCGTCCGTCACCTTCGTCTTCCGAGACTGGGCGGCGCACGGACGTCTGAACCTGTACCAGGGCATCGCACGGTCCTCGGACGTCTACTTCTATTACCTCGCCGGCGGATACCGGCAGGGCGGCCGCCAGGTGTTCGTCGGACTCGGCCCCGAGAAGATCGCCGAGTATGCGCGCGCCTCCGGACTGGGACGCCCGACCGGCGTCGACCTGCCCGGTGAGACGGAGGGACTCGTCCCCGATCCCGAGTGGAAGGAGCGCGCCATTGGTGACCCCTGGTACCTCGGCGACACCTACACCTACGGCATCGGCCAGGGTTACCTGACGACGACGCCACTACAGATGGCCGTGCTCACCGCCGCGATCGCGAATGACGGCGATCTCCTCGTGCCGCATGTGGTTCGCGGAACGGAGCGCCACGGCGCGCTCACCCTCACCCCAACGCAGGTCGCGGGGCGCCTCCCAAACTCGCCGGGGGCGATCGCCATCGTCCGCGAAGCGATGCGCCAGGCAGCTTCCGCCACGGGTACGGCGCGCAGCGGTCAGCCGACCGGCGTCGTGATTGGCGGCAAGACCGGGACCGCGGAGTTCGGGCCGATCAACGCGAACGGCTCCTACCCCACCCACGCCTGGTATATCGGCTTCGCGCCATACGACCGACCGGAGGTCGCGGTCGCCGTCTACCTCGAGCACGGCGTGGGCTCGACGCACGCGGGCCCGGTCGCGCGCGCCATGTTCGAGGCGCACTTCGCACGCCACCCCCTGACCGTCACGCCGGCCGGAGCGCGGCCATGAACACCGCCGCCGCGTGGTATCGCCCGATCGCGGACTGGTGGCTGCTGCTGGCGATCCTCGTGCTGAGCCCCCTCGGCTTGCTGGTCATCGCCGCGACGACGAACGACGGAGGCCCGGCGGCGGGCGCGCTCAGCAGCGACGCCGCCCGCCAGGCGGTGTACGGAGCGGTGGGCCTCGTCGCGATGCTCGTGCTCTCGCAGCTCGATTACCAGCTGCTGCGGCGCTTCGCGCCGGCCGTGTACGTGATTGCGATCGCCCTGCTGATCGGCGCACTCGTGTTGGGCGCCAGCCAATTCGGCGCGCGCCGATGGATCGCGATCGGGCCACTCACTGTGCAGCCCTCCGAGTTTGCGAAGATCGCGATCGTGTGCGCGGGCGCGACCATCGCGGCGGACCGCGCGCCCACGCCGTCGCGTCTCGTGCTGTGGACGATCGCCATGGCCATCCCGGCCGCACTCGTGCTCGTCGAGCCAGATCTGGGAACAGCGCTGGTGATCGGTTGCGCCTGGACTGCCATGGTGGTGGCGTGGGGAGTGCGCTGGCGGTTGCTCTGTGGACTCGCGGTCGCGGCGCTCGCCGTTGTTCCGATCGCGTTCGCGGTCGCCGTGCCGGACTACCAGCGAGAGCGCCTCGCGGTCTTCGTTCACCCGGACCGCGACCCGTTGGGCAGTGGTTTCACACTCCGGCAGGTGGAGGTTGCGCTCGGGTCCGGCGGGATCACCGGCAACGGGTTGCTGCGCGGCGGCGCCTCCGCGCTCGACGGCGTGGCCACCCGCAGCTCCGACTTCGCGTTCGCGCAGAGCGGGGAGGCGCTGGGACTGGTCGGGAGCGCGATGATCATCGTGCTCTTCGCCCTGATCGCCTGGCGCGGCATCCGCGCGGCCACCATCGCCCCCGATCGTTTCGGCCGGCTGCTGGCGGTTGGCCTCACCGCGACGATCACTATGCAGGCGCTCATGCACATGGCGGTGAACCTACGACTGTTCCCCGCGACCGGGATCGCACTGCCGTTCATCTCGCAGGGAGGATCTGCTCTGATCGCGATGTTCGCGGCAGTGGGAATCCTGGAAAGCATCGCGGCACGGCGACCGCCCACGACGCGCGAGCAGTGGACCGGAGAGCGCTGGCGCTGACCCGCGGATCAGTCGCCCTCGGCGATCCACTCCTCGATCATGCGGCGCGCGATGGAGTCCCGCCGCGGCAGTCGCAGGGTGTCGTCTTCCGGCGAGCGTCGGAGCTCCGCGCGGCTGAACCAGCCGGCGGTCTTCAGCTCCACGTCGTCGACGTGCAGGTCGTGCGTGGTCGCCCGGGCGTGGAAGCCGAGCATGATCGAACCGGGAAACGGCCAGGGTTGCGACGAGTGGTACTCCACATCCGTGACCCTGACACCCACCTCCTCATGCACCTCACGCGCGACGGCCTCTTCGAGCGACTCGCCCGGCTCGACGAAGCCCGCGAGGATGGTGTGCATTCCGGACGGATGCCGCGTGCCGCGAGCGAGGATGCAGCGATCCGCGCCATCGTGCACGAGCATGATCACCGCCGGATCGGTTCGCGGATACGTGGTCGTCGCACAGCGATCGTTCGTGCACACGAGTTCGTGTCCGGCCGCCGCCGCGCGTGTCGAAGCGCCGCACACGCCGCAGTGCCGATGGCGCTCACGCCAGTGTGTCAGCCCGCGCACCCACGCGAGGAGCGCTGCATCCTCGCGCGCGAGCAGTGGACCGACGGTCCGCAGATCCTCGAACCGCAACGATGCGAGTACCGGGTGCGACTCGCGCGCCTCGACGTGACTGACGTCCAGCGCGAAGTGCGCGGCGCCGCCCACCTCCCCGAGGAACACGAGCTGATCCGGCTGGGCGTCGAGCGCCTGCAACGCCGACGCATCCAGCCAGTGAATCGCGGGCGCCTCGAGGTCGGTGACCACGCCCTGCGACTGCCAGACGAGGAGCACCCGCGTCGCCGGATCGCCGAGTCGTTCCGCGATCCACGCATCGTTGACGCGACGCGCGGACGCACGATCGAGGGCTGCTCCCGCGTAGTGATTGGGGGTGCGCATGCACGGATCGTAGCGCGGCCACAGCGCAGGGACCGCGCCGGCAAGCGAACGGGGCCGCGTGCGCGGCCCCGTTGCATGTTCATCTGTCTCGGTCGACTACGGCGACGGCGCCAGCGCCGGCTCCGGCTCTGTCGGCTCGCTCGGCTCGCTCGGCTCCCGAGCGGCGCCCATCAAGCGCGTGAAGGTCACCACATCGTCGACGAAGTCGACCCGCACCGAGTCGCCTTCCTCGTACGCACCCTCCAGCAGGGAGTCGGACAGCTTGTCCTCCACCTGATTCTGGATGACCCGGCGCAGCGGACGAGCCCCGAACACGGAGTCAAAGCCCTCCTTGCCGAGGTAGTCGAGCAACGCCGTCGTGACTTCGAGCTTCATGCCCTTCGTCCCGAGGTTGTCGCGCAGGTCGTCGAGCTCGAGGTTCACGATCTCCCGGATGTGGTGCTCCTGGAGGGACCGGAACACGACGCTCTGGTCGATGCGGTTGAGGAACTCGGGCCTGAAGACGCGCTTCATCTCTTCCTCGACGCGCTCGCGCATCCGCTTGTAGGCCTCTTCTGCGTTCTTGTCTTCATCCTGAGTCGTGGAGAAGCCGACGCGCGAGTTCTTCCGAATCAGGTCCGAACCGACGTTCGAAGTCATGATGATGATCGTGTTGCGGAAGTCGACCTTCCGCCCCTTCGCGTCGGACAGGTGCCCGTCGTCGAAGATCTGGAGAAGCATGTTAAAGACGTCCGGGTGCGCCTTCTCGATTTCATCGAGCAGGATCAGGCAGTAACTCTTGCGCCGGACGAGGTCCGTCAACTGGCCACCGTCGTCGTACCCGACATAGCCCGGCGGCGAACCGACGAGCCGCGAGATCGTGTGCTTCTCCATGAATTCGGACATGTCGATACGGACGATGTTGTCCTTCGACCCGAACATGAACTCGCCGAGCATCTGTGCGAGGTACGTCTTACCGACACCCGTTGGGCCGAGGAACATGAAGACGCCGATCGGGCGCTTCGGATCCTTCAGTCCCGCACTGGCGCGACGCACCGCACGGGAGACGGCCTGCACGGCCTCGACCTGCCCGATCACCTTCTCGGTGAGGAACTTCTCCATGTCGAGCAGGCGCTGCGACTCCTCCGCGGCGATGCGCGAGAGTGGAACGCCCGTCCACTGCGAGATCACATCGCGGATGTCGTCCTCGGTGACGATCGGCTGCTCCGCGTCGCGCTGACTCTCGACCTGCGCCTCGAGCTCCTCGAGCTTCGACTGCAGGCGCACCTCACGCTCGCGGAGCTCCGCGGCGTATTCGTACTGCTGATTCGCGATCGCCTGATCCTTCTCGCGCCGGAGCGCGTCGAGACCGGTGGCTGCCTCGCGCACGGACGGTGGGGTCGCGTAGCGCCGGATGCGCACGCGCGCCGCGGCCTCGTCCACGAGGTCGATCGCCTTGTCGGGCAGGAAGCGGTCGGAGACGTAGCGCGACGAGAGTTCCGCCGCAGCCTTGATCGCTTCGTCCGAGATCTTGAGCTTGTGATGCTCCTCGTATGCGCTCCGAACGCCATGCAGTATCTGAATCGACTCCTCGATCGTCGGTTCCTCCACACGCACGGGCTGGAAGCGGCGCTCGAGCGCTGCATCGCGTTCGATGTGCTTGCGGTACTCGTCGAGCGTGGTCGCACCGATCGCCTGAATCTCGCCACGCGCGAGTGCCGGCTTGAGGATATTCGCGGCATCCACGGCGCCCTCTGCAGCGCCGGCGCCGACGAGCATGTGCAACTCGTCAATGAAGAGGATGCAGTTACCCGAGGATCGGATCTCCTCAATCACCTTCTTCAGTCGCTCTTCGAACTCGCCGCGGTACTTCGTGCCGGCGACGAGCAGCCCAATGTCGAGCGTGAGCATGCGCTTGCCCGCGAGCGTGTCCGGCACGTCGCCGGAGACGATGCGGTGCGCGAGCCCTTCGGCGATCGCCGTCTTGCCCACGCCGGGCTCACCGATCAGTACAGGGTTGTTCTTGGTGCGGCGCGACAAGATCTGAACGACCCGCTCGATCTCCCGCTCCCGACCGACGATCGGGTCGAGTTGACCGGCTCGGGCCATCGCCGTGAGGTCGACCCCGAGCTGATCGAGCGTCGGCGTGCGCACCGAACGCTGACCGGCCGCGGCAGCACCCTGGGCACTGCCGACCGGCTGGCTCTGCGCGAGAATACGCGTCGTCTCGGCGCGCACGCGCTCGAGGTTCACGCCCAGGCTTTCGAGCACGCCCGCTGCGATGCCTTCGCCCTCGCGGACGAGCCCGAGGAGCAGATGCTCCGTGCCGATGTATGAGTGAGACAGTCGGCGCGCCTCGTCGACGGCCAGTTCGATCACTTTCTTGGCGCGCGGCGTCAGGCCGATCTCGCCCGTGGACGCGCGGTCACCCCGGCCGATGATGAACTCGACCGCAGAGCGGACCTTGTTCAGCTCGACACCGAGATTCGAAAGCACCTTCGCGGCGACGCCGTCGCCTTCGCGAACGAGGCCCAGGAGCAGATGCTCCGTGCCGATGTAGTTGTGGTTGAAGCGCTGCGCCTCCTCCTGCGCGAGGGTGAGAACGCGGCGTGCCCGTTCGGTAAACTTGTCGAAGCGGTCGGCCATAGTGGCTACCTCTCCCTCCGAGAACAAGGCTATCACAGCGCCTTTTTGTGGGCAGAACTCGCGGCCCACCGTGATCGCCCAAACCCAGCGTGCGGTCACAACAAACATTGATAGCGAGGGGGAGGATTGTCACTCCGGGGGAACCCGCATTCCCATCATACCAGCAGCGAGGCCCCCCTCATGAGAGGGGGGCCTCGGTTCAAGCGGACCGAATTCGATGACTACGCCTGCTCGTCCTCGGCGCCGGTCGCGGGAGGCTCGCCCTCCGCCGCGGGAGCGGTCGCCGATTCCGCAGCCGGGGGCTCATCAGCCTTCACCGCAGGTGCTTCCGCTGCAGGTGCTTCCGCTGCAGGTGCTTCCGCTGCAGGTGCTTCCGCTGCAGGTGCTTCCGCTGCAGGTGCTTCCGCTGCAGGTGCTTCCGCTGCAGGTGCTTCGGCTGCAGGTGCTTCGGCTGCGGGTGCCTCGGCCGCAGGCGCCGCGGCGACGGCTGCCTCGGCCGTGGGCGCGTCACTCGCGTTCTCGGCGACCGGCGCATCGTCGCTCTCCTGAGCTCGGAGCTCAGCCTGCGCTTGCTGCATCGCAGCCTGCATCGCCGTCAGCACCGGACCTTCATCGCGCCGAGCGCCACGGTCGTCCCCGTCCGTCGGCTGCTGCGCCGCTTGCTGCACGCTGCTCGCTGCGCGTGACTCGGCGGTTTGCCGACGCTGCTCGTAGCGACCCTCGATCGACCCGAACTCGTCCGCGAAGGCCTCCTTCGCGTCGTCCGGGATCGCGATCACGTGGCCGTCATCGTCAAACTGCCAGCCACGGAGCTCAGCCTCGCGCCGGCCTTCGCGTAGCGAGAGGCCCAGGCGGTGCCGGTCGTGTTCGATCCGTACGATCTTCAGTGGAACGATATCGCCCTCGTCGACCACCTCTTCAGGGTGCCCGATGCGGCGATCCACCAGCTCCGACACGTGCACCAGCCCCTCGACAGGACCGGGCAAGCGTGCGAACGCGCCGAACGCCACCAGCTTCGTGATCACCGCCGGCACGACGTCGCCGACGGAGTACTGCGTGATCAGGTGCTCCCACTCTTCCGGCGACGCACGCCGGATTGAGAGCGCGATCTTCTTGCTCTCGCGGTCGACGCGCATGACGTACACCTTCACGTCGTCGCCAACCTTGAAGAGGTCCTCAGGGGATGCGTTTCGATCCCAGGAGAGCTCGGACAGGTGCACGAGGCCGTCGGCGCCGCCGAGGTCCACGAAGACACCGAAGTTTCGAATCGAGGTGACCGTCCCGGTCCGGATGTCGCCCTCATTGAGTTCGTCGAGCAGGCGCTCTTTCTGCTCGGCCCGCCACTCCTGCAGAGCCGCGCGCTCGGACAGGATCACGCGGTTACGTCGGCGGTTGATCTCGATCACCTTGAGCCGGAGCTCACGACCGACCTGTGCGGAGAGCGGATTCGTGCCATCCGTGCCAGGCTTAGCGCCGACCACCTGGGACATGGGGATGAAGGCGTTAACGCCTTCGACGTTCGCGAGCAGCCCGCCCTTGTTGTAGCCGGTGATCTCGGCTTCGAAGATCTCGCCGGTCTCGAAGCGCGTCTGCAGCACACGCCAGCCCTGCTCGCCGCGAGCGCGGTCGATCGACAGCGCCACCTGACCTTCCGGCGTCTCAGGCTGAACGACGTACACCAGTACCGAATCGCCGACCGAAAGGTTCGTCAGCGGATCCGCGCCCAGCGAGTGCATTTCCTGAACGGGTACGACGCCCTCGGACTTGAAGCCCACATCGATCAGCGCGTGATCGCGCTCGATCGACATGACCGTGCCTTCAACGACTTCACCCCGGCGCAGCTGCCTCGGTTCGGCAACGTCGGCCCCGTCGAGGAGGGCCGCCATGTCCTCAACTTCAGTCAGTGTCGTCTGCGGCGCTTCAGGCGCGTCGGGGGTGCTCTGATTCGTCAAAACTCGTATGCCTCCGGTGGGATTTGCTGTGCGACCCTGCTCTCCGGCAGGTTCGCGCGCGGGCGCATCGTAACATGCACCCGTCGTCGGGCTTCGCAACATTAGAAGTGCGTGGGTGCCCGGCATACATCGGGCCATTCCCCTTCGCGGGGGAATGGCCCGATGTAGGTCCTGGCGGTGGCCTATTTTCCACACCCAGTTGCCCGGGGAGTATCGTCAGCGCTACGACGTTTCACTTCCGTGTTCGGAATGAGAACGGGTGGGTCCGCCGCGCTCTAACCACCAAGACACGGAGTATCGGCGCTTTCCCGGCTTAGTGGCAAGCCCCTCAGGCACCCCGGCGATGAAATTCAACGCCGGCGGCCGCCCGGTCAGACGGCGCCCTTCCGATCCTGTTCAAATCACGAACAAAGCAAGAACAAAGAAAAGGAGGCGGAGCCCCGATGGACTCCGCCTCCTTAATGTCTGGTAGCGGGAGAGGGATTCGAACCCCCGACCTTCGGGTTATGAGCCCGACGAGCTACCACTGCTCCATCCCGCGTCGCCGCGACTCGTGCGAGCCGGACGGTTGAGCGCGGCGGTCTGACCCGCGCGGCCCGAAGAACATCTTCCCACAGAATACTGCGCGGTCCGTCCGTAAGTGAATCGCTACTGATCACGGAGGTACTTGATGGAGGGTCAAGTCCTCGACCATTAGTACCACTCAGCTTCACACATTGCTGTGCTTCCACCTGTGGCCTATCAAACGGGTGGTCTTCCCGCGGTCTTACCCGGTTAACCCGGTGGGAAACCTCATCTCGGAGGCGGCTTCCCGCTTAGATGCTTTCAGCGGTTATCCGTTCCGGACATGGCTACCCGGCGATGCTCCTGGCGGAACAACCGGCACACCAGAGGTCCGTCCACCCCGGTCCTCTCGTACTAGGGGCAGCTC
>JAQBZW010000069.1 GCA_027622315.1 Chloroflexota bacterium | reverse complement strand
GTTCTTGCAGGAACGCCCAACACCTACCACACGGCAGGCGTCAGGCGAGGGACCGCCTCCTCAAACTTCCACACCGCTCGGGACAACCCCATCCAATGCGTCGCCGAAGGAGCCCTCGAGGGCTTCGTCGCACGACTCGCGACCGCCGAGCGGTCGGACGTCGATGCGCTCGTCGCCGACTTCGTCGCTTCGATTCAAACTGACGTGGATGACCTCTTCGTACTAGTTGTGGACGATCTCAACATCCTCGAGAACGCTCAGCGGTCTTTGGCGGTGCTCGACCTCATTGCGCAGTCCACGCCGCTGAGCATGCGCCTTGTCTTGCTAACGCGATCCTGGACCATGATCCCGTCGCTGCCGCGGCTCACCGCGCAACGCCGCGCATTCACTTTGACTGTCCGCGATCTGCAGTTTACGGACGCGGAGGCCGTCGAGTTCCTGAACGCCATTGGACTCACAGACAACCCAGCACAACGAGGTGTTGTCCGTAGGGCAGATGGCTGGGCTGCGGCCCTCGCGATCCTAGCCGAGCATCACGATCCCGCGCGTGGAGAGGATCTAGACTCCGCGTCTGAGTTTATTCTCGCGGACTTCATCGATCAGGAGGTCTTGTCTCGACTGGATGATCCCGAGATGACACTTCTTGAATCATGCGCCATCTTACAAACGTTCGATGTCAGTCTAATCCGCGACCTGAGTGGACAGCGTGATGCAGGGCGGCGCCTCAGAGATCTCGAACGAGCTACGCATCTAATAGTCCGATTAGGAAGCGCCGACTGGTATCGCGTGCATGCAATCCTCCGTGGACACTTAGTCGATCGCCTCGAACGCGATGACTATGCTCGACTGACCGAACTCAGACGCTCAGCAGCAGCGCTGTTCGCGCGTCGAGGAATGCGGCGCGAGGCGGTTGAGATGGCACTCGACGCCGGGGACTGGTCCGAGGCAGTTGAAGAAATCAGAGACTTGCGCGAAGAGCTCTACCAGCACGGCGAGTGGCTGACTCTTGTCCAATGGCTCGAACGTCTGCCTGCCGAGATCATCGAAGCCGACCCGGATCTGGCGCTGACCCGCGCGCGACACGCTATGAAGTTCTTTGAGGGCCGTGACGGGCTTGCGAGGATCGATTCAATTGACGATCGCCGGCTAAGCGTCGAGCAGCGCGCAAGGCGGGAAGTCTACAGATCCGTCGCACTGCGACAGATCGGCCGAGTCTCCGAGGCCCTCGACTCCTGTCGCCGGGCACGCGCGCTCGCATTGGAGGCCCTACCGGAGGACGATCGCCTCTTCGCCGAACTTGATCTCGAAGAAGGCGTGGCGCTCGGCATCAGCGGTCGGTTTCCCGCCGCCGCCGAACGGTTCTCGCGTGCCGCTGGGCGATTCGAACAACTTAACGACCAACACCGAACTGCTGAAGCCCACGATGGGCTCGGTGGTTGTCTCATTCATGCCGCGAAGCTGCCAGATGCGATGCACGCATTCACGACAGCTCAACGCATCTGGCAATTGGTGAGCGATGTTCGGCACCAGCTCGTGACCATGATCAACATGGGAGAGGTCCAGCGCCTGCTCGGAGATTTAGAGACGGCGCGTGACACGCTGAACATTGTCATCCAGCGGAGTCGAGATCTCCGGTTCAGCCGCGGCGAAGCGTATGGACATCTAAACCTCGCTGCGATCGAACACCAGATTGGCCACCTCGACGCCGCGGCCTCGCTCTACGGCATTGCAATGGAGGACGCGGATCATTTCGAGGACTCGACGCTAGTCGCTGCTGCAACACACGGGCTCGGGATGGTCTATCGGGAGAAGGGAGATCGGATTCGTGCGCGGTCCCTCCTCGAGCACGGACTCCATTCATCTGAGCAAGCTGGCATGCTCTCGTACCGGCTCGCTTTCCGCACGGGTCTGGCGGCAGTGACGATTGACGAAGGGAACTACGCGGATGCAATTACACAGCTTGAGGAAGCGAAGAGCGACGCGATAGATGTCGCCGCCCCACGTGAGACAGCGCTTCTCCACTTCCGGATGGCCGCAGCCCTACTGAAGTCTCGCCGACGGGCCCGGGCGATGTCAGAGCTCGCTCAGATTCCCGACATCATCGCCGAGATCGGCTATGACGGATTCCTGCTCATAGATGCTCGACAGTTCAGCGATCTAGTCGAACTTGCGGCTGCTCGGAGGATTGGGAAAGGCTACTTCGCTCGCCTCGCGGAGAAAGTCGCTCCTCTTCAGACCGCTGTCACGACTCTCGATGCGCAGTTCAAGGACTCGCCCGAGATCTTGCGCGCCGAGATCTTCGGAACACCCCGCGTGATCTGGCATGGCCGTCAGATCAGCGATCTCGAATGGCGAAGTGAGCGAAGCAAAGAGATGTTCTTCTTCTTGCTCCATTCCGGTAAGTCACTCCGCAAGGAACAGATCGCCGTCGAACTGTGGCCGGATGTTGCCCAAGATCGCGTGAACAGCGCGTTCCACTCGACTCTTTATCGCCTCCGGAAGGCGATCGACCGTGAAGTCGTCTTGCAGGCCGACGACGGCTATCGCGTAAACGAGGCGTTCGAGATCAGCTATGACGCCCGCGAGTTCGAAGAACACATGGCGTCGGCTCGGAACTCTCAGCCTGACAGTCCGGACTGGAGTGAGGAGCTCGCCGCAGCGATCCGTCTCTATCGTGGGCCATTCGCTGAGCCATTCGAATCGGAGTGGGTGCACGGTGCTCGCCAGGACTTCGAGGACCGGTACGTAAGTTCGCTCGTGGCGCTGGCGGGACACGCTCTGAAGCGAAATGACCACCGCGCCGTGCTCTCTTTGACCGAATCCATCAGAAACGTGGATCCGCTGAGCGAGGAAGCGGTACGGTTCGAGATGCGGGCATACTCTCGTAACGGGCACCTGGAGTTGGCCACCCGCGCATATAGACGTCACTCGGACGCACTTCGCGATATCGGCGATGCTCCATCCCACGAACTTCGCGATGAGTACGAACGGGTCCTTAGCGGAGCTTCTCTGGAGAGCTAGGCCTCGGCCGGTCGCCCACCAGATTCCAGACACCACACGTTGCGACGACCTCATCTAGATTTGGGGAGAATTTACGTGGGCAGTCAGGAACGCGGCGAGAACTTGGCGAGAGCCCCGTAGGTAGGCTCCCCCTCAAGTGAACTCCCATTCAGAGGGACATGCCCCAGTGATTCGAACGTTCGTCCGCGCCGCACTTGGGGTCGCTCTCGCCGGCGCAGCATTTGCTGCGGTCAGTGCTCCCGCTCTCGCAGAGGTTGTCTGGCACGGATAGCTCCCACGCCCCCGTGACGGAACGAGTCGCGGGGTGAAACGTCTGTCTACTACCGGCCCTGGCAGGCGTTTCACCCCGTAACCCGTTCCGTCGCGCAGCGGACCACGCAGAAGCGGCGCCAATCGGCGCCGCTTCTGCGTTCTGCCTACCTGGCGCACGCCACACCGGCCGCTTAACGGCGTATTCGATATCGCAGATACAGCTCGCTCGTCTCCGGGTTCGGGTGCGCGGACAACAGCTCGAGTTGTGTGACGGCGTCCAACGACGGTGGTCGCGCCGAGGCCACGGCCGCGGCGGCCTGGTGGCCGCCGACCACGCGTGGCCCCAGCGTCAGGAAGAACTCGTCCACGTATCCACCATCGAAGAGGGCGCCGTTGAGCGTGGGGCCGCCCTCCACGAGGAGCGCTCGAGCGCCCAGCTCGTGACGGGCGTGGCTGAGCAGGAACGCGATCGCTCCCTCCGACGGCAGACGCACGACCGGCCGGCCGGTCGCGAGGATCGTGTCTACGCGCGGTTGCGGAGCGTCCGCGCCCGCATACACGATGGCCGGGAAGTCGTCAGCGGTGAAGAAGGCACGCTCGAGCGGCAGATCTGCCGAGTTGGTCACTACCGCCGCGGTCGGAACCGGCGGACGGCCGCGCGCTGCTCGGCGCGCTTCCAGCGCGGGATCGCTCAGCCGCGAGGATGATCCGCTGGCGCGCAACGTCCCGGCGCCGTTGAGCACGACATCAGCAAGGCTACGCAGCTCTCGCATCAACCGTTGATCGGTCTTCGAGCCGAGTCCGCGCTCAGTGCCTTCGATCACCACACGTCCGTCCGCGGACATCACCATGTTCACGAACACGTACGGGCGGTCGGGCGGCGGATCGGGAAGCTCGATCAGGTGGTATGCGGGCGCGTTTGGCGACGGCTCATCCTCACTGACCATGCGTCGAAGCTAGCACAGCGACACCGTGCCGCCGGCGCATCCCGCCTCGCGCGTCCACATCAGGGTGTCCGCTATGCATTGCCACAGCGCTGCTCCGCTACGCTCGATTGCGCTTGGAGGTTCCGCCGCCGATGGCCGCATCTCCCAAACGTGAGCCACAGCGCCGCCAGACGCTCGACGAGACCGCGCTCGCGCTCGACGAGACGCTGGTTGAACTCGAGGTCGTGGTACGGCTCGTGCACGCGGAGCTCATCGCCGCGTCGCGGCAGGCCACGCCCGATGTGATCCTGCGTGCCGGCGCAGACGTGGAGCGGAGTGTGCGCGCCGTCGCGCGGCGCGTGCGCCGGCTGGGCGATGCCTCGGCGCCCGCACCCCTGCGCAACGCCGGCGCCGAAGCGGAGCGGCGCGTGGACGAGGCCGCCGATCGCATCCACGAAGCCGCGTTGAGCGGCGCGCCCGCGCAAGTGCGGCTGGCATCGCGCGACGCGGAGCGCCTCGTGCGACAGGCGGGCGGGCTGCTGCGACAGGCATCGGCCTCGACACGACCGCGCCTGATCCGGAACGCCGCACGGGTGGACATGGCGCTCGATTCCGGCCAGCGTCGTCTGTTCCGCATTCTCTGGTTCACCGTGCCTCCCGGTTCGGTCGTCTGGGACCGGCACTTTCAGGCGCTGCTCGCATCGCGCTTCCTCACGGATATCGCCCTGCAGGCGCTGCTCTACGGCACCCTGATCGCGGTCGTGCGGCGAGGGGGTGGCGCGTTTGACGCAGCGCTCGTCGGCACCGCGTTCCTGCTGCCGGGAGTGCTGCTCGGTCTGCATGGGGGCTCCGTCGCCGACGCGATGTCGAAACGCGTCGCGCTGGCGGGCGCCTATATCACCATGGGCATGCTCTGCTTCGCGGTTCCAATCGTGCTTGGCACCGGCTTCAAATCACTGCTGCTCATCCTCTTCGCCGTACGCGCGTTGCATCAGATCTCTCAACCCTCGGAGGCGTCCGCGGTCCCACTGGTCGCCGACGCCGAGGAGCTCGCGTCCGCGAATTCGTTCATGTCCCTCGCCTCATCCGCGGGCGAGGTGATCGGGAAGGCGGCGATCGCGCCGCTCGTCGTGAGCAGCTTCGGCGTCGAACATGTCGTCACGCTCGCAGGCGTCGTCTTCATTCTCGCTTTCACGCGCGTCTTCGAGCTGACGCCGCCCCGCGAGATCGCGCGTACCGCGCGCACCCGCCTGCTCGCCGACAACGGCGAAGCACTGCGCTGGCTCCTGCACACTCGACGTGTGCTGTGGATGCTGCTGCTCGCGGGGCTCGCGAGCACGGTCGGCGTCGTCCTGGGCATGCTCGGTCCGGTGTACGTGTCCGAGGTGCTGCACATCGACCCCGCGTACACGCTCTACGTCTTCATGCCGGCTGCGGCCGGCCTCTTGCTCGCGCTGGCGGTCGCGCCACGCCTGATCGCCGCGATCGGCGAGCGCCTCGTCGCGGCGATCGGCTTCGCGATCGCCGCGACGGCGATGTTCGGCTTCGGCATGATCGACCCGCTCACGGAGCGCGTGCTTCCGTGGCTCGTGGAACTGCCCGCGATCAGTCGTCAGCTCGAAGTCGCCGCCGGGCTATCCGTGCCGCTCGGCTTCGGCATCACCCTGGCGGCCGCGTCGGCGCAGACCTACGTCGGACGCTCCGTTCCGGCAGAGCTCCAGGGGCGGATGTTCGCAATCATGGGGGTGCTGAAGGACGGACTCGCGATCGTGCCACTGCTGGGCCTCGCCCTTGCCGCGGGCGCCCTCGGTTCGCGACTCGTCTTCGCCGCGGCGCCGCTGATCCTGCTGGCCCTCGCGCTCTCGGTCGACATCGTGGCCGGACGTTTTCGCGGCGTGCGCGTCCGTCGCAGCGACGACCATCCCACCGCGCCGAGCGGACAGGGCGCCAGTATCATTCGCTGATGAGCGACCAGATCGCGAATCCCGCGCTGAAGGAATGGTCCTCGATCTGGGACGCGCTCGTCGCCGGGCGCCAGCTGATCGATCTGCGCAAGGGCGGCATCCGTGAGGAAGCGCACCGCTTCCGCATCCGCGCGACCCGCTTCTGGCTGTACGACAGCTATGAGCACGAGCGGCCCGAGCTGCTACGTCCCGACGCCGCGGCGCGCGTCGACGCCGTTCGATCGGAACGACCCGCGCGCGACCAGCTGCGCTTTAGCGCCTGGGCCGAACTCACCTGCGCCGCGTCGATCACGGATCCGGCGCAGCTTGCCGCGCTCAACGACGAGTTCATCTGGACGTCCGGCTACGCAGAGCAGCGTCTCAAGTGGCGCCCGAAGCAACCGCTCTGGCTGCTCGTCCTACGCGCGTACCGGCTCGCCGAGCCGATCGACGTGCCCGTGCGGGATCAATACGCAGGCTGCACCTCGTGGGTGCCGATGCAGGACCTGCCCGCCGATCCGAGGCTCCTCCCCGCCCAGCCCGTGCTCACCGACTCCGAATTCGCGCGACGCGTCGCTACGATTCGGACGGCGCTGCCCGGGGTCCTCTTCCTGGAAGATCCGCAGCACCTGATCGCGACTGCCTAACCCGCCGAAGCGTGTGCTCGCGAACGTCATGAGCCCCGGCATCACCGGGGCTCGCGCGTGTTGTCGATCGGCCCGATCGGTGTGATCGGTCAGGCGGACGATGCGGTGGCACGAGCCAGTGCTGTGGCGATCAGGTGGCTTTCGGGCTGGAGCTGACGTGCGCCCTGATCGTCTGCGAGCACGATGATCGAGCCATTCACGCCCCGCAGCTCGGTGATCTACGCCGGCGTGCTCGCCATGTCGATCAGGACCCCTCCGGCATCGTGCTCATGCGCGAAGCGGACAAGCGCCTGCGCAAGAGTGTCGGCGTCTGAGCTCCCGACCAGGCGCGTGCGATCACCCTGCTCGGTGATTCGCACCTGCTGATCGAGCATCAACCCGGCGCGCTCGAGTAGTGCGAAGACCGCGTCGTCGGAATGCGCGTCCGCTTCGTCTGGTGTGACTTCGCGTACGGCGATGTCGAGCTCCGCGAGACCCTTCTTGAAGAGCTCGGCTGTGTGTTCGTGCATGGCCCACTCGAAGTCGATCATGGCTGAACCCTCCCGCTTCCGACCCTTGCCGCTGAGGTTATGGCATGTGGAGAGCGCACGTCCGGTACGGCGACGGGCCGGTGCGGCGCCCGATCGCGGGAGCGCGAGCGACCGTTCGCGAATCTGGCACGCGCGCGTCCCGACACGGGGCGCGCCCCGTCGCGGAAACGAGCGGCCTGCGAGCGGCCGCGTGCTAGGCTCCCGCCGAGTTGAGGGAGGCGAGATGAGCGGTGCGACCGTCGGTGTGTCTATTCAGGCACTGAGTGCGACCGACCTGGTCACGCAGGTGCAGCAGGCGGAGGCGGCGGGGATCTCGAGCGCATGGTCCACGATCGGGGGCGCGGGCGGTGCCGATCCGCTGGTCGCCTTTGCCGCAGCGCTCACTGCCACCCGCTCCATCACGCTCGGCACGGCGATCATCCCGACATGGCCACGTCATCCGATCGCGCTTGCCCAGCAGGCCCTCGCGCTGGAGCAGCTCGCGCCGGGGCGCTTCCGGCTGGGCATCGGGCCGTCACACGAGATCGCGATGGCGCCGGGCTACGGCGTCCGCTGGGAGGCGCCGCTCCAGAATCTGCGCGAGTACCTGATCGTGCTGCGCGCGCTGCTGTACGAGGGGCAGGTCGACTTCGACGGCCGTCATGTGGTGGCGCACACGCGCCTGCGCGAGCCGGCGCCGCTCCCGCTGATGGCGTCAGCACTGCGGCCGAAGTCATATGAGACGTGCGGCGAACTGGCCGATGGCGCGATCTCGTGGATGACGCCGCGTCCCTACCTGCTGAACGAGGCGCTGCCGGCGATCCGGCGTGGCGCCGAGCGCGCCGGTCGTCCAGCGCCGCCCCTGATCGCGCATGTGCCGGTAGCCGTGAACACCGACCGCGAGGCGGTCCACGCCCTCGCCCAGCGCCAGCTCGGCAACTACGCGCGCGTGCCGTTCTACGTGCAGATGTTCGAAGCGGCCGGCTTCGCCTCGGTCGCCGACGGCTACCCGCCCGCGCTGCTCGACTCGCTCGTCGTGCACGGGGACGAAGACGAAGTGGCGGAGCGCCTGGCCGGTTTCCTGCGCGACGGAGTGGGTGAGGTACTCGCCGCTCCGATCATCGACCCGGACGACCGTGAGGCGTCGATCGCCAGGGCGTTCCGGGCGATTGCCCGCGCCGACGCGCTCGCGCGCGCCTGAGCCGGCGCACGCGATCCGTCCCCCGGCCGAACGCGCGCTGGTGGACACGAAGACGCCGGGCGTTGCCGCCCGGCGTCCTGCATCGGTTGCGGAAGCGCTGGGCTACTGGTCGAGCCAGTAGTACATGAACTGCTCGGTCGGGACGCCGTATCCGCGCGTGGACCGGATGCCTCGCACCTGCGGCTGGTACGCCGTCCACGTGCTCCCGCCATTGCCGGGCGTCGGCACGTAGTACATCGCCGAGTCGCTGATGCGCTGGATCTCGTAGAACATCTCGGTGCGAGCCGCCGGGTCGAGCTCGACCTTCGACTTCTCGTTGAGCTCGTTGATCGCCGGGTCGTTCACACGGCTGTTGTTCGCGGGATCGTCCCCGAACATGCGGTTGACCCAGCTCCCCGGCTCCGGGAACGGCGTCTGCAGGCCGTACGCCAGGCCGTGGAAGTTCCCCACGAACGTGTTCGTGATGTACTTCGAGCTGTAATCCTGAGCGTCTGTGACCGGCTTCAGCCCGACCTCGCTCAGCCAGTTGAAGGTCGCCTCGGCGTAGGTCAGGAACGTCGTGCCGTACGCGTTCGCGACGTACTGGTAAGCGAACGGCTCGTCGGTGTTCCCGACGGCGGCGAGCAGCTTCTTCGCCTCCTCCGGGTTGTACTCGAAGAACTTGGCAGACGGTCCCTGCGCCGCGGACTTCGGGTCCAGCCATGCCTTCGGCCCATACGCCCGCGCGATGATGTTGTTCCAGTCGGGCGACATCGCGAAGCCCGCGTCGGTCAGCTCCTTGAGGTTGTACTGGAGGTCGAACAGGGCCTCTCGGTCGATCGCGTAGGAAACGGCCTGCCGGAAGCGCTCGTCGCGCCACGGGGCGTTCGGATCCTGATCGGCGCCGGAGAAGAACACGAACTGCAGTCCGTGATTGATCGTCGGTTCCCACTGGATCTTCTCGATGCCCTTATTGAGCGACAGGATGTCCGACGATTGCGGAACGAATACGTGCAGGTTGCCGGCCTCGAACTGAGCACGATAGTTCGCATACTCGGGGATGATGTTCAGGTCGATCCCGTCGAGGTACGGAACACCTTCGACGAAGTACTCGGGGTTCGCCTTGAAGGCGATCTTCGCCGCAGCGTCGTACTGGTCCATCATCCACGGCCCGCTGCCGATCGGAGTCTGGATCAGGTCGTAATCGCTCTCCGACTCCGTCGGCAGCACCCACAGCAGGTTCGCGTCCGAGAAGAAGTCCATCATCGTCGGCGACGGCTGCGGCACGCGGAACTTCACGGTGAGGTCGTCGATCGCCTCGATGGTCATGGCCTTCGGCACGAGGTTCTTGCCCGGCGACCCGTCCGCCATCAGCCGCTCGAACGAGTACACGACGTCGGCGGTGGTGATCTCTCGACCGTTCACCGGCGCAATGTTGTGGAACTTCGCGCCCGGCTTCAGCTTGACGGTCCAGTCCATGCCGTCCGCGCTCTCGGCCGACTCGGCGAGGTCCGGCGTGATCGGCGCTTCGGCACGATCGAGGCCCGGCTGGGCGTCGATGCGGAAGAGCCGGCTGTACACGTACGACGCGAAACCCTTCACGGTGAAGCTCAGGTTCGCGTACGGATCCAGGGACGTGGGATCGACCGTGGTGTAGGTCTGGAAGGTGCCGCCGCGCTTCGGTTCGTTCGCCGACGCCGTCGGTTGCGCGGCCGTCGTCCCGGATGCGCTGGGGGCTGTCGTTGATGTCGCTGCGGGCTCATCGTCGCCGCTGCCGCAGCCGATCAGCGCGGCGCCGAGCAGCCCTGCCCCGGCGACGCCTCCCCCACGAATGACCGCGCGCCGCGACACCCGCCTACCGCGCGCGACACCGGCCCAGTACGAATCGGTCATCCAAGACCCCTCCCGTGACCGCCGACCTTGCGTCGACGGGTGTCCAAGTCCGGCCCATGCGAGCCGGTCATTACTACTTTGATACGCAGGATACCGACGGTATGGATGTAGCGCTCCTCGGAAAGCAAGGGCACACGGCAGTTCCGCGGCTGCTCACACAGCCCGCAAATGCCCGCGATCGATCGCCCAAACCGCATCTGCGAAGCGATCGATGAAGTAGCGATCATGCGTCACGATCAGAGCGCCTCCACCAAACTCGACAAGCGCGTGCTCGAACGCCTCGCGGGCGGCGAGGTCCAGATGATTGGTGGGCTCGTCGAGCAGCAGCAGCCCGGCGCCACCGAGCACGAGTCTCGCAAGCTCGAGTCGTCGCCGCTCGCCGTAGCTCAGCGTGCGCAGCGGCGCACGCGCCTGATCGTGACCGAAGAGAAAGCGATGGAGAAAGTTGAAGGCGTCCTCCTCCGCCAACGGCCGCTCGGGTGGGCTCGCGCGTCGCACGATCTCCAGCGGGGTCGCCGCGTCGTCGCCGCGGAGCGCGGCCTCTGCCTGCGCGAGATAGCCCACGCGCGCGGAGGGTGCGATCTGCACGCGGCCACCCGCCGGCGGGACGTCGCCGAGCAACGCACGCAACAGCGTGGTCTTGCCGCTGCCGTTCCCGCCGGTCAGCACCACCCGCTCGCCACGGCGCACAGTGAAGCTCGCATCGACCACGAGCGTCCGGCCGCCCACGACGAGCGTGACGGCTTCCACCGTCGCCAGCGTCGACGCCGTGCGCTCGCCCGCGGCGAACGCTCCATAGAACCCGCCGGGCGCCTTCACCGGCCGCTCGACATGATCGGCCGAGGCGATCTGGCGTTCGAGCCGCGCCTTCTGCGTGACCGCGCGCCGCGCCACCTTGACCGACTTGCGATTGCTCGCCGTGCGCACGAACCGCTGCTCCCACGACCGGCCTCGCGTCTCGATCTCGGCGATCTGGCGCTTCACGCGCCGCTCCTCGCGGCGCTGACGGCCGTACGCCGCCCACTGCTCGGCGCGCCGCCGGTCCTGCTCGTCCGCGTAGTCGCTGTAGCCGCCGGTGAAGATCTCCGGTGGCTCGTCCCGCGACGGATCGAGCGCGAGGATGCGATCGGCGACCGTGTCCAGCAACGCTCGATCGTGCGATACCACGACCGCCGGCCCGCCGAAGGCGGCGAGGTAGCGCTCCGTCCACTCGGCGCCCGCGGTGTCCAGGTGGTTGGTCGGCTCGTCGAGCAGCAGCACGCCCGGCCGCGCCGCGACGATGGCGAGCAGGCCCAGCTTCGTCAGCTCGCCACCCGAGAGTGACCCCACCGGCGTCTCCGGTGCGAGCGGCCGCAACGAAAGCTCGTCCCACGGCGCCTCGGCGGCACCGTCCCCGTCGCTCTCCATCGCGGCGAGCAGCGCGTCGTACTCGGCGCCGGCACGGGCCGCGGCGGCCGCATCCGCGGCGGTCGCCAACCGCGTGGCGGCTTCAGCCAATCGCGCCGCGCGGACGCTCACCCCGAAGAGCGCCGGGAAGACGCTCGCGATCGCGTCCCGTTCGCGCCCGGCATAGCCCTGGCGCAGGACCGCGATGCGCGGCTCGCCGGGGGCGTCCACGTGCCCGCGGTCGGGCGCGAGCTCGCCCGCGAGCAACCGCAACAACGTGCTCTTGCCGGCGCCATTCGGACCCACGACGCCGAGCGTCTCGCCGTCGTGTACGACAAAGGAGAGGTCGCGCAGCAGCGGCCGCGCTCCGAACGCTTTCGTGATGTGATTCGCCTGTAACACGCCTCAACCCGATCACGCAGCCGCACGCGTGGGTATGCGGAGAGGAGGCGAGCGCGAGGGGTGCGGAACG
Organism: Chloroflexota bacterium; assembly: GCA_027622315.1. Classification (GTDB taxonomy): domain Bacteria; phylum Chloroflexota; class Dehalococcoidia; order UBA2979; family UBA2979; genus VGNK01. The sequence continues at coordinate 1,310 of JAQBZW010000069.1, read as the reverse complement.
TTCGACGCGACTGAGCCGACGCAGCACCGGGACACGAACAACACCGCGACGAGGATGTCGCGACTGCGTTCGCACGTCGCCCCGGTCTTACTTCAGCATCGGACCTCCAGTGCGGCGCCGCGATCAGCCGCGCGCGCGTGATGATAACGCGGCCGCGCGCGGGAGTTGCAAGCGGCGCGGCCGAGCGGCGGGCTAGTCCTCCGCCGCTCCCCGACTGCCGACCGGGGGCCCCGCGACGGTGCGCGATCCGTTCGCCTCGTCGGTTCCCTCGACATGCATGTAGACGCTCCTGCTGGGGAAGGCGAAGTCGAAGCCCTCGTCCGTGAACCGGCGGAGGATCTCGAAATTCAGTGCCTGCTGGGTGTCCATGTAGACGGCATAGGTGCGATCGAGCACGTGGTACACGGCCTCGATATCCAGCGATGAGTCGCCGAAGCCCTTGAAGTGCACGCGACCGAAGCGCGCGCTCGGTTGGCGCTCGATCGCCTCGCGCACGATCACGAGCGCACGTTCCAACTCACTTGCCGTCGTCCCGTAGACGAGTCCCAGCGTGAACAGCACCCGCCGTTCGACCATGCGTCGATAGTTGCGGATACGGCTGTCGACGAGATCGTGGTTCGGGAAGATCAACTCTTCCCCGGAGAGGCTGCGAAGGCGCGTCGTCTTCACGCCGATCCGTTCGACATCGCCGGTCAGGTCGCCCACGACAATCGCGTCACCGACGACGAACGGCCGATCGAGCACGATCACGAGCGAGGCGAAGAGATCGCTGAGCATGCTCTGCGCGGCAAGAGCGACCGCGATCCCGCCGATGCCGAGGCCGGCGACCAGCGTCGTGATCTCCACGCCGAGGTTGTCCAGCAGGAGCAGCAGGAGCACGGCCCACAGGACGAGGCTCCCGACGAAGCGCAGCGCGTACGTCGTGCCCGGTGCGATCGCCCGCTCCGGGTCGTCGGCCACGCGCTGGGTGTGGCGCTCGGCGAAAAACGAGAGCAGGTCGGTTCCCCAGAGCCCGACCTGGAAGAGCAGCGCGAGCGAAGCGATGCCATTCACGATGCGACCAGGCGCGTCCGGCAGGTCGAGGACGTACGAGCCGGCGAACAGCGCGAAGAGCAGAAGCAGCGTGTTGCTCGACCGCCCGATCAGCCGGGCCGGCAGCGCCTGGACGATCGAGTGCTCGGCCCCCTGCGCTGCAGCAATCCGCGCGCCGAGCCACTTCGTCAGTTCGAGCGCCAGCCACACGCCCGCGCTGATCGCCGCGGCGGCGATCCACTCGACGGCCGTTGCGCGGTCCAGCATCGCCACCCCCC
>JAQBZW010000068.1 GCA_027622315.1 Chloroflexota bacterium | reverse complement strand
CTGCTGGTGCAGCCGCGGCGAATGTCGGGCGCGTGTCCGGTGCTGGTGCCTGCTGCCGTCCTGCTATGAGCCAGCACGCCATCGTGAGGGCTGCCAGCACCGCGAGGATGCGGGTGATGCGGTGAGTCATAGGGGGCGAGTGTTCCTTCGGAGCGACTGGTAGTTGAAGGCACATACTACTTGACCTGCCCCCGGTACCTCCGCCGAGGATTGTGGAGTTACTACATCAAAGTCCTCACATATTCACCGCACGTCCATCAATACGTCACCCTGGATCGGCATGAATGGACGGGACTCCAGGCGGTTCTTAAAAAGCTGCTGAAGCGACGTCCGGAGTTGCGAGACGACTGGAGTGCCCTAGCGGCTCTGGTCGCCGCGAAGGATGGTTCAAGTTGCTGATCCGCCTGTTCGGGGGCGTGTTCGCCGCCTAGAGGAGCCACCTATTTCAGGTGCCCGCGCTCAGCGCCCCTACCCCGATCCCGAGCGTCGGGGAATTTCCGGGACACCACAAAAAACGGGACAGACTATCGGGCGGGCGAAAAAGCAAGGCGCCGGTCTTGAAGCGTGATTGGAAACCCCTGAACTTTCAACCCACCCTCCCCGGCCCGCCGGAAGCCTTCAGTCGCGTCGCGCGATCCGCCGCTGCGCGTCCAACGCTCGATGCCGCTCCAACCGGCGGTCGATCGTGCCGACCGTGGCAACGCCAAGGGCAATGGCGATCTGGTGCTCGGTGAAGCCCTGGTCGCTGAGGTAGGCCGTCACAGCTGACAGCAAATCGGATCGGCTCGCGAGAGGGAAACCCACACTCGCACAAGCGTCCCGGACGATGCGGCGTACCTGTCGTTCTGTCAGCGGTTCACCGCGCGGTCCGGCAAACACAGCGTCTGCGGTGGGTGACGAGTCGAAGCGAAGGCGGGCGAGGAGCGGAATCGCCGCCCCAAAGATCGAGAGCCGAGTCCGATGTCCGCCCCGTTCAACGGGCGCAGACCACGTTTCGGCGTCCGGCTCCCAACGCAGCCCTCGCCACGTCAGTGTCCGCGCTTCTTCGACCATGAGGCCGCTGAAGCAGAGCGTCCCGACGAATGCGCGGTCACGAAGCGAATGCCGGCCCTTATCCGCGGCCTCAATGACTCGGGCAAGGTCAGGAGGCTCGATCGTCGGGCTGGTGGGTCGCCGCCGCTTGGTGTCGCCCGCCAGCACGACGCCGGACTCGTACCAGTCAGACCGGTCCTTGCTCGGCATGCGCGTTACGAGGTGCTCAATCCGCTGTCGCCCTTCCTGATCACCCCACGCTATCGGGAAAGCGGCCACAACCGCAGCGAGCCGTCGCCCGGCGGTGCTGGCGGACGGCCTGACGGTCGGCGTCGTGAGCACACGTACGAGCGTCGCAGTGTCGCCGAGGACTGCGAGCAGCGTCCGCGGCCCGCCGAGACGCTCCGACTCTCGCGTCACGCTCCGAAGTTGCGAGACCTCACCGCGCACCGCCCCGACGGATCGGATCTCCGCGTACGTCGTTGCGTACCGTTCGAGGAACGCCTCGGACTCAGCGTCGAGACGCCCACCCCGCGCCGGAGCGGCATCGAGGAGATCAAGAAGGGACGGCTGCTGGTTCACGGCTCATCGTCTCCAGCAGAGCGGGCACCCTCGACTCTCCCGGTCGCCCGAGGCGTCCGAGTGCCGCCCACACGTCCCGACGGCTTGGCTGCACGTAGTGGCCGTCGAACTGCCCGGTGCCCTTCCAGCCGCCTCCTAGCGCCGCATCCCAACGAGGGACGCGCGACGCCGCCTCAGTCGCCCAGAACCGGCGGAAGGCATGCGGCGTGTAGTCAGGTGTTCCAGCCGCTACGCAGGCGGCTCGGAGTGCCTCACGAAGCGCCTTGTCGGAAAGCCTCGCGCGGCCCGGCCCGCGCCACAGAGCGCCTGCTTGGCCCAGCGCGATCCGTTCCGTACGCCCCTCGACGCGCATGGCGTGGTTGAAGGTGGCGACGTACCGGCGTAATGCATCCGTGGCGTCCGGTGGCAACTCCACCTCGCGAGGGTCGCGGCGGCTCTTCTGGTAGAGCATCAGGCGGATGCTCCCGTCTCGCATGACGCGGACATCGCTCGCGTCTAACGTCCGCATTGCGGACACCCGAGAGGCTGTCCGAGCGAGCAGCAGCACGAGCGCGTGATCCCTCACCCCCTGCCAGCCACCCTTCGCCGCGAGCGCAGCCAGGATCGCGTCTACCTCGACGGGCGTCGGGACTGGCCCACCCCTCCGCCGAGGCACGCCGCCCACGAGTCGGTATCCGCCGCCACGAGGCTCCGCGACCGCGCGCAGCGCCCCTCGGACGACCTCTTGGGGGTCGGCTCCGAGGGCGTCGGTCAGCTCCGCCTTGAGAAGCCGCGCAACTGCGCGGATCGCCGTCCGGTGATGTGCCACCGTGTACCGCGACTGCGTCCGTCCGTGCCGGCCTTTCGCGCTCATCAGCGCCTTCCCGAGCAATTCTCGATCGCGGAGCAGGTCGAGGAGGGTCACGGGCGAGCCGCTGATCCCCACCGCGATCCTCAGGAGGTCCCGCACCGCCCAGCGGTACTTCGCAGCCGTTCCTGCCGTGTGCCGTGCCTCAGCCCGCTCCCGGAACAGCACCAGGAGGGCGTCGCTCGCCTTGGGAGCCGCGATTGGCTGGCAGCGGTAGCGCGGGCGTGGCGATCTCGGTGGTCGGGTTCCCTCGAAGCCCGAGAGTGTGAAACTGAGTTGGATCGGCTCCTCAGATTCACCCTCACCCAGAAATGTCTGATCCTGCGTTAGTCGTAAACTCCGAGACCGTTCGGCCGGAGCGGTGGCAGAAGGGATCGTGGCGCGATGGATGCTGTCCTGGTGGTGACGGCCCTTGGAGCCTTTGGTGTCTCTCTTGTTTCGCTGATCGTCAGCGTCCGAACTGCTGGTGCCGCCACTCGCGCGAACACGATTGGCGCCAGAGCCAACACGCTGGCCGAGGAAGCAAACCGAACCGCCATCCGCGCAGAGGCGGCAGCCGCGGCGGCCAACGCGCTCTCCGCCGAGGCAAACAAGATTGCCGAAGGTGCCACTGTCGAGGCAGCTCGATCCGCTGACGCCGCCGATGGATCTCTTGCTATCCAACGGCGGGAGGCCGCCGCTGCTCAAGGTGGACGTGAGGCGGCGCTCAAGGCAGACGTAACCGTAATCTGCTGGGACACGCGGGCTCGGTCTCAAGAGATGCAGGGAACGCAAGTCAAGAATCTTGGCCCTGCGCCAGCCCGAAACGTCATCGCGATCTTCCAGCACGGTGGGGGGTTCTCGAAAGCCACCCATCACGTGATCGCAGCAGGGGATATTGCGATAACGCGCCAGGGCTTCCTCCCCTCCGAAGGCGTAGAGGGTGCGGAACCCCCACTTGCCGACGGGCAACGGGAGGTATCGGCCAGAGTCTGGTGGACGAACGCCGATAATTCCCCTGGGGACTCTGGCTGGCTGAAGGTTCCCAGGTACTAGGGTCATCACGCCGCCTCCCGCCAGGCGACCGTGTAGGCCCCCCATTCAGGACGGACTGCGAACGGAACCGAGAAGCGATGTGGGGTGGCGAGGGATGAGGCCTCCCCCGTCTCCACCACACTCCAATCATCGAAGCCCGCTCGCAAGAGCGGGCTTCGTCATGTCCGCAGCCGACGCTGCGTGGCCCACCCGCGAGTCGAGGCTGCATCCACTGTGCGGTCGCATGCCGCAAGCCCTGGAGTCGCGCCGCCACTCATGTTTCTGCGGTGCCGGTCCAACGCGAGACAGCAGCGGCGACGAGGAGACGCGGAACGGACAGCGCGAGCGCATCCAGGTCGTCGGGCTTGACGGAGCCCGTGGGGGGTCTGTATATAACCTCAGCGTTAATAATCCGACTGGTGAAATACATGTCTACGACCGCTCTCTCCGAGGACGCTCTCAGCACCACGCTGTCGGCTCTCGCCGACCCGACGCGGCGCGCGATCCTCGCACGGCTCGCCGCGGGCGAGGCCTCCGTCACGGAGCTGGCCGAGCCGTTCGCGATGACCATGCCGGCCGTCTCGAAGCACCTCAAGGTGCTCGAACGTGCGCACCTGATCGAGCGGAGCCGCCGCGCCCAGTGGCGGCCTTGCCGCCTCGCGCCCGAACCGCTCCGCGACGTCGCCGATTGGGTCGAGCACTACCGCGGGCTCTGGGAAGACAGGCTCGATCGGCTCGACGACTACCTCACTGAGCTGCAGGCCGGCGCGGCAACCGGGCCAGCACGCCAGGACGAAGCCAACGCGTGAGTGGGCACGAAGGAGCCGCACGATGACCCCTAGCGACAGCGCCGGCTCGGAAGGACACGCCGCAGTGATCGAGCGCGTGTTCAACGCGCCACGGGAACTGGTCTGGCAGGCGTGGACGGACGCCGCGCACTTCAAGCGCTGGTACGGCCCGCAGAGCATGACCTGTCACACCTGCGAGATCGACTTCCGGGTCGGCGGCCGCCACCTCTTCGGCATGCGTTCCGCCGACGGCTGGGAGTACTGGACCGCGGGCGTCTACCAGGAGATCGTCGCGCCCGAGCACTTCGTCGCCACCGACACTCAATCAGATAAGGACGGCAACATCGCCGCAGACGCCCAGCAGACGCTCGTCACCGTGGCGCTCGAGGACCTCGGCGACGGCAAGACACGGCTCACCCTTACACAGAGCGGTTGGGCCGACCCCGCGATGGCGGAAGGCGCCGGCGGTGGCTGGAACCAGGCCTTCGACAAGCTCGTGGAAGTGCTCGCAGTCGCCAGCTAGCACGTGTCCCCACGCCTGAGCCCGCCTCGGCTGGCGGGCTCAGGCCGCAGGCGACGTCAATACCGAGCCAGAGATCCTCGCGGATCCGGCGAGCGTGCTAGGGTCCCTCCTCGATGTCGCCGTAGGCAGGTGTGACGTCCGGTACGGCCGTGTGCGGGAGAGCGCACCGGCCGCCGACGGCCGTCACCGCCCACTCGCCGTCGATGTGGCTGAGAAGCCACCCACGTACTCCGGGTCTCAGTGTTGGAGGTGCAATCGAATGAACGCTGTCAAGGATCTGTTGAAGTCCGGCAAAACCGTGGTCGGGGCGTCTGCTTCCCCGAGCGCCGACATGAACTTCCTGGGTGACTCTGGCTTCGACTTCCTGCTCTTCGATACCCAGCACGCGCCTGTGGAGATCAAGCAGCTCGGGCCGGCGGTTCAAGGACTCAGGGGCAAGAAGGCCGCCCCGATCATTCGCGTCAGTGACAACCGCCCCGATCTGATCTGCTTCGCGCTGGATGCGGGAGCCCGCGGCATCATCGTGCCGATGGTCAACACCAAACAGCAGGCTGCGGACATGGTGAAGTGGTGCAAGTACCACCCCGCAGGGGAGCGCAGCAACGCCGGCATGCGCGGCGAGTGGGGCGAGTTCAAGACCTACCGTGAGTACATGGATGCGGTGAACGAGCAGGTCCTGATCATCCCGATGATCGAGACCATCGAGGCGACGGACAACATCGACGAGATCCTCAGCGTCCCGGGGATCGACGTGCTGCTCGTCGGCCCGTCCGATCTCTCGATCGCCCTGGACGTTCCGCTCGACTACCCGTCCGACACGTACCAGCAGGCGCTGGACAAGATCGCTGCCGCCTGCAAGAACCACGGCGTGGTCCCCGGCATGTACTTCATTCCCCCGGGCATGGACCCCAACTTCTACGTGGACAAGGGATTCAAGTTCTTCACGTTGCCGTGGAATGACTGGGCAGTCGCGGGCGTCCAGAACGGCCTGTCCGGCATCAACCGATAGGTCGCCCCTGCGCGGGCTCGCCGCCGCCATCGCCAGGGCGGTGGCGCGCTCGGAGATGGACATTCGGCGTTCGCACGGATCTGGAGTGGTGATGTCCGCCTGGTTCGAGGGCTGCAACGAGATCGAGTGCACTCTGGACGCGGTGGCGCGGTCACTCCAGGATCTGGGCGAGCACTACGCCGGTGTCGTCAGCCTCATGCCGGGGATGACCAGCGTCGAGCTGGTCGAACAGGGGAGTGATCTCGTCATCATCAGAACCAATGAAGGGCTGATGGAGCGGACGAACATTGATCGGCGGGTCGACGATGAACTCGTCACGGTCGAATTCGATGAGAAGTACCAGGCCGGATCAAAGGTCACGACGACGACACACTGACCAGCCCGCCGACGCGTTCGTGGTACCTGCCCGCGACGGACATGCCGATCGGTCCGCCCCAGTCCTGCCCATCACGATCATGTCCTCGAGATCGAGGCTGGAGATGAGCTCCGCGCAGACGTCGGCGTGCTCGCGCGAGGTGTAGCCGTAGGCTGCCGGATGTGCCGACAGTCCAAAGCCGGGGTAGTCCATGGCGATGCAGCGGTAGTGGCCGCGCAGGGCAATCACGATCTTCCGATAGAGGAAGCTCCAGTCCGGGTTGCCGTGGAAGAGCACGAGCGGGCGCCCCTGCCCTTCGTCGATGTAGTGCACCGCCCCGACTGAGCTCTCGAACCACCGCGACTCGAAGGGGAAGTGCTCGGGCGATGGTGTGAAGTCCACGATTCCGGCCGGACGATCCATGGCGCGCTCCTCGTCAGAATCCTGCTCGACGCAGGCTTCAGACCAACCGCCGGTGCGCCGCGGACCGCCTGGGGCACCCGGCGCTGCATGTACATGCGGTCGCGCCGAATCTCGTCGACGGGTGTGCGTCAGCGACCGCTCTCGGCTCAATCTTCGCCGCAACGCCGCCGTCCGCGTTGATGCTCTCGCCGGTGACGAAGCGAGCCTCGCCGCTGGCCAGGAAGAGCACGAGGTTCGCCATGCCTGCGGCAGCCCCGGCCCACTCCTCCAGCATGCGCGGGCTGAAGCCGCGCTGCGCCGCGAGTGAGGACCTGTTCACGACGGCGCCTCCGCCTGCCTCCACGAGGTGCGGCCACACCGCCTGGCTGACGTGCTGCGGACGGTGAATCATGGCGCGCCGTCCGGGCGCGCCCGGACGGCGCGTGCTGGCCGATGCACTCGTCTCCCGTCAGGTCGGACTCTTCCGCGATGGTCGCGAGTAGGATCGCGTCGTCAACTCGCCGCACCGCCGCCGGTCGCAGCCGGCGACGTGCGGATCAATCGACGACGAGGCCGAGGGGTCTACTGGAACTCTGAGGAAGCGAGGAATCCATGCGCGGCGTAGGCGTGATCGAGTTCGGGGGACCAGAGGTACTGCAGGTCGTCGACCTGCCTGAGGTGCACGCCGGGCGCGGCGAGGTGCGGATCCGCGTGCACGCCGCCACCGTCAACCCGACAGACACCGGGTTGCGAGACGGGTCGCGGGCGGAGGCGCTCAAGGATGTGCCACCGCCGCACATCCCCGGCATGGACGCGGCCGGCGTGATCGACGAGATCGGCGCCGGCGTGACGGGTCTCGCCGTGGGCGACCCGGTCATGGCGATGGTGATCCCGAACGCCAGCCACGGCGCGTATCGCGAGAGCATCGTGCTGTCTGCAGATGCGGTGACGCGCGCGCCCGCCGACGCCTCGCACATCGAGGCCTCGACGCTGCCGATGAACGCTCTGACGGCGCGCCAGTCACTGGACCAGCTGGCGTTGCAGCCGGGTCAGACGATCGCTGTGACCGGGGCGGCGGGGTGCTATGGCGGCTACGTCGTGCAGCTGGCGAAGGCGGACGGGTTGCGCGTGATCGCGGACGCGTCGGCCGCCGACGAGCAGCTCGTGCGTGACCTGGGCGCCGACGTCCTCGTGCCGCGCGGCGACGACATCGCCGCGCGGATCCGCGCGGTCGCCCCTGATGGGGTCGACGGTCTCGCCGACGGCGCGGTACAGAACGAGCTTGCGGTGGGCGCCGTCCGCGACGGCGGCGGCTTCGCCTCGGTGCGTGGCTATGGCGGGAACGGCGAGCGTGGCATCACCTTCCACCGCACGATGGTGCGCACATACGACCACCGCGCCGATCTGCTCGATCGCCTGCGTCAGCAGGTTGAGGACGGAGCGCTCACGTTGCGCGTTGCCGCAACCTACCCGCCCGAGCAGGCGGCGGACGCGCACCGCCGGCTCGAGGCCGGCGGCACGCGCGGTCGCTGCGTGATCGTGTTCTAGCGCGGGTGGCGACGGCTACCGCAGGCTGAACGGCGGGTAGCGGTCCGTGAGCATCAAGAAGGCATACGCCTCGACGCGCAGCCACCAGCGCCCGTAACCGACGACGAAGTCGAAGAGCCCACGCGGGTAACGCGCGGTGAAGAGGATGGCGAACCACGCCGCGACAATCGCGAAGAAGACGACTACGCCGAGCACCATCAGCACGACGTAGTGCGGGATTGCCAGCAGCCACTTCACGATCGGTAGCCAGCGATTGAGGTCGCGCTCGACGTCCGGGTAGTCGAGCTCGAGGTGCACGGACTGCTCGTCCTCAGTCGATGGATAGCGGTCGGTCACGAGCACCGCGTAGGCGCCGATGCGTGCACCGAAGCGGCTGAGCTGGAGTGCAAAGTCGAACCACCAGCGCGGATAACGACGGCGGAACACGATCATCAGCGCGGTCGCGACGATCAGCCCGCCGCCGATGTGCTGCAGCCTGAGGGCATCCGCACGGGCCAGTAGGGGAACGACGTCACCGAATCCCGCGCCGAACGGCCATCGGTGCCCGTCCCGCCGCGCGCCACGCCCGCACGTCCCCCCTCCGCAGATGTGCCGGAACTCGAGCGGTTGGCGGCGACGCGGGCGAGGATACGCGGACTGGCCACCGGACGACGCGCGTCAACGGGCGCGCACGGGCTGATCACCGCCTGCAGCGCCGTCGGGCAGCGCCCGACCATCTGCCACCGCCGCGCGAGACGACGCGCGGACTGCTAGCTTCACACCGCCGATCGCGAGTGCGGACGAGGAGGGTGACGTGGCGGAAGCGTTGTCGAAGGCCGACGTCGGGCGGATGGCCGAGCAGCTCCGAAACTGGGGCCGCTGGGGGCCCGAAGACGAGCGCGGTGCACTCAACCTGATCACCGCCGAGACGCGCGCCGAGGCGCTGCGGCTGATTACGGACTCGGCGGTCGTGAGCTGTGCGCTCCCGCTTCCGGTCATGCCGGCGCCGGGCAACTATCGCCCGGTCGAGCACCACGTGCTGCGGGGCGGCGACGCCGCGTCGCGCGACGGGCTCTCGTTCTCGGCGGACTGGTTCGCAATCGCGCCGCATGGCATGGCCACCACGCACCTCGACGCTCTGTGCCACGTCTTCTCAAACGGCAAGATGTACAACGGCTTCGACCAGTCGGAGGTGCGCAGCGACGGCGCCATGAAGAACAGCATCATGGCCGGCCGCGACGGCATCGTCGGTCGCGGGGTGCTGCTCGACATCCCCGGCCTGAAAGGCGTCGATTGGCTCGAGCCGGGTACGCCGATCCACAGCGAAGACCTGCTCGCCGCCGAGCAACGCCAGGGCGTAACCGTGGGTGCGGGTGACATCCTGCTGATCGGTACCGGCCGTGACGCGCGGCGTGCCGCCGAGGGGCCCTGGGACTTCCGCGACTCGGGTCTCGCCGGGCTCTACGCCGATTGCCTGCCGTTTCTGCATGAACGGGGCGTCGCCGTGCTCGGCTGCGACGGCGTTTCAGATGTCCTCCCCAGTCGGGTCGAGGGCTCGATCCAGCCGATCCACGAGGTGGCGATCGCCCACATCGGCATCCACATCATCGACAACATGGCGCTCGACCGGCTGACCGCGGCGTGTCGTCAACGCAGTCGCTATGCGTTCGCGTTCTTCCTCGCCCCGCTGCGACTCGAGCGCGGCACGGCGTCGCCGGTGAACCCGCTGGCGGTGTTCTAGGGCGGAATCGCGCGCCACCCGACCATGGATTGCCACCGTGGTGACTTCATTCGTCGCAGCATGCTCCCCGGGCTATCGCGTGCAGTCACGAAGCGCGCGTGGCTCGAGGAGTACAACGCGAACGCGCTGCACGTCCGCGCACACTGAGACGCGGGGCCCAGCTCGAGTACGAGCCGAGCCGAGCCGGGAGCATCCGGCTGGACCGGTGGTGAGAGAATCACGGCGACCGTCAGGCAAAGGAGCGAAGTCATGGCCACCGAAACCAGTGCACGCGCGGGTGATCCGACCGTCGGTAAGGGCCTGCCCGATCTCGAGTTCGTCGTCACGGACGCGATGATCGACGATCACTTCGACGGGCTCGCGCTCGATCGTTCGGCCTTCGACCGCGGTGCGGTGCCGGTGCCTGCCATGGTGGCCGGTGGCGCCGACAACTATCACCAGTACAGCCGGTTCCAGCAGGAACGCGGGCACCTGTGGATGCGCCAGGAGTGGGAGCTGCTCGAACCGCTTGCGCGCGGCGAGCGGTACCTGGCACACGCCCGCATCGAGGACATCTACCGCCGGCGCGACCGCACGGTCGTGAACACGGCGATGACGCTCGCGGACGCGAACGGCCGTGAGGTGCTGCGCTCGAAGCACCACCAGTCGTTCTTGCTGGACGCCCCCGTCGACGCGGTGGAGTTCCGCGACCCGGCGAAGAAGGAAGGCGCGCGCAAGTTCGACGTCCCCGCCGGCACACCGATCGAGTCGTTCGACCGCGCGGTCACGCTCGAGATGTGCGGCAAGTACTTCCACGGCAGCCGCAGCTACCACACAGACCTGAGCGCGTCGCAGGAGCTGGGCTTCCGCGACGTCGTCGTCGGCGGCCGCATGACGATGTCGTACGTCGGCCACCTCGTGGAGCAGCACTTCGGCGACGCCTGGCAGCACGGCGGGCGGCTGGACATCAAGTTCACAAACCCGACATGGCCGGACGACCACATCACCGTCCGTGGCGTCGCGACCGGTCCGTCCGCAGACGACCCGGCGCGTGACGCCGTGTTCGCGTGGATCGAAAAGGACGACGGCACGATCGTGCTGATCGCGAACGCCAGCGCTCCGCGGACGCGGTAGCGGACCGAGCGTCCTGTGGTCGTCCCCACTCCGTTCGCCCTGAGCTTGTCGAAGGGTGCCCCGGACGTCCGCCCGACGCGTGGATCGTGATCCGGGTTGCGCAGATCGATCCCTTCGGATCCCTGATGTCTGCTCCAGCGTGTTCAGGACGAGCAGGAAGGCAGCGTGTCGCAGACACCCGCCAGACGCCTCGTCCGCGGAGTTCGGTCGTATGACGCGATCCGGTCGATGGTTGGCGACGCCTCCTTCGACATGCTCAGGACGAACGGAGTAGTAGGCCGCGTTTTGTTATGTCGCGTTGTGCCCTACTCGCGCCCGATGCCGAACCGGCGAGCCCAGGCGAGACCCTCGAGGGTGCCGGCTCGCGGCGCGTACTCGCACCCGACCCAGCCGTCGAAACCCAGCTCGTCGATCAGATCGAAGAGATATGGATAGTTGATCTCCTGATGAGCATCGGGCTCGTGTCTTCCGGGGACGCCGCCCACCTGGATGTGGGCGATCACATCGCGATGCCGTCGCAGTGACTCAGTGAGCGACCCCTCCATGATCTGGACGTGGTACGCGTCGAACTGCATCGCGACGTGGGGGCTGCTGACGGCATCGATGATGCGTCGCGCCTGCTCGGTCCCCGTCAGGAAGTAACCCGGATTGTCCGTGGTGTTCAGCGGCTCGATCACGAGCCGCACGCCGCGCGCGCCGGCCTCTTCGGCGGCCCGGCGCAGGTTCGCGACGAACGTGGCCTCCGCTCGCGGGTCGTCCGTGACGCCCGCGAGACAGTGCAGCTGGCGGCAGCCGGTCGCGTCCGCATAGGCGAGCGCACGCGTGAGCGCCTCGCGGAACTCGCCCTCGCGCTCGGGCACGGCGGCGAGGCCGGGCTGCACGTTGATCAGCACTGCCTCGAGCGCGTGCCGCTGTAGCGTTTCCGCGAGCGCTTCCGCGCTCTCCGTGTACGGCGATTGAATCTCGACCGCGCGGAAACCGGCGCGTGCGGCGAGTTCGAACCGCTCGAGCAGCGGCACCTCCTGGAACAACCACGACACGCTGGCGGCGAGTTTCGGCATACGCCTCAGACCTGCGGTGCGATCGCGATTTCGGGAGCGCCCCGGCTCACGAGCACGCGTACGTCTGCCAGCCGCAGCACGGCGATAACGAAGATCGTGGTCCAGAGCAGTCCCGGAATGATGAGCAGCAGACGCACCCCGACGCCGTCCGCCGCCCAGCCGAAGCCGAAGTTGAGGAAAGCCATGTGCGCCGTCGAGAGTCCCCAGTAGAGCGACATCACGCGCCCGCGCACCACGTCCGGCACCAGCTGCTGGATCTGGGTCGTCGTCAGCGCCATGAACATGAACTGCGTCGCTCCGGTGACCATCGCCGCGAGCGTGACGAGCAGCGGAGAGGTGGCGAGCCCGAGCAGCACCATCGCGAGCCCGCTGCCCACACCGGACACGGCGTAGGCGCTGCCCTGGACGCGTCCTTCGCCGATCATGGCGAGCCACAAGGTGCCGGCGATCGCGCCCACGCCCATCCCGACGAGGATGGCGCTGTACGTCCGGTCCGCCCCGCCGACCATTGTCGCCAGCGTCGGCATCATCGAGTCGAAGGCCATCGTGAGGCCGCAGTGCAGCGAGACGAGCACGATGATCGTCGCGAGCCGACGGTCGCTCTCAATGTGCCGGACGGCACCGGTCAGATCGTCGACGATGCCGCGGAGGCCGCCGCCGTGCGAAGCAGGGAGGCCCGCGCGCTGCGGGTGGAGACGCCAGGCGACCGCGAAGGCCCACACGAGCAGCAACGTCGCGGCCGCGAAGATCGCGCCCGGCCCGACCGTGACGAGCAGCGGCGCGCCCAGGAAGGGGCCCACGATGCGTGAACCGTGGTTCCCGATGCTGCTCAACGCCACCGCGTTGAGCAGGTTCTCGGCGGGCACCACGTTTGCGATCAGCGCCTGCTGCGGCGGTAGCGCGAACGCCTGCGCACAACCGCCAAGGAGCGCCGTCCCGAGCAGCGGCCACAGCGTGGCCGCGCCTGCGAGCTCAACCGCCGCAAGCAGCGCCGCCGCGGCGACCATGCCGGCCATCGCGACCAGCAGCTGCAGCCGGCGGTCAAGCCGGTCGGCGAGCACGCCGGCGACCGGACCAAGCACGACAAACGGCATCCACGCCACGAAAGTGACGGCGCCGACGGCCGTCGCCGAACCTGTGAGCTCGAATGTGAGCCAGCCCCGCGCGAGGAAGGTGCTCCACATCGCCGCGGTGGTGAGGAACCCGCTCAGCCACAGCCGGCGGTAGTCCGGCGAGGCGAAGGCCGGGAAGCGGCCGACGAGGTTCATGCGGCGGATTGTACGCACGCGGTGTGGGCGTCGGGCCGAGCCCCGGGTGGAAGGCAACGCGTTCACGCCGTCCGACCGCGGCGACTGCGAGCGAGCGCGGAGCGTTCGACGCCGACGCTCGTCGCGCGATCGGCGAACCGCACCGTCGCTCCGCTCCTGCGGCTTACGTGCCCGGTACTCGTGGTTCGACTGCGCTCACCACGAACGGAGCTGCGCTCACGACGAACGGAGCTGGTGCTGAGCCCGAGTACGTGTCGCCGGGGCGACCGGGCGTACCGAGCGGTCTTCCGTACATTCCGCGTAGAACGAGGGAACGACCGGACGGCGTTCCGTTCCTAGTGAGCGTGACCTGCCCCCGGTATTCATACCACCTGGAGAGTTAGTGTTTCGTCCCTGAGCAGCGGTGCCCC
>JAQBZW010000067.1 GCA_027622315.1 Chloroflexota bacterium | reverse complement strand
TGGGGCACCGCTGCTCAGGGACGAAACACTAACTCTCCAGGTGGTATGAATACCGGGGGCAGGTCAGTCTGGATGGTGGTCGTCTTCGACAGCAAAGAATCGTATCGGGCGAACGCCGAGCGCCTGAACATGGACGCGATCTACCGGCGGATACGCGGATGTCTGGACAGGGACCCCGAATGGAGCGACGGCTCGGTGATGGCCGCCTATGGCCTCGGCAAGCCGCGCGAGTAGATAGCGCCTCCGGCGGGATACACGATGACCCCATCGTGTTGGACGGACCACAACGGCCTCGGGCTGGTCGGAACTGTCCGTGGCAAGCTGCCCAGGACCACCCGGCCAGATGAGCGCGCGATGCGTCCGCTGGACCTGGTCGACCGTCAGTTCCGCGCGGACGCACCCAACCGCCTCTGGGTGTGCGACATCACCTACGTCAAGACACACTCCGGCTGGGTCTACGTCGCGATCGTGCTCGACGTCTTCTCTCGCCGCATCGTCGGCTGGCAAGTGTCTCGTTCGCTCCGCACCGACCTCGCGTTGGATGCCCTCGAGATGGCGATGGGGGCCCGTCGTGGCGAGGACCTCCGCGGCCTCGTCCACCATTCCGACCGCGGCGGCCCAGTACCTCGCTATTCGTTACACCGAGCGCCTGGCCGAGGCCGGCGCCGTCACCTCCGTGGGTTCCCGCGGTGACTCATACGACAACGCGATGGCCGAGTCTTTCAACGGTCTCTACAAGGCCGAGCTCATCCACAAGGACGGTCCCTCGCGCGGGCTCGACGACGTCGAATTCGCCACCCTTGACTACATCGATTGGTTCAATCATCGCCGGCTCCACGGAGAGATCGGTATGGTCCCTCCCGCAGAGTTCGAGGAGGCCTTCCACACTCAGACAACCCCAGCCCGGATGGTGGTCACTCAATAACCAGAGCCTCTATGAAACCCGGGGCGATTCACTGCTCGCCACCTCCCGTGCTGAGGGCACGGTCGTCCGGGTCGCGCTCACGGCTGGCCCGCCGATTGGCGACAACCCGTGCGATCCGGCGGGCGCCGCCCGCTAGCAACGGTCGAGCACCTCTCAGTGGATCCGTGACCTGGCCGCGGTTCACCCCGAACCGCGGGCTGGGACGCAGCTGAGCGAAGCGCCGCATCGCTCGACCGCGACCGTTGCCGGGGCTACTCCGCCCCGAGCACGAGCATCGAGCCCTGGATCGTGGGCGTGCCCGGGTTCGACGCGAACGCGAGCTTCGGCTCGCGCACCTTGCGGCAGACGGCGGGATCGTACGTGTGATCGCCGCTCGCCCACCCGGGGCAGAGGTCCTTGACCTCGCCGCGGAGCTGACGCACGCCCTCGATCGGGCGGTGCAGGATCGGGGCGCCGGGGTGGCTGAACGAGAGATTGCCGCCGTCGGTGCAGGTCGGGAACCGCCCGCCGAGCTTCATCTCACCGGACCGTACGAGATCGGGCGCCTCGCCCTTTCCGCAGAAGCCGAACTGCTCGTACTGCATGAGCACGTGGCTCGCGAAGTGGTCGTAGAACTCGACCATGTTGATGTCCTCGGCGGGGTTCACCCCGGCGCGGGCCATCGTGTCGCGGTAGTGC
The DNA here is from genome assembly GCA_027622315.1 of Chloroflexota bacterium. Classification (GTDB taxonomy): domain Bacteria; phylum Chloroflexota; class Dehalococcoidia; order UBA2979; family UBA2979; genus VGNK01. The sequence continues at coordinate 12,157 of JAQBZW010000067.1, read as the reverse complement.
TTCCCGGCGGCGTGGTAGCCCTCGAGCACGGGCGGCTCGTGGTACGCGGGGTAGGCGACGTGCGACGCCCCGGCGATCACGCGGATCGGCGGCTTCGGCGTGTCTTTCGCACGGTCCTTGTGCGTGAGGATCATCGCGCAGCCGCCGTCGTTCACTGTGGAGCACATGAGCAAGGTGAGCGGCGACGCGATCATGCGCGAGTCGAGCACATCCTTCGCCGTGAACGGGCCGCGGTTGAAGTACACCGCGTCCGGGTTGATGCTCCCGTAGTTACGGGTCGACGCCGCGATCTCCGCCATCGCGTCGATCGCGCCCGGCACCTCGTAGGCATAGCGCTGGGCGACGAGCCCGAACTGCGTCGGTTGTACCGGCACCGCGCCGGTCCAGCCCGTGAACTCGCTGTGACTCTCGGTCCACGGTGGGTTCAGCAGGTTGGGCGGCCGCACCATGCCAAGCACGAGCGCCACCGTGTTCAGGTAGCCGCTGCTGATCAGGCGCGCCGCCATCGCGATGTCGGCGAGGCCGGCGCCCCCAGTCCATTTGAACTCGCGCTTGAGCTGGTACGCCCAGTAGTTCGCGCCCCCGCCCCCCGGCCAGCCAGTCACGTTCGATCCGAAGCCGTCGATCTCGTCGACGGTCATGCCCGCCTCGTCGAGCGCCTGGTGCAGCGCCTCGAGCCCCACCGAGAAGCCCGAGCGATGCGAGAGGTCTCGCGCCTGCTCCGTCATGCCCACGCCGACAATGCGTGCGTCGTCCATGTCGCCCACGGCGGTACCCCCTGCTTCTCGCGCGGGCGGCCACGGTGGGCCGGTCCGGCGGCGATGAGTGTGTGTGTGTGCGTGGTGTGTGCGTGTGTGTGCTGTCGCTCGCGCTAGCGACGCGGGCGGAAGTGGTACAGCGCGACCGGCCCCACGTCCTCGAACTCGACCTCGACCGGCAGCCCGATCGTCACGTTCTCCGGGTCGATGCCGATCACGTCGCTGAAGATGCGCGGTCCCTCTTCGAGATCCACCACCGCGATCGTGTACGGCGCGGTGTAGGCGGGGTTCGCGGCGCGGTGGATCACGACGAAGCTGTAGACCGACCCACGTCCGGAGACCTCGGTCCACTCGAGCGTCTCGGTCAGGCACGAGCGGCACGCCATCTGCGGCGTCCACACGTACTCACCGCACGTCGTGCAACGCTGGAGCTTGAGCTTGCCTTGCTTCGTCGCATCCCAGAAGGGCTGCGTGAGCCACGACGGCTCCGGCAGCGTCTTCTTCCACTCACCTGTGGTCACCATGGAGCGGGGTCCTTCCTCTCGGCGCCGATCACCCGAACAGGCGCGGGGTCGAAGGACCCGGCACCCGGAACACGATTGACGCGGTGGTCACGTTCCTCGTGACGCGTGTGCCGCCCGGTAGAAGTGGTGCGGCTCGAGCCACTCTTCCCACGACAGCGCGTCGACGTGCACGAACACCGCGCCCGCGTTCGCCGCCTCGAGTTCGTCGGCGAAGCGGTCGCCGACGTGTATCAACAGGTCGCTCGGATGGCGCTCGGGCACGAAGCGCAGGTGGTTCTTCACGACCACGAAGGCGGGCTCGAGATCGGCCGCCGCCCAGACGCGTCGCTGATCGAGCACTGTGCGATCCGAGGCGCTGCCCACCACCACCTGTGCGCGCTGGAGCGTGCGCACGAGTTCGCTCACGACCGGCCCGTTCGGGTCGCCGAACTCGAGCGTTCCGTCGATGTCGAAGCTCACGACGAGCCGTTCGACGCCGAGGATGCGTACATGCGCAGGTTGATCGTCGCCCATGCCCCGCCACTCTCCGTGCACGCCCTGTGCACGCTTCGTGCGCCGGACGCCCGGCGACCGGGCGCCCGGGCGTCCGGCAGCGTCCGTCCGCTACGCCACCGGTGCGCCGATCTCCATCCGCGCAGCCGTGTCCACGACGCCGCTCGCGCGCAGCGCGGCGATCTCGTCGCCCGTGAAGCCGAGGTCGGCGAGCAGGGCATCGGTGTGTTCGCCCGCGAGCGCGCCAGGGCCGTAGCGGCCCGGCGTCTCCGAGAACGTGACCATCGGGCCCCATCGCTGGTAGTGACCCCACAGCGCGTGCTCCGCCTCGATGGCGAACCCGTTCGCGTGCATCTGCTCGCTCTTCGCGAAGAACACACCGGGCGACTGGGTGCTCGCCTCCACGCAGCCGATGCCGGCGGCGATCAGCGTCCGTTCCCAGTCCGCAGCGGACCGCTCGCGGAACAGCGCGCCGAGTGCGGCCGCAAGCTCCGCGCCGTTCGTCGCCCGGCCATCGGCATCGGCGAAGCGGCTGTCGGCGGCAATCTGATCGGCACCGGCGGCGTCGCAGAACGTCCGCCACTGTTCGTCACCGTGCACCGCGAGGAACACCCATGTGCCGTCCGTGGCAGGGTAGAGGCGGTAGAGCGCGCTCGTGCCGTGCAGCTCCCCATCGAGCGTGGGCCGCTCGGGCTTGCCCGGGTACGACAGGAAGTCGTCGTGGTTCGCGTAGCCATTGGCACCCATCATGCTGAGGAAGATCTGCTGGCCCTGGCCCGTCCGCCGGCGCGCGTACAGCCCGAGCAGCGTGGCCGAGGCGGCCGCCACCGATGTGTTCGGGTCCGGGTTCGCCTCGTTCGCGCGGTAGAACTGCCGCGCAGCCTCCCGCAGCGTGTCGATCGAATCGAGACCGGCCGGTGGCCAGTCGGAGCCCACCTGCATCAGCGCGCCGCCGCAGACGGCGCCCGGGATCGGATGTGCCACCGGGCGATGCGCGGACGGCCCATCCGGGCCATAGCCGTTCACGCTCACGTGCACGATGTCCGGCTTGAGCGATCGCGCTCGTTCGTAGCCGATGCCCAGCCGCTCGGGCACGCCCGGCCGGTAGTTGTGGATGATCACGTCGGCCTGCTCGATCAGCTTGCCGACGAGCGCCTGCCCGTGCTCGGACTTCAGATCGACGCAGATGCTCTCCTTGCCGGCGTTCATCTTCGCCGCGGCGATGTACGCGCCGAGGCCGATGCCGAGCGTGCGCATCGGGTCGCCGCCGCCCGTGGGCTCGACTTTGATCACGCGCGCGCCGAGATCGGCGAGCAGCGAGGCGCCGAGCGGCACCGCGATGATCGTCGCGAACTCGAGCACGGTGACGCCCTCGAGTGGGTGGCGCGCCGAGCCGCGAACGGCGCCCGCGGGCGCGGTCCACGCCGTGCGCGGTGCCTCGGCCAGCACGGCGGCCGTGTGTTCCCCCGGCTCGGGCGCGAACCCGGTCGGCGATGCGGGCGTGGCGGTCAGCCGGGCGAGCGGGCCGAGTTGGCGCACCGTGCCGAGGCGGGGATGCTCGAGGTCGACCACCTCGCCATTGGCGAGGAGATCGGCGTGCTGGAGCGCGCGCTGTGCGGTGCCGACGTGATCGGCGGCGACGTTGCCGTTGTCGTGGAAGACCGGCATCCACTCGTCTGCCGAGCGTGAGCGCGCGCGCTCGAGCATGAGGTTGCGCACCTCCTCGGCCTCGGTCGGGGCGAGCCGCGGCGCCGCAGCGTACCGCGGCTCGATCAGCACTTCGGTCGTCAGGTCGAGCGCCACGATCGACGCCTGGAAGAGATGCTCGAGCAGGTTCGCGAACTGAATCCAACGGCCGTCCTTGCCCATGATCGGCTGGTAGCCAAGCGTCGGCATGGAGTTCACCGAAAGTGCGGCGTACGGATCATTCGCGAACTGTTCGGGGTAACGCTCCGCCAATTGCGTGCGCACGAGCGTCCCGAGGTCGTAAGGGAACATGCCCTGCAGCATGCTCGCCTGCACGAGCTGCCCCTCGCCGGTGCGGTCGCGGACGAGCAGCGCCGCGAGGATCCCGGAGAGCGCGGATTGTGCGGCGGCGTGCGTTTCCGTGCGCACGGCCGGGAAGGCCGGGCCTTCGCGCCGGGAGATGCCGGCGAAGGCCTGCATGCGGCCGGACTTCGCGGCCACGAGCGCGGGATCGGCGGGGTAGTTGGCGTAAGGGCCGGCTGACCCCCAGGCCGTCACGGAGCAGTAGACGAGCGCGGGGTTGAGCGCGGACAGCGTCGTGTAGTCAATCCGCGCCGCGGCCGCCTCCGCCGGTCCGGCCGAGGACACGACCACGTCCGCACCACGGACGAGCGCCTCGAGGTGCTGGCGGTCCGCGACCTGCGAGACGTCGAGCGTGACGCTGCGTTTGCCGCGCAGCCACATCGGCGCGGCGGCCTGCGCGCGCGCGGGGTCGCCGCCGCTGGGCTCGACCTTGATCACGTCCGCGCCGAAGTCCGCGAGGATCATCGTCGCGAGCCCGCCGGCGGGTCCGCTGCTCAGGTCGATTACGCGCAGGTCATCGCAGGGACCGGGCATCGCTGTCTCCTTCGGGCGTCGAACGATCGCGCCTCGCATGGTCCGAGAGCATCACGTGCGACGCTATCAAGGTTGTGCTGAATGTGGGGGCCCAACGCGCGATGAGTCGCGCCTCGCGCCCCGGTGCGCATGTGCGGGCGACGCCGCCGCCGCGCGCACGCGCTTCGCAGTTGACACGCCATCACGACTGTGGAAGCGTTCGCGCGGACCGGCGGTGCTCGCGATGAGTCGCTGCGCCGCGCCGGCCGTGTGTGTCTACGGAGGGAACGGGATCACGATGAGCGAGACGAACTATTGGAGAACGCGAGTCGGGCGGCGCGGGCTGTTGCGTGGCGGAGCGATCGGCGGCCTCGGGCTGGCCGGCGCCGCGCTGATCGGCTGCGGTGGTGGCGACGAGCCCACGACGGCAGCGCCCGCGACCCCGAGCGGGTCTGCGGTCGCCGCGGGCTCAACGGCCACTGCGACCCCGAGCAGTTCCACGCCGCAGCCCGGCGGCACGCTGATTATCCCGATCGCGGCGGAGCCTCCGCACCTCGATCCGAGCAAGACGCTCGCCTACGGTTTGCACACGCCGATCGGGCCGGTCTACAGCCGGCTCGTGCGCACGGTGTGGCCAACTGAGGCCGCGCACCGCGGCGACTTCACACTCCAGCCGGACCTGGCCGAGGAGTGGGAGGTCGTCGATCCGTCGACGTACGTGTTCCGGCTGCGTGAGGGCGCCCAATGGCACGATGTCGCGCCGGTCAGCGGCCGCGTGGTCGACGCGGAAGACATCAAGGTCGCGCTCGATCTCTACCGGTCGGAGGGGGCGCACCGCTCCGCGTACAGCCCGATCGCAGAGGTGAGCACGCCAGACGACCGCACGATCAGCGTGAAGATGACTCAGCCGTTCGCGCTCTTTCTGGAGACGCTCTCGAACTCGGTACGCCAGATGTTCCCGCGCGAGGTACTCGAGCGGGAGGGCGGCCTGGAGGCCGCGCCCGTGATCGGGAGCGGCGCGTTCGTGTTCGACTCCTTCCAGCGCGGGGACCGTTTCGTCGGGAAACGGAACCCGAACTACTTCCTGGATGACCTCCCCTACCTGGACGGCTACGAGGTGCGATTCATCCCCGACGCCTCTACCCGGATCGCCGGCTTCCGCGCGGGCCAGCTTGATTACGTCGGGCTCGGCTCCTGGGACGCGGCACGCGAGATCATCGGCACGAACCCGGAGGCGATCCACGAGGAGGCGATCCCGGCGCACTCGACCTTCGCACCCGCCATGAACCTGACGAAGCCGCCGTTCAACGACGAGCGCGTGCGCCAGGGCATGTCCCTCGCGATGGACCGCAACGCCACCGTGGAGGCGTTGTTCAGCGGACGAGGCATCCGCGGCTGGGGCGTGCCGTGGGTCTTCGCGCAGGACGCGGAATGGACGGACGAGCAGCTCGGGCCATGGATCAATCGCTTCGACCCGGCCGAGGCGAAGAAGCTGCTGACGGCAGCGGGCTTCGAGAACGGCTTCGACACGGAGATGCGGTTCTTCGCCTACAGCGAGGTGATGGAGTCGCAGATCCAGCTATTCCAGGCGGACATGCTCGCGCACCTCGGGATCAAGGTGCAGCTCGCCCCGCAGGAGTACGCGGGGTGGTTCGAGGGCTTCACAGCGATGCAGTGGGACGGGATGGCGTGGGGCTTCCAGATCGGCACCAGTGCGACCACCGACGACTTCATGTACTCGAACATGAACAGCGCGTCGCCGGCGAATTACTACTACATCAAGGACGCCGAGATCGACGCGTTGACCGAGCAAATCCGCGGGGCCGCCGATGTGGAGGAGCGCCGCGCACTTGTCAGCAAAGTGCACGCCATCGACGTCGCGAAGATGTACCGCTTAGCCGCCCCGCAGGGGAACGGTCACGGGATGGTCAGCCCACGGCTCCAGGGCTGGTCGCCAACGATGCAGTACCGCGCGTGGTCGACATACGGGTCGTCCGCGGTCACCAAGATGTGGGTCACTGCCTAGCGCGGCGCGGCGTGATCACCCGGGCGAGCGACAGGAGGGTCGGTGGCCGTTTACACGTTGAAACGCATAGGTGTGGCGGTCCCGACCCTGCTGCTGACGTCGATCATCGTCTTCGCATTGATGCGCATGCTTCCCGGCGACGTGATCACGACGCAGCTGGCCGGGGACGCCGCCGTCAGCGAGGAAGAACGCGATCGCCTGCGCGCGGAGTATGGGCTCGACCGTCCACTGGTGGTTCAGTACGCCCGGTGGCTCAGCGGTTTCGGCACCGGCGACCTCGGTCGCTCGTCGTACACAGGCGAGGGCATCACCGCGGCGCTGCGGCGCACGGCCCCCGTCACCCTCCAGCTCGCGATCGTCTCGATCATCATCAGCATCGGGATCGGCATCCCGCTCGGGCTGATCTCAGCGATCGCGCGCAACAGTCCGTGGGACAACGTGCTGCGGTTCTTCAGCATCCTCGGGTTGTCCGCGCCTGAGTTCTGGACCGGCACGCTCGCGCTGACGTTTCTTGCGATCTGGTTCTCGTGGGTGCCGCCCACGGGCTATCGCGTAATCACATCCGATCCGCTCGGCACCCTCACGCAACTCGCGATCCCGGCCTTCCTGATCGGGTACCGGTTGGTCGCGGTGATCATCCGCATGACGCGCTCGGCGGTGCTCGAGGTGATGGGCGAGGACTTCGTGCGCACCGCACGGGCGAAGGGACTGCGGCCAACCAGCGTCTGGACGCGGCACGTGCTGCGCAACGCGATGCTGCCCGTGATCACCGTGATTGGCGGCCAGGTGCTCGCGCTCATTGGCGGTACCGTGATCATCGAGCAGATCTTCGCCCTACCGGGCATCGGCCGGCTCACGCTCGACGCGATCATCTTCCGCGACTATCCGCTGGTGCAGTCGATCGTGTTCCTGTTCGCGATCGCCGTGGTCGTTGTGAACGTCGTGATCGATCTCAGCTACGCCTACCTCGACCCACGGATCCGCTACTCATGACCACGCGCGGAGAAGGTGGAGCGCACGCCGCGGGCGTCGGTGTGATTTCGCCCTCGAGCGGCGAGGGGCGGTCCATCTGGCGCTCGCTCACGCGCTTCGCGCGCAAGCAGCCGCTCGGCACGGCCTCACTGGTCGTGCTCGGGCTTGTGGTGTTGACGGCTGCGCTGGCGAACGTGATCGCCCCGTACGATCCGCTCCTCCCGGCCCCGATCGAGCGGCTGAGGGCCCCTAGCTTCTCCCACCCATTCGGCACCGATGAGATCGGCCGGGACGTGCTGAGCCGAGTCGTGTACGGCTCGCGCGTGTCCCTGATTGTCGGCTTCGCGACGGTCGCGATCGCCGTTGGCGCCGGCAGCTTTGTTGGCCTCGTGAGTGGCTTTGTGGGCGGCCGCACCGATCTCGTGATCCAGCGCGTCCTAGATGCGCTGATCGCGATTCCAGCGTTGATCCTCGCGATCGCTGTCGCAGGCATCCTCGGCGCCGGCACCCTCAAGAGCGTGGTGCCGATCGCGGTGGCGATCATGCCGATCAACGCGCGCGTGGTGCGCAGCACGGTGCTCTCGATTCGCGAGCGTCAGTACGTGGAAGCGGCCCGCTCTACCGGCGCGACGGCGCGACGGGTGATGCTGCGTCACGTGCTGCCGAACACGCTCGCACCGGTGTTCGTGCTCGCGTCTGTCTGGCTCGGCAACGCGATCATCATCGAGGCCTCTTTGAGCTTCCTCGGGCTCGGCACGCCTCCCCCCAGCCCGTCGTGGGGCAACATGCTCAGCCGCTCGGGTCGGGCCTACCTTGAGCAGGCTCCGTGGATCGCAATCTTTCCCGGTCTCGCTATCACCGCGACGGTGCTGTCCGTGAACCTCTTCGGCGACGCGCTGCGCGACGTGCTGGACCCACGACTGCGGGGATCGAGCTGAACGCCGTCACACTCGGGGTCTGAGCATCTGCCGTCCCGGCGGACGGCAGCGGGCGTTATGCGGGCGGCCGCAGCCGCGCTTCGCACACCCTGACTGCGTCGCCGTCGCCGTCTGCGGCGTCACGGAAGAGCTCGAGCGCGCCGTCGTGACAGAGGCCGGCCGGCCGGCCGTCCACGTACACATCGATCGCAGACACCTCGACCTCGGCCGCGAGTGCCGTGAGGTCGAGCGCGCCGCCGACCACGAGCCGCACGGCGACCGCGCGCACCGCCGCGCGAGCGGCGGCGGCGATCTCCAGCCGCTCCGCCGCGCCCAGCTCGGCGAGGGCGTCGAGGGGGGCGTGTCGATTGCTGCGCGGAATTGACGGCAACGCTCGGTGGTGTTGCTCGGGGGACACGTCAGCCGTGCCATCATCAGCGCGTCATTCGACGGCGAAGTGCGTCCGAGCGCGTCCGCGTGCGCTGGAGTGATGTAAGAGTGCGCGCCTGCCAGGCGCTCGTGATTCCACAAAGGGATGGTTCACAGATGGCAACAGATACGAAGCGTCCCCAGGCCACGAGCACGGCGGTGATCGAGCTCGTGAACGATCACCTCGCCACGGCGAGCGACCTCGCGAGCCATCTGAAGCAGGCGCACTGGAACGTGGTGGGCGAGGGGTTCATCGCGCTACACCAGATGTTCGACCGCCAGGTCGAACTGGTGCGCGGCTACGTCGACGGGTTCGCGGAACGCGCGCGGGCGCTCGACGGCGTGGCGCACGGCATCGTGCGCCACGCGGCGAAGCACAGTGCGCGGCCCGAGTTCCCGGATGGCGAGGTCTCGGCCCGCGACTCGATCAGTGCGCTGCTCGAGCGTTGCACCTCCTACTCGCAGATGTTGACCGACGCGATCAAGCAGAGCGACCAAGCGGACGACCTCACGACCCAGGACCTCTTTATCGAGGTGCAACGCGAGATCGATCGCAACAAGTACTTCCTCCGCTCCCACCTGCGGTAGAGCCGCGACGAGGCGTGTTCGCGCTTCGCCGTCACTCCGGGGCGGCGTCTGGTGCGGGGCCCAGGGGTGACCCTCCCCGCACTCCCGGATGAGGGGCCGTCATCGGACGAAGCACGCGGCCGCTTATCCCGCGGCGCTCCGCGATCGCATGCCCCGTCCTGCCAGCGCGCCGCTGCCGACCGCAGCCGCGCCCGCCGCGATGGCGCACACGATCGCGACCGGCGAGAAGCCCGCCCACGCGAAGCCGAAGCCCGCGACGAGAGCGCCCGCGCCGCCGGCGGTCTGGGCGACGAAGTCGTTCACGCTTTGCCACGATCGGCGGCTCGCCGGCAGCGCGAGTGCGTTCACGCGCACCGTGAGCGCGACGTATCCCACGCTCCATGCGAGCCCGACGCCGAGTAATCCCAGCGCACGCGCCGTCACGGTGTCGTTGAGCACGGTCGCCGCGATCGAGATCGCCATGAGCAGACAGGCGAGCGTCAGCGCGCCGAGTACGCGGCGAGGTGGGATCAGGGGCGCGAACGCCGGGGCGAGCGCGAACATCCCGAGGAAGTGCGTGGACATCATGGCCGGCACGACCCAGTCCGCCACGCCGGCGCGGCCGACCACGACGGGAAGGACGCCCATCATCGCCGTCATCGCACCCTGGAGCACCGCCAGTGTGCCGCTGCCGAGCGCGAGCGCGCGCCCCTCGCCGTCGGCCAGAGGCGGCGGCGTCCCACGATCGAGCGCGGCCCTGACGTCGAGTCGCACGCGCGAAGCCGCGATCGCGAGCGCGACGAAGAGGGCCGCGGCCAGCAGCCACGGCAGCACGGAGGGCGACAGCCCGACGTCGCCGCCGAGCGTGCGCAACGCCGGGATCGTGAGTGGCCCGCTCCCGGCGCCCAGGGCCGCGGCGCCGATCGTGATGCCGAACGCGTGGCGCGCATGACGCGCGCCGAGCAGCGCGGGTGCGAGGTAGCGCGAGAGCCAGCACCAGCCGAGGCCCAGCCCTTCGACGAACACGCCGACCACCATCAGCGGCGCCGATTGCACCGGCTCGGCGAGCGCCGCGATCGCGCACCCGAGGGCTCCCAGGCCCGCACCGATCGCCAGCACGCGGCCGGCACGCAACTGTGCCGTCCACCGCCGCGCTGCGAGCGCGGAGACCGCGGAGCCGAAGAAGGCGACGGCGAGCGGCATGCCTGCGAAGAAGTCGCGGCCGGACATCTCGACCGCGAGCGGCCCGCCGAGCGTGGGCGCGAGCTGTAGCCCGGTCCACGACACGAGCTGTGCCGCCGCCACGACCGCGACGCCGGCCCACGCTACGCCCGTGCGTACCGGCGGTATCGCTGTCGTCATTGCAAGCCCGGCCCCTCGCCGCGCCGCTCTCGCGACCGGCAGGTCGGAGCGGGTCGCCGCAGTCTAACGGCGATCGCGATCGTGCTCAGTGTCCCCGCATACGGGGTCTTCGCGGGGCTGAATCAGGGTGCCTGCGGATGCTGCGTGCCTGCGGCAACGAGCAGAATCGTGGCAGAGGACGCGCAAGCTCACCCGGGAGTCGGGAGGAGCGGCCCGACGGCCCGTGACACACGTCGACGACTACTCCAGCTGCCCGTGTGACGACTGCCGCCAGCTCCGCTTTCAGTGCTGGCGCGTCGCGATCGAATCCGGTCGCGCCGTGATCTGGGACGACGGTCGCTGGATGATCGTCGGCGACACGTTCGAAGAATGGCAGGACGATGACGCGGCTTGAGCGCGCGCGCAATCGCGCGCCGCGGCGCCGAGTGCGATCTCTCGGGTGGTGCGCCCTCGGCACGCTCTGAGTGTGCGCGCACGCGAATCGAAGAGAGTGCCTGCCAGGGAACGAGAGTCGGGGGATCGGGCGGACGGCCGGAGTGGTGGAGATGAGGGGGCTCGAACCCCTGACCTTCGCATTGCGAACGCGACGCTCTCCCAGCTGAGCTACATCCCCACGCCACCGCCGTCGCCGAGAGTTCAGTATAGGAATCGCTCGTCGGCAGCGGCAATGCGCCGCTCACCACGCCGCTCGCGGCCTTAGAGATCGAGCAGGCCGGGCAGCGGCTCGATCGTCATCTGCCTGGCCGCGACGTCGACGGCAAGGATCACATCGGGGATCGCGGGGATCAGCACATCGCGCGCGTTCGACCGGCGTACCACGTAGACGTCGTTCGCGCCGGTCGCGAGTACGTCGACGAGTTCGCCGACCGCTTCGCCGTCCTGGGTGACGACGTTCATCCCGATCAGGTCGTCGACGTAGTACTCGCCGGGTGGCAGATCGCCGAGCTCTTCTTCTTCGATCTCGATCACTTCGCCGCGCAGCAGCTCGGCCGCCGTGCGATCCGGGTAGCCCTCGAAGCGCAGGATCGGGTACCCGTACGGCTCGACTGATTCGAGCACGCGGCAGCGCTCACCGCGGACCAGCAGCTCGGCGTCGACGCCGAGCCGATCGGGGTTCGAGGTCAGCGGGGTCACCTTGACGTGACCCTTGAGCCCCCACGGCGAGTTGATTCGACCAACGGCGATACGGCCCATCGCGCGGTCCGGGTGCCCGCCTACTCGATGCTGAGCGAGGCGCGCACGCCGGCGCGAACCGAGGCGACGTGGAGCAGCGAGCGGATCGCGTTCGCGCAACGACCGTCGCGGCCAATGATGCGGCCTTTGTCCTCGTCGTTCACGTAGAGGTGCAGGATCACGCGGTCGCCGTCGTGCTCCTCCTCGACCAACACCTCATCGGGGTGATCGGCGAGGGCGCGAGCGAGATATTCGATCAGTACTTTCACGGGAACTCCTGCCAGGCGTGCCGGCTGCGGCGGTTACTCCGCGGCGGCGGCGGGCTTGTCCTCGGCCTCAGCGGCGGGCGCGGCCGCAGCCGCGGCGGCCGCAGCA
>JAQBZW010000066.1 GCA_027622315.1 Chloroflexota bacterium | reverse complement strand
CGCGCGCACCGCCGGCGGCGTCGGCGCGATCGCTTCCACCGCGACGCGGGCGCGATCGAGATCCGCGCGCGCCTGGTTGAGGCGTGCGGCCTCCACCTCGCGACGCGTACGTTCGAGCAGCCGCTCCGCCTCGCGCAGCTCCCGGCGAATGCGCGTGCGCGCCTCCTCGCGGAGGTGCGCGCTCTCCGCAGCGAGCGCGTCCAGCCGATGTTCGAGGTCGCCGCGCAGCGTCTCCGCCTCCGTGGCGGCCGTGCCCGCGCGCTGTGCGCGCTGTTCGGCGGCGTTGAGCTGCGTGCGCAGGTCACCGAGCAGCGACTCGAGATCGAGTTGCTCGCTGCTGAGGCCGGCCCGCGCGCTGGCGATCACGTCCGCGGGCATGCCGAGGTTCCCGGCGATCGCCAGCGCGTTTGACTGGCCGGGGAGGCCGACGGTGAGGCGGTACGTCGGAGACAGGGTCTCGACGTCGAACTCCACGGAAGCGTTGAGCACACCCTCGGTGCGGTGCGCGTAGAGCTTGAGCTCGCTGTGGTGGGTGGTCGCGATCAGCGTCGCACCGTCACTGATCAGGCGGTCGACGATCGCGATCGCCAGCGCGGCGCCCTCGGTCGGGTCCGTGCCGGCACCGAGCTCGTCGAGCAGCACCAGCGAGCGCGGCCCCGCGCGCTCGATGATGTCGATGATCGCGGTCATGTGCCCCGAGAACGTGGACAGCGACTGCTCGATCGACTGCTCGTCGCCGATGTCCGCGAAGACCGCGTCATAGACGGGAATCTGCGTCCCCGCGCCTGCCGGTACGGGTAGTCCGGCGAGCGCCATCAGGCAGAGCAGGCCGGCGGTCTTCAGTGCGACGGTCTTGCCGCCGGTGTTCGGGCCCGTGATCAGCAGCGCGTGCTGATCGCCCCCGATCGCCAGCGACGTCGGGACCACGTGACCCTCGAGCAGGGGGTGGCGCGCCCGCTCGAGTCGGAGCTCGGCCGGCGCCTCGACGATCCACGGCTGATCTACGCCGACCACCGCGAGGTCGGTCGCCCCCAGCTGAATGGCGAAGCGCGCACGCGCCACCGCCACGTCGATGTGCGCGATCAGCTCCACGGCTTCGGCGATCTCGGGCGCCACCTGGCCCGCCGCATTCGAGAGCTCGCGCAGGGTGCGTTCGACCTCGTGACGCTCCTGGAGCTGGAGTTCGCGCCAGCGGTTGCCGAGCTCAACGACGTCCATGGGTTCGATGTAGAGCGTCGCGCCGGAGGCGGAGGTGTCGTGGACGACGCCGCGTATGGCGCTGCGGAACTCTGCGCGTACCGGCAGCACATAGCGGCCGTCGCGCATGGTCACGATCGGCTCCTGCAGCGCCTCGCGCAGCGACTGGGAGTGTGACAGCGCCTGCATGCGCTGCTGCACACGCTCGTGCGCCGTCGCGAGTTCACGGCGGATGGAGCGCAGCTCAGGGCTCGCGTCGTCGACGACCTCGCCACGGTCGTCAACCGCGCTTTCGATGAGTTCGCGAATCGCGCCGAGTTCCGGCATGCGGCCACCGAGTGCCGCGAGCAGTGGGGTCTCGTCCCCGCCGCGTACGAGCGTGCGCCCCACGCGCGCGGCGGCGCCGGCGGTCGAGGCGATGTCCAGCAGTTCGTTCGCCGCCAGCACGTGGCCGAGCGACGCGGCATGGGCCGTGGTGCGCACGTCGTGCGCGCCACCCATCGGCACGACCACGCCCCGGTCGGCGAGGAGCACGGCCTCGGCGGTCTCGCGCTGGCGCACCACCACGGTGTCGCGGTCGGTGACCGGCCGGAGCGCGAGCGCGGCCTCGCGGGCCGCGGAGAACGAGGTCAGGCGCGCCAGCCGTTCGACCACGCGCGGGTACTCGAGAACTGTGAGCGCTCTATCGTCCAGCGCCGTGATCCTCGTCGGCGGCAATGGCGGTGCCGCTGGCGTCGGTCCCGTCGGTCCCGTCGGCCCTGTTGGTCCCGTCGGCCCTGTTGGCCGCGCCGCCGCTCGTGGCCGTGCCGTGTGACGGGGCCGCGCCCAGTCCGAGGACCATGCGCAGCGTCGCTTCCACGTGCCGGTCCTCGCGCGCTTCCACGGTGCGTGGGTCGAGCAACACTCGGTCGTCGGCGATGCGCGCGACGATCGGCGGATCGGCGGCGCGGAGCGCTGCGGCGATCTCCTGCGCGTTGCCGCTCGGCGGCGTGACGGCGCAGAGCATCGTCGGCAGGTCCTCGCCGGGGAGCGAGCCGCCGCCGACGGTCGAGCGCCCCTCCGTCGTGATCCCGTGCGGCCCGCATGCGCGCGACCAGCTGCGTGCGCGGCGGGCGAGCTGGTCCATGGGGGTGGCGATCATGCGCCAGACGGGGATCTCGTGTTCCGCTTCGTCCCGGTCGTAATGCTCGAGCGTCGCTCCGAGCCCGGCGATCGCGGCCTTGTCCAGCCGCACGGCGCGCGCGAGCGGGTGGCGTCGCATGGTCGCGATCGCCTCCGCCCGGCCGACCGCGATGCCCGCCTGCGGACCGCCGAGCAGCTTGTCGCCCGAGAACAGCGCCACGTCCGCGCCGGCGGCAATCGACTCCTGCACCATCGGCTCCGGCGCCATGCCGTATCGCCGCGTGTCGAGCAGCGCTCCGCTGCCGAGATCGTCGATGAGCAGCAGCCCGCGTTCGCGTGCCAGGGCGCCGAGCGCCGCGAGCGTGGGTGTCTCGGTGAAACCGACGACGCGGAAATTCGAGGCGTGGACGCGCAGGATCGCGGCGGTGCGTTCGGTCACGGCCTCCGCGAAGTCGCGGACGTACGTGCGGTTCGTCGTGCCCACCTCGACCAGCTGGGCGCCGGACTGGCGCATCACGTCGGGGATGCGGAAGCCGCCCCCGATCTCGACGAGCTGACCACGCGAGATGATCACTTCGCGGCCCGCACAGAGCGCGCCGAGCGCGAGCAGCAAAGCGGACGCGTTGTTGTTGACGGCGATGCCGTCCTCGGCGCCGGTGAGGCGACATAACAACGATTGCAGGTGGGCGAAACGCGAGCCGCGTTCGCCGCTCTCGACGTCGAATTCCAGGTTCGAATAGCCGGCGCCGATGTGTTCCATCGCGCGCAGGGTCGCGGCCGAGAGTGGGGCGCGTCCGAGGTTGGTGTGAATGACCACGCCCGTGGCGTTCACCACGCGGCGCAGGGTCGGGCGCAGGGTGGCCGAGCGGTCGAGCAGCGTCGCCACCACCTCGCCGGGCGGGAGCGCGGCGGTGTCCGCGATCGCTGCCCGGTACTCGTCGAGCACGCGGCGTGCGAGATCCGCAACGGGGGCGTGACCGTGTCGGGAGGCGAGCGCCGCCACCCGCGGATCAGCCAGCAGGCGGTCCACGGAGGGGAGCAGGCGATAGAGATCGTTGGTCACGGCGGTGTCCGTATGCGGAATCGCGTTCTCCGGGAATTGTAGGCAGGTTGCGGGTCGGCCCACTGCCTACGGCTACAGGAAAGGAGTGAGTGCTTCGATACTCAGTGCATGCTGAAGCGTTCGCAGTCAGGTCGCGGTACCCCGAGCCGCCGCCGTGCTTCGGGAGTGCCCACGCCGGCGGCGGCGCGTGTGCTGGTGGCCCGCCAGCCGATCTTCAACGCTCGTCTCGAGGTGACGGCCTACGAGTTGCTGTTTCGCTCGCTGCCGTGGGCGGATCTGAGCGGACATCGCGGCACGCAGGCGACGGCACGGCTGCTCGTCGAAAACCTCATGGAGCAGGGCAGCCGCACGCTCACGCAGGGCCACCCCGCGCACGTGAACTTCACCCGCGAGCTGATCGTCGGCGGCTACGCCGAGATGATTCCGCACGCCACCGTCGTGATCGAAGTGCTCGAAGACGTCCCCGCCGACGCCGAGGTCGTTGCTGCCCTGGCCGGGCTGCGCGAGTCGCTCTATCGGGTGGCGTTGGACGACGTGCGCGACGTCGAGCGCGTCGTACCGTTCAAGGACGTCATCTCCAGCGTGAAGATCGATCTCCCGTTCGTCGACGTCGACCGGTTGCCGCAGATGGTCAGCGATCTGCGCAAGCTCGTGCCCGGCGTCAAGCTCACGGCCGAGAAGGTCGAGACGTGGGAGATGTTCCAGCTGACGAAGCAGCTCGGCTTCGACGGCTTTCAGGGCTACTTCTTGAGCAAGCCGATCACGCTCGAGCAGCGCAGCGTGGAGGCCTTCCGGCCGCACTACCTGCAGCTGCTGAACCTCACGAGCGCCCCCGAAGTGGACATGGCCGCGGTCGAGCAGATCGTGCGCACCGATGTCGCGCTCACGAGCAAGCTGCTGCGGCACGCCAACTCCGCCACCTCCATGCAGATCCGGTCGTTCGACTCCATCCGCGAGGCGCTGGTGCTGCTCGGAGCCGAGGGTGTGCGGCGCACTGCGGCGCTCGCCGCCCTCGCCGGGCTCGGCCGCGACCGTCCCGAGGAGCTCGTCCAGAACTCCGTGGTGCGCGCGCGCTTCTGCGAGTCGCTCTCGACGATCGGAAACCTCGGCGCGGCGCGCTTCGATCTGTTCCTGCTCGGGATGTTCTCGATGGTCGACGCACTGCTCGGCGCGCCGATGGATCAGGCGCTCGACGATCTGCCCGTCACCGACGCCGTACGCGGCGCGCTTCAGTTCGGGGAAGGCCGCCTGGGCGCCGTGCTGCGCCTCGTCGAGGCCTACGAGCACGCCGCGTGGGACGACTTCCAGGAGATCGCCGCGGATCTCAATCTGGACGTCGCGCTCATTCCCGCCCTCTACGTCGGCGCCGTGCAATGGATGTCCGACGCGTTCGAGACCGCCCGCGCCGCCTGACCGGCGGACGAGAGGCGCTCAAACCACACCTGTATCGGCGCCGTTATGCCTTCGCGTTGACCGTACGAAGCGCGTCCGTACGATCTGAACCCGGGCGCGGTTCGCGCCGGACAACTCGCTTCCCGGAGGCACTTCGTGAATTTGCGCATCCCCGGTCCCACCCCGGTTCCTGCGGCGGTGGCCCAGGCCGGCGCTGCCGACATGATCAATCACCGCGGCCCGGAGTTCGCGGCGATCATCCGGCGCACCACTGCCGGCGCGCAGCAGGTCTTCCAGACCAAGAACGCCGTGCTCACGCTCACCGCGTCGGGCTCCGGCGGCATGGAGGCCGCGGTCGTTAACCACGTCGCACCCGGCGAACGGGTGCTGGTGGTCACGATCGGCGTCTTCGGCCAGCGCTTCCTCGACATCGTGCGTTCGTACGGCGCCGAACCGGTTGAGCTGGCGTTCGAGTTCGGCTCGGCCGCCGATCCGGCGCTGATCGACGACGCGCTGAAGGCGAACCCGGACATTCGCACGGTGCTGATCACGCACAACGAGACCTCCACGGGCACGACCAACGTGTACCTCCCGCAGGTCTCCGAGATCGTGCACCGTCACGACGCGCTCATGATCGTGGATGCGATCTCTTCCCTGTCTTCGATCCCCGTGCTCACCGACGAGTGGGACCTGGACGTGGTGATCTCCGGCTCCCAGAAGGGCTGGATGACGGCACCCGGCCTCACCTTCGTCTCCGTCAGCGACCGCGCGTGGGCGCGGCAAGAGACGAACCCGATGCCCCGCTTCTACTTCGACCTGCGGCGCGCGCAGAGTGCGCTCGAGCGCGGTGAGACGCCGTGGACGCCCGCGTTGTCGCTCTTCTTCCAGCTCGACAAGGCGCTGGAGATGATGCTTGCCGAGGGCCTGGAGGCGATTTACGAACGGCACCACCGGCTGGCGCGCATGACGCGCGACGGCATCCGCGCGCTTGGGCTCGAACTGCTCGCGGGTGAGGGCCTGGAGTCAGACACCGTCACGGCGGTGAAGATTCCGGAGGGCGTGGACGGCTCGAAGTTCACGAAGGTCGCGCGCGAGGAGTTCGGCACGGTCTTCGCGGGCGGACAGGGTCCGCTGCGCGGCAAGATCTTCCGCTTCGGCCACCTGGGGCACGTACACGAGGAGGACATCCGCGCCGGCCTGGTCGCGGTCGAAAAGACGCTGGTCAGCCTCGGCTACGCCGTCGCCAACCGCGCGTAGGTAGAGGGCACAGCGTGGCTCGCATCCTGGTCGCCGACGCAGTCGCCCAGGAGGGCATCGACTTCCTGCGCGAACGCCACGACGTAGAGGTCCGCACGGGGCTTTCCGAAGACGAGCTCGTCGAGGCCGTGCGCGGGCGCGACGCGCTGATCGTGCGCAGCCAGACCCAGGTCACCGCGCGCGTGATCGAAGCGGCGGATCTGCTCTCGGTGATTGGCCGTGCCGGCGTCGGCGTCGACAACATCGATCTGGAAGCCGCGACCCAGCACGGCGTGATCGTCGTAAACGCGCCGCTCGCGAACACCCTCTCGACTGCGGAGCACACCTTCGGGCTCATGCTCGCACTCGCCCGCCACACGCCGCAGGCGTACTCCTCGCTGCGTGCCGGGAAGTGGGAACGCAGCAAGTTCATGGGCGTCGAGCTCGCGGGCAAGACGCTGGGCATCATCGGACTCGGTCGCATCGGCACGGAAGTTGCGCGCCGCGCGCGCGCCTTCGAGATGCGGGTCGTTGCGTTCGACCCCTTCGTATCGCGCGAGCGGGGCAGCCAGCTGGGCGTGGAGATGATGGAGCTCGAGCCGCTGCTCGAGACTTCGGACTTCGTGACGCTGCACACCGCGCTGCACGAAGGCAGTCGCGGCATGATCAACGCCGAACGCCTGGCGCATGCGAAGCACGGCGTGCGCATCATCAATGCGGCCCGTGGCGCCCTGATCGACGAGCAGGCGCTGTTCGACGCCGTGGAGTCCGGCCAGGTCGCAGGTGCCGCGATCGACGTCTTCAGCGAAGAGCCCGCGGTGGGCAACATCCTCACGACACACGAGCGCATCGTCGTCACGCCACACCTCGCGGCGTCCACGTACGAGGCCCAGGACCGCGCCGCGCTCGACGTGGCCGAGCAGATCGCCGACGTGCTCGACGGTGGCATCGCCCGCTTCGCCGTGAACGCACCGCTGCTCGATCCCGAGACGATGGCCGTGATCGGGCCCTTCATTGACGCGGCCGAGGTCGCGGGCAACGTGGCCATGCAGCTCGCCGGCGGTGGCGTGCAGCGCGTGCGCATCGAGTACCTCGGAGACATCGCCAACTACGACAGCACGCCGCTCCACGCGGGCGTGATCGTTGGCATGCTCCAGCGCGTGACCAGCGAGAAGGTCACGATCGTCAACGCGAAGCGCCTCGCGGAGGAGCACGGTCTGCGGCTCGACGAGGAGACCGGCTCGGCACGCGATCCGTACGCGAACCTCGTGATCGTGCACGCCATGCTCGACGACCGCGAAGAGTCCGTCGCCGTGACGCACACGCCGTCCGGACTGCGCATCGTGGGCATCGGTCCCTACCCGGTGGAGGTCGCACGTGCGACCCCCTATCTGCTCGCGATCGAGAACATCGACCGCCCCGGCATGATCGGCCGCGTGGGCATGCTGCTGGGAACGCTCGGCGTGAACATCGCGCACATGTCGGTGGCCGCTGGGCCCGGCGGGCTCGCGCTTATGGTGCTCTGCATCCAGCGTCCGCTGAGCGCGGACGAGCTGGCTGAGGTGACGGCGCTCGCTGACATTCACAGCGTCCGCCAGATCGATCTCTCGATGACCCAGCCCGCACGCTGACGCCCGGCCGGGACCGGCCCCCGGCTCCGGCGGGTCAGTCGAGCGGGTTGAAGACCATGCCGGTCGCGAGCTTCGGGTAGTAGAACGTCGTCTTCTGCGGCATCAGCTCGCCGGCGTCGGCGACGGCCGTCACCTCGTCGGGCCGCGTTGAGTTGATCAGGAACGCCAGGCGATGGCCTACACCCGCCGACTCCTGCCACGTCTCGTCCACGTTCGCGGTGAACTGCACCTGGCCCGCCGACAGCGCGGCGGCGTCGATGCCGAGCGCGGGGCCGAGGATCGTCTCCGTGAGCACGCGCGCGCTCAGGGCGCGCGACGCCGGCGAGAGATCCTGTGGCATCGCCGCGTCGATCGCTTCGCGCGAGCGGCCGCGCAACACGTACCGCCGTTGCTCCGCGAGGTCGAGCAGCCCGAACGTCGCGGCGCCCGCAGCACCGGCCTGCACCTGTGACCAGAGCTCCTGCGCCGCATCGGCGCCCCAGCCATCGAGCGCTTCGACCTCGTACAGCCCGCCCAGCCGGTCGAAGAAGTCGGCGGGCACCGCGTCGATGCGGACGAGGCGGTGGTTGGGCAGGATCACGAGCCCCGGCTCGTCCTCGGGGATGAGGCCGACGAGCATGTAGCGCTCCGGCGCATCGTCGGCGAGCGGGGCGGCGGCCAGCCGCTCGTCGAGGTACGTCAGCGACGTCGCGTAGCGATGGTGCCCATCGGCGATCGTGACCTTCGACGCCGCGAGCGCGGCGGTGAGCCGGCCTTGCGTCGCCGCGTCCGCGACGATCCAGAGCCGGTGGTGATCGCCGAGGCCGTCGGTGGCGTCGAACACGGGCGCCCCCGCGGCGACGGCGGCCATGGCCGCACCGGCGCCGCCGGTGTCGTGGAACATCGCGAAGATCGGGCTGACGTTGGTATGCGTCGCCCGCAGCAACCGCAGTCGCTCTTCACGCGGCCCGGACATGGTCGCTTCGTGCGGGCGCACGACGTCGTCGGCCGGCTGGTGGAGGCGTACGCGAGCGAAGAAGCAGCGGCGCTGACGGACGACGCCCTGGATCGCGGCGCGCTGTTCGTACACGTAATAGGCGGGGGCTTCGTCCCGCACGAGCACGCCCGACGCGATCCACTCGCGCATCGCCGCGGCGGCGCGCTCGAAGCGCTCGCCCTCCGGACCGGGACAGGACTCGATGTGCGCGGCGTTGTACGGCGAGCGGGCGAGCAGCGCCGCGACGTCGTCCGCGCCCACCACGTCGTAGGGCGGTGCGACAACGTCGTCCGCGCGCACGCGCGCGGGATCGTAGCGGAGGCCGCGGAAGGGGCGGATCTCGGTCATTCGCAGCTCCATGCCCGAGGCCGCGAGCGGCCGTTTTGACGCCGGGGAAACGTGGTTCCTAGACTCGACCGACCCTTCCGACGTCCGGGGGGACGGGTCCCCGGAAGGTAGCCAGTCGTCTCGTGAACCGCTACTGCACGTTCTGCCGCATCGTCGCCCATGAAGAGCCCGCCGACGTTCTCTACGAGGACGACGAGGTGATGGTGTTCCGCAACCGCCTGCGCTGGGTGCCGGTGATGCTGCTGTCCATCCCGAAAGCGCACATGACGCAGTCCGAGATGTGGAGCGGCGAGATCATGCCGAAGGTTGGTGCTGCCGCGACGAAGGCCGCGCAGGAGCATTGCCCGGGCGGCTACCGCCTGATCTCGAACTCCGGTTACGACGGCATGCAGTCGCAGGAACACGCGCACGTGCACATCCTGGGCGGCATCTTCCTCGGCGAGTACGCGTAGCGGGGTCACTGCCGCTGCCGCGTGGCCACCACAGCCCGATCTCGTTGCCCGCGACGCCTTCGGCAGGAGCGAGATCGCGTGCCTGGGCTAGGTGCTGGTCGAACGTGCTGCGCCCGACTCGCTTCGCCCGTGCGCCATGGCGCTCTCGAGGAATTTACGACCGTACTTCTGGTGCGCGAGCGAGGTCCAGACGCCGGGACCGACGTCGACCGGGAACACGAGCGCGAGGTCTTCGGCGGTGATCGCCGCGCTGATTGCGTCACGCACATCGGAGGCGGAGCGGTCCGACTGGACGAGCCAGGTCGAATCGGCGACCTGCCACCAGGCGATGCCGACCGACTGCACGGCGCCGGACAGCGTGGGGTACTCGCCGGCCGGCCGGCCGAGGCGGCAGAGCACTGCGTAAAGCATCGCGACTCCAGACGGCATGCGCTGGGGAGCGCCCGGCCTGTCGACGATTAATGTGAGAACGCTAAGACAGATTCGGGGAACACGTCAAGAGTGACGGCCGATTGGGCGCGACGCGGGGCGGGCGTCAGCTCGTCAGGGCACGCCATGCCGCCACGGCGTCGCGCTGCGCGGCGAACAGGCGCTCAATGCCCTCGCACGCGAGATCGACCACCTGCGTCATCTCCTCGCGGCTGAACGGATCGCGCTCGGCCGTGCCCTGCACCTCGACGAGCTGGCCGGTGCCGAGCATGACGACGTTGAAGTCGACGTCGACCGCAGAGTCCTCGCGGTAGTCGAGATCGAGCAGCGGCGTGCGCTCGAGCAGGCCGACCGAGGTGGCGGCGACCTGTGTCTTCAGCGGTGAGGTCGGCAGGTTGGACACGCGCTGCATCCACTCGATCGCTGTGGCGAGCGCGACCCATGCGCCGGTGATCGCGGCCGTGCGCGTACCGCCGTCCGCCTGGATGACGTCGCAGTCGAGCGTGATCGTCTGCTCGCCGAGCTTTTTCATGTCGACGGCCGCGCGCAGCGATCGGCCGATCAGGCGCTGGATCTCCTGCGTCCGTCCGCCCTGCTTTCCGCGTGCCGCCTCGCGGTCGTTCCGGGTGTTCGTCGCGCGGGGGAGCATGCCGTACTCGGCGGTCACCCAGCCATGGCCGCTGCCCTTGAGCCAGCGTGGCACACCCGGCTCGACCGTGGCCGCGCAGATCACCTTCGTGTCACCGGTGGTGATCAACACCGAGCCTTCGGCGTGCTTCAGATAGGCGGGTTCGATCGTGACGGGGCGGGCCTCGCGCGGCGTGCGGCCGTACGAGCGTTCGAACGAGATCATGCGAGTCCTTTGAGGCAGGTGTTCGGAGGTGGTTCGGGAGTGTGTTCGCGTACGAAACCGTAGCACGCTACGTTCGCACGACCGAGCCACGCCAGCCCGATCGCGGGCATGGCGTGACGCCGCTCGAGGAGGTGATATGCCCGCTTACCGCCTCCACGCGGACAATGCCGGACGCACGCACATCGCGCCGCTCGCGCTGCTCGACCGCCCCTGGGAGAACGGCCCCGGCGACTTCAAGGGCGTTGGCGGCAGCGTGCTCGGCGACGCCTCGCGCGTGATGCTCATGCGCTTCGAGACAGGCGCGCACCCGTCCTTCCATCGTGCGGCGCCGGGCTTTCTGGTCGTGCTCGAGGGCGAGCTCGTGGTCAACGCCTCGGACGGCGACGAGGTGGTGCTGGCCCCGGGCGACGCGATCCGCGTCGAAACGACGGGCCAGGGCGGCTGGCGCCTCGGCAATCGCGCAGACGGCTACGCGCTCGTCGCGCTCACGCAGATGCCGCCGAAGGCGAGCACTGCGTAGCGCCTCCGTCGGGGAATGCGGCCGCCGCCATGCTGCGTCACTGGCGCCGCCCCTGCCTCCGTTCGCAGTGAGCAATGCGAGCCACAATCTGCCCGGTGCCGCCGGCACCGGGCGGCACGCGTTCCGTTCGTCGTGAGACACCCCGCGTTCCGTTCGTGCTCAGCGCCCCGCGGCGCCCCGCGCTTCCGTTCGTGGGCGCTCAGCACGAACGGAAGCGCGCGGCGCTCACTACGAGCGGGAGGGGGCGTCTCATCACGAACCGGGGGGCGGAGCTCACCCCGAACGGAAGACGCCCTCGGGCGCATGCCCGGGGCGCTGACTACACGCGGATCACGATCTTCCCGAAGTGCGCCTGCGACTCGAGATAGCGGTACGCCTCCACCGCCTCGTCGAAGGCGAACGTGCGGTCGATCACCGGGTGGATTTCGCTCTGGGCAAGGGCGCGGTTCATCTCTTCGAACATGCGCTGGCTGCCCACGTAGATGCGCGTGGCGCGGATGTTGCGGCCGACGAGCGGTACGCCCGGGCCCTCGGTAGGCGCCCCGGACAGGCCGCCGATCAGCACCACGTGTCCGCCCACGCGCGTCGCGTTCATCGACTTCGCGAAGGTGCCGGCGCCGCCGACCTCGAGTGTGAGGTCGACACCGTGCCCCTCGGTGAGGTCGAGCACCGCGCGATCCCAGTCGTCGACCTCGCGGTAGTTGATCGTGGCGTCGGCGCCGAGCTCACGCGCCCGCGCGAGCTTGTCGTCGCTGCTCGACGTGATGATCGCGCGCACGCCGGCCGCTCGCGCCAGCTGAAGCCCGATGATCGAGACGCCGCCGGTGCCGAGCAGCAGCACGCTCTGACCGGGCTTCAGCCGCGCCTGCTCCCACATCCCGTTCCACGCGGTGAGCGCGGCGCACGGGAGCGTGGCGCCTTCGTCGAACGACATGTAGTCGGGCAGCTTCACCACGGCGTTCGCCGGGAGCGCGACGAGCTCGCGCAGCATGCCGTCGCACGTCCCGCCCCCGAGCGCGTCGCGGATGTAGGCGGGTTGGATGTCGCCGTCCTGCCAGTGGGGGAAGAAGCAGCCCGCCACGCGGTCACCGGGCGCCAGGCCGTGCACGCCGTCGCCCACGGCGACGATCTCGCCGGCGCCGTCCGACAGCGGCACGACGGGGTCGCGCGAGGCGCGTGCGAGCATGAGGTCGCGGTAGTTCAGTGACGTTGCGCGCACGCGGATCAGGACTTCACCGCTTCCGGCAACCGGATCGGCCTCGTCCACCAGCTGCATGCCGTCGACGCCCCCGCCGACCGTGAGCCTGTACGCCTTCATCGTCCCGCCCCTTGCCTAGCGGCTCGCGCGTTCGGACGCGCCCGCATTCTACGGCGCTCCCTCGAGACGCTCTCTGACGACCGGAGTGAGCGCCACCGCGGGGTGGCGGTATCGAACCCACCGCCACCCCGCCCGTGGCGCTCTTGTCTCGCCCCGCGACGCTCGTTAGCGTGCGCTCGCCCACGAGATGACGAGCCGGAGGTATCCGCATGCCCCTCGACCCCGCAGTTGCCGCGCTGCTCGAGCAGATGAACGATCCGAACGCGCCCGCGATGAGCGAGCTGACGCCGAATGAGGCGCGC
Source organism: Chloroflexota bacterium (assembly GCA_027622315.1). GTDB lineage: Bacteria > Chloroflexota > Dehalococcoidia > UBA2979 > UBA2979 > VGNK01. The sequence goes on along the minus strand of JAQBZW010000066.1, from coordinate 979 downwards.
GCGGGTTTCGCACAACTCGCCGTGCTTCAGGGTGAGCCGGAGTCGGTCGCGAGCGTGGAGGACCGACGCGTTCCCGGTCCCGCCGGCGAGATCCCGGTGCGCATCTACAAGCCGTCGAACGCCGCGAACCTCCCGGTGCTCGTGTACTTCCACGGCGGCGGCTGGGTGCTCATGGACGTCGAAACGCACGACCCGCTCTGTCGCGCGCTGGCGAACGCTGCCGGCTGCGCGGTCGTCTCCGTTGATTACCGGCTGGCGCCGGAAGCGAAGTACCCGGCCGCGTCTGACGACTGCTACGCCGCAACGAAGTGGGTCGCCGACAACGCCGCTGCGCTCGGTGTCGACGCCGGCCGCATCGCGCTCGGCGGCGACAGCGCCGGCGGCCACCTCACGGCGGTGGTTGCGCAGATGGCACGCGACCGCGGTGGACCGGCGCTTGTCTTCCAGGTGCTGCACTGCCCGGTCACGAACTTCGACTACTCGACTGGCTCGTACCGCGACAACGCGGAGGGCTACATGCTCACGCGCGACAGCATGGAGTGGTTCTGGAACCACTACCTCGTGAGCCCGGATCAGGGAGCCGAGGCTGCGGCCTCCCCGCTCCGTGGCGACACGAGCAATCTCCCGCCGGCGCTCGTCCAGACCGCCGAGTTCGACCCGCTCCGTGACGAAGGCAAGGCGTACGCGGACAAGCTGAAGGCGTCCGGCGTGCCCGTGACCTACCACAACTACGAGGGCGTCACGCACGACCCGTTCCTCTTCTTCGGCGTGGTCGCCCAGGGCCGCCAGAACATTGACGAAGCGGCCGAGCACCTGAGGAGAGCGTTCGCGAAGTAAGGGACACATCGGGCAGGCGAGGGCGCCCTCGCCTGCCCGGCTCCGAACGAAGGCGGCCCTCGGACGTGATGCGCGCGATCGGCACGGCGTCCGCCACGCTGCCTTCCTCCTTCCTCCTTCCTCCTTCCTCCCCCCTCCCCCC
>JAQBZW010000065.1 GCA_027622315.1 Chloroflexota bacterium | reverse complement strand
CGGCCGTCGCCGCCTTCGACGCCTCGCGATCGGCGCGGGCGAGGTCGGCGAGCAGGGCGAGCCGCTCGCGCCGGTCGGCGAGTGCTGCCGAGCGTTCTGCGAGCGCGTCCCGCTCGGCGTCCATTGCAGCGATCGCCTCAGGCGTCGCCACGTCGATGCGGGCGAGCTGCGTGGTCAGGGTCTCCGCCCGCGTCCGCGCCTGGCCCGCGCGTCGGCCGGCGATGCCGCGTGCATCCGCGTACACGCCAAGCCCGAGCAGCCGCGACATGATCTCGCGGCGTTCGCGCTGATCGCCCTTGAGGAACGAGTCGAACGCGTTCTGCGGCAACAACACGGTGCGGATGAACGTCTGGTAGTCGAGGCCGAGGATCTTCGTCACCTGCTCGGTCACGTCGCGAGCGCGGTCGGCGAGCGGCTCCCATTCACCCGTCTCGGTTTCACGCTCGAGGCGGGTGGCCGTGTTGCCCGGGGCGCGCCGGCTCACGCGGTAGCGGCGACCGCGCGTCGAGAAGTCGAAGCGCACCGACATCGCGTTCGCACCGTGGGTGACGAGCTGGCGCGTGGACGCGCCGACCCGCGGGACCTGCCCGTAGAGCACCCACGTGATCGCGTCGAGCAGCGAGGACTTGCCGGCGCCCGTGGGCCCGGTGATCACGAACAGCCGGCGATCCTCAAAGTCGACGACCGCCGTCTCGCGGAAGGCGGTGAAGCCCTTCAGCTCAAGGCGCAACGGCTTCATGAGCGCGGCCTCATGCGAGCACCACCGCCTCTTCCATGAGCTCACGGAAGAGCGCCAGCAACTCGGTCTTCGGCTCGGCGCCGTGCTCGCTGCGGTAGTAGCGAACGAACAGCTCTTCCGGCGAGAGCGTCGAGAACTGTGCCTCCGGACCGGTCACCGTGCCGCCTCCGGCCTCCGCGAGCCGCACATCGACCGCCTGCGGAATCGCGTCGCGCATGCGCGCGGCCAGGCCGTGCTCGGGCGCGTCCACATCGATCACGACGCGGACGAACGCGTCGCCCACCGTGGCCGCGGCAGCCATCACCTCGTCCGGGGTGCCACGCAGCTCGACGAGCGCGCGCCCCTTCGTGACCGGCACGAAGCGCATCTCCGCCGGCCGACCGGGGCGCGCCTCCACGATGCGCACACCCTTTTGCTGTCCACGCTCGCCGAAGTCGAGCTGCAGCAGTGAGCCCGCGTACGCCGTGGGCGCCGGCGCGTCGGTGACCACCTGCGGCTGATGCACATGGCCGAGCGCGAGGTACTGGGGGCTGCTCGGGAGCGACTGCGGCGAGATCCCGTATGTGCGATCGATGTGCAGCCTGCGCTCGGAACCATCGACCGACGCCACGACTGCCCCGTCGATAAAGACATGACCCGTGAGCAGATGGATCGCGCCGGGCTCGAAGCCTTCGACCATCTTCGAATAGATCAGCGCGACGCGGTCGTGGTAGCTGCGGCGCGTCGCGTCGTCCTCACCCAGCACCTCGAGCGCATCGAGCACGCGACCGTCCGGCACCCACGGGATCGCCGCGACCTGTGCGCGCTCGTCGCCCCGCCGGAAATCGACGATCCCGCCGGGGGCGCCGCCATCCGCCGAAGGCGAACCGTCGCGGGCCGGTAGCACCACGTGCGCCTGCACGCGCACACCGACGAGCTCCGAGAGCCGGCCGATCGCGTCGAGGCGGCGCGGGCTGTCGTGGTTGCCCGCGAGCAACAGCACCTCGATGCCGGCACCCACGAACTCCCGCAGCGCCTCGAACAGCAGCCGTTCGGAGCCCGGTCCCGGCGACGCGCTGTCGAAGATGTCGCCGGCAACGAGCATGACGTCGACGCGCTCGTCGGTGGCGATCGTGAGCAGCTCCGCGAGCGCGTCATGCAGCTCGTCCGCGCGGGAGCGGCCACGCAGCGTGCGGCCGAGATGCCAGTCGGCGGTGTGAAGGAAGCGCATCAGGCCTGCACCCTCTTCGCTTCGCGTCGTCCGCCTCGCTCCGGGCGTAGTTCCCTCAGCGGGCTACCTCCCCCCTCTTCGCTTCGCGAAGGCCCCCCTCCCCCTCCGGGGAGGGGGGAGAGAAATGCGAACGTGCAGACGCTCTCGGCGCGATCCGATTCCCATTCCCCCCTCCCCGAAGGGGGAGGGGGGACTTCGCGCGGCGAAGAGGGGGGAGGTACGCGAAGCGAAGCGGCGGGAGGTACGAGCGAGGAACCGCGCGCGATGCCCATCGCTCAGTCCTCGAATCGCGAAGCGGCCGGCGTGCGCACGCTGAAGCGTTCGACGACGACGTCCTCACCGGGGCGCGCGTTCGCACCCACCTCCTGCTTGCGCGTCGCCCACGAGGGGTGGGGGAACTGCACGAGCAGCGGCACCGGGATCTCCGGCTGGGCGACGATCATCGAGCCGGGCTTGAGCAGTCCCGCGCGTTCGCGCATGACGGTGCCCAGGAAGCGGTACTCGCCGCGCTGTGCCTCGGCGGTGTCGAGCCGGCCGACCACGCGGAACGACGAGTTCGCGATGATGCGCGGCTCCACCTCGCTCGCGGTCTGCTGCGCGCCGATCAGGATCACGCCGAGCGAGCGGCCGCGCTCGGCGATGTCGAGCAGCACTTCCTTGATCGGGCTGTAGCCCTCGCGCGGCGCGTACTTGTTCAGCTCGTCGACCACGACGAAGAGGGGCGGCGGCCGCTCGGCGCCGCCGCGCGCCTCGCGCTCCTCGAGCTGCTGCTTGAGCACGGCGCCCACGACGAAGCGCTGTGCGCGATCGTGTAGCCGGTGCAGATCGACGACCGTGACCTGGCGATCGAGCGTGATGCCGTGCGCGCCCTGCGACACACCGCGCACGAACGCCTCGCCGCGCACGAGGTGCCCGACGTGCGGCGCCGCGGCGCGCAGCCGGCGCATGAACGCGCGCACGGTACCGATCGCGGCCGCGCCCGTGCCGGAGCCCGCCCACTTGTCGACCATGTCGCTGTCCGGGTCGACGTGACGCTCGATCATCTCGAGCAATTCGTCGAAGTCGGTGACGAGCTCACCGTCGATCTCGACGTCGCCTCCGCTCGCGTGCTTCCTGGCGGCGCGGCGCAGGCGTGCTTCCACCGCGTCGACCACGAACTGCACCTGCGAGCGGTCGTGATCGCCGTCCGCGAAGAGGAACTGGAGCAGGCCCTGCTCGCAGAACTCGCGAAGCGTCCAGCAGAACGCCGACACGCCTTCGAGCCGCGAGCCCGTGTCCGGCAGCGGCTGATCGCCGCGACGCGTGGGCGCCGCGAAACGCACGGAAGCAAAGGCTCCGGCGGGCAGACCAAGCGCCGCGTAGTCGTCGCGCAGGGCGGGGTCGTCGTCGAGACGGCGATTGGGGAGGTCGAGGAAGAGCAGGTCCTCGCCCTTCACGTTGAAGATCAGCGCCCGCGCGTTCGCTGCGCGCGGGCCGAGCGCGCCGCCCTCGAACAGCGCGTAGAGCAGGAACGTCGCGTACGACGTCTTCGTCGCGACGCCGGAGACGCCCGAGATGTTCACGTGGGCGCCGCGGGTGCCGTCGAGGAACTCGAGGTTGCCGTGCACCGGCTCGCCCGCTCGGGCGAGCCCGAGCGGCAGGCGCTCACTCATGCCGTCGAAGTAGAGGGCGGTGTCGCGCGCCGCGCCGGACGCGAGCGCGACCGGCTGCCCGGGCATCGGCGGCACGTAGATCTCCGGCTCCACGCGGGTCACCGCGACGTGCGCCGAGACCACCGTTTGCGCGGGAAGCACGCCGTCGTTCGTCAGTGCGACATCCGAGGTGAGCGTGACGCCCTCCTGGCGCGCGGTCACCTCGTCGACCACCCCATAGACGTCGATCGCACGGCCGTCCGGAAGCGCGGTCCGCACGTGCACGACGTCGTCGAGCTGGAGGTAGCGCTCGGGGTCGACGAGCACGGAGAAGGCGAGCGGCGAGGACGCGGCGTCCTCCGTGCCGAGCACGAGCCCGCGGTGCAGCTCCTCGCCGGGATCGCCGCCGAAGGCGAGATGGCCGTGTCCGTTCGTGCGGGCGGGCTGGGGCGTCATCGATAGATCTCCTCGCGCGCGGGCCCCGCGAGCGCCTGTGTGATCAGCCGGCGGATGAACAGCCGGTCTCCGAGTAGATGCGTGAGCCGCGCCTCGAGCGCGGCGACGGGCGTCAGGTTGTGCGGCGCGCGGGGGTCCCGCGTGAGCGATGAGGCGAGCATCGGCAGCAGCACGGCGGTCTCGTCCGCGAGCCGCACGACCTCGGCCAGTGGGAGCGATCCGCCCGTCTCCAGGCGCATCACACCACCGAGCGGGTGGAAGTGCGCGCCGAGATCGGCGAGCCGGAGGAACCACGAGAAGCGACCATCGCCGGCGGCGACACCGCCGCCCGCGGAAACACGTGCGCCGATCACAGCGGCGGTCGGGATGTGGAAGATCGGCGTGCGCTCGCCCGCGCGCAGCGTCGGCAGCAGCTCGAGCTCGCTGCGGCCGATGTACCACTGCTGGATGCGCTTGATGTAGCCCACCACGTGACGGCCGGGCGAGCGGAGCGAGCGCAACGGACCGTCGACGAGCGTGAGCACGGATTCGTCGCGGGAGAGCTCCTCCGCCAGCTTCGACTCCTCGTCGAGCATCGTCTGGTTGAGGCGCGCGACGAGCGCGTTGGCCGACGAGGCGCGACGCACCGGCTCAGCCCGGAAGGCGAGCGGCGCGCGCCCGGCAACGATCTCGAAATCGGGTGTGACCGCGCTCGCGACGAGCAGCGCGTCCGGGGAGCCGGTGTGGAAGTAGCGGCGCTCGACGCGGACGCGCTCCTCCATGATGTGCGCCGAGCCCGCACGCCCGCCCCGTCGCCCGCCGGCGTTGAAGGGCCCGACGCGCACCGCGCCCACCCCAAACGAGCCGAACAGCCCGAACACGGGTGTGCCGTCCGGCCCGTCGTCCATGGCGTGCGCCTCAGCGCGGCGCACGCCGTCCACGATCTGCACAGCCGGCAGTGACGCCGGCGAGGGCGTGACGGGCGCCCACACGGCGCGCTCGACAGTGACGTCGGGCGGGCCGCCGGCGGCCTCGTCGGCCTCGGCGTCGAACTGCATCGACGTCCCATACTCGGGTGCCCAGGGCAGCAGGCGAACAGTCATGCAAGCCTCAGATGGGGGAGACGTGGCGATTATTGCGCGGACGGCGAGGCGAACACAAGTTCGCGCAGACGCTGCGCGCATGCGTGAATCTGCCCAAACGCGGATTCGCGAGAATGCGTCTGGTGGAGTGAGTGCGTACTCTTTCGCGCGTGACGACAGACGGCCCCGAGGCCTTATTCGACGACCCTGCCGCTCGTGCGGGCTACGTGCGCCGGATCTTCGGCGAGATCTCCGGGCGTTACGACCTCGTCAACCGCGTCATGACGCTCGGGCGCGATCAAGCGTGGCGGCGGCTGGCGGCGGAAGAGCTCGTGCGTCCCGGCGACCGCGTGGTGGACGTCGGCACCGGCACCGGCGACCTCGCGTTCGCCTGCCGGGAGGCCGGCGCGCGCACCGTCTTCGCCGTCGACTTCGCCCGCCCCATGCTCGAGCGCGCCTGCGCGAAGGCGCGACAGCTCTCCGACGACCACATCGCGTGGGTGCACGCGGACGCGACGCGCCTGCCGCTGCCGGACGCCAGCGTCGACGGCTGGTGCTCGGCCTTCGTGGTGCGGAACATCCCCGATCTCGACACGGCGCTCGCGGAGGCCTTCCGCGTGCTCAGACCGCGCGGACGCCTGGTCGTGCTCGAGGTGCCGCGTATGGACCAGGGCTGGCAGCGCCCCTTCGCCCGTACGCATTTCAACCGCGTGGTGCCCTTCCTCGGACGCCGCCTCTCGGGCCACGCCGACGCCTACCGGTACCTGCCGGTGTCAGTCGATCACTTCCTGACGCCCCCCGAGCTCACGCAACGGCTGATCTCCACCGGCTTCGGCATGCGGTCGGTGCGCGTGCTGATGTTCGGGACGGTGGCGCTCCACGTCGCCGAGAAGGCCTGACCGCGGCGGCCTGACTCGGGCTGCGCCCTACAGCCGGCCGCGCGCCTCACTCCCCGCTAGACCGACGGCGCGCCGATAGCGCAAGATGCGGCCGGGCGGGTGGAGTGTTGGGGACCGCTGGTGGCGGACGCGTTCATTAGCTACGCGCGAGAAGATCACGACCCCGCGGCGCGACTGGCAGCGGTGTTCGAAGCCGCGGGCTGGGACGTGTGGTGGGACCGTGAGATCCTCGCGGGGCAGTCCTTCGACGAGGTGATCGAGCGCGAGCTCGCGGCGGCGAAGGTCGTGATCGTGCTCTGGTCGGAGCACTCGGTCACGTCATCGTGGGTGCGCGCGGAGGCGAACGACGCGCTCGACCGCGGCATCCTGATCCCGGCATTGCTCACGCAAGTCACGATGCCCCTGGCCTTCCGTCGCGCACAGGCGGCGAACCTGATCACGTGGCAGGGCCAACCGAATCATGACGGGCTCGAGAGCCTGATCCTCTCGATGGAGGCGAAGCTCGGGCCGCGCCGCCGAGCCGGTGCGGCCCCAGGCCGCACCCCTCCCACGCCGGCCCCGGCGACGCCCCTCGCCGTCACCCCTCCGCCGGCAGTCGCTTCGTCGTCGACCGCGCCGCCACCGGCACCCGGCACAGGCACAGGCACGGGTGACGGGACGCGGCCCCGGTCCGGCACCGACGACGGGCGGCCTGTCGCGGCCGCCGGGGCAGGCGCGACCACCGTCTCCAGCTCCGGGGATGGGGGCGCGACGGGGATCGTCGCGGCGCTGTGGGGTACCACGGAGAAGCGTCAACGCACGCTGATCGGCGGCGGGGTGGCGGTCGCGCTCCTGCTCGTGATCGCGTTCTTCACGCTCGGCCGCGGTGGCGGCGCACCCGCGACGATCACGGTCAGGCCGGAGAGCCTCGACTTCACGGTCCGTTCCGGCGAGACGACCATCGAGACGCTCGAGCTCACAAACGACGGTGACGAGACGGCGCGTGACCTGCGTTGGTCCGTGACCGGCGGCCGGTTCTCGATCGCGAACTCCAGCTGCCCGCTCACTATGGATCCGGGCGTGCACTGTGAACTGAGCATCCTGTTCGACGCGAGCGAGAGCATCGCGCCCGAGATCGTCAGCGAGCGACTGCTGATCGACAGCATCGACACCGGGGCCGCGGTTGTGCTGACGGGCGAGATCACAGGCACGCGAGCGTTTGGCATCGTTCCCGAAGCGGTGGACTTCGGCCCGGTCGCCACCGCGACGGCGAAGATCGTGTCCGTCACCAACGATGGCGACACGCCGCTCCGGGTCGACGCGCGGCTCGACGGCGCGGGCTTCGAGGCCGCCAACGGTTGCGCAGACGAAATCTCCCCGGGCGCCCGCTGCACGGTCACGGTGACCGTCGCCGGGAGCGCCGGCGGGAGCGCCGCCAGCGCTCGCAGCGCGGGGCTCTCCGCGGTACTCGTGGTCACGGCCCCCGGCCTTCCAGAGCGCCGCGTCGCGCTCACGGCCTCTCTGCTCCCGGTGGGGGACTCGGCACGGATCACGGGCATCACGCTGTCCGGCTCGACGTACGTGGTGAGCTTCGAGACGACGGGCTTCACGCCGGCGCTGCCGGGGCAGCACGTGCACTTCTTCTTCGACACGGTGTCAGCCGCCCAGGCCGGCGTGCCTGGCCGTGGCCCCTGGTACGTCTACGGCGGCGGCAGCCCGTTCACGGGCTACGGTTCAGGCGACCGCCCGGGCGGCGCGAACTCGCTGTGCGTGCTCGTGGCGAACCCGGATCACACGGTCGAGTTCAACACCGGGAACTGCACGCCGCTGCCCTGATGCGGCCGCTCCGGACTCGCGTCAGGTCAGGCGTGCGTCGCCCAGCGGCTCGCGCGGGATGTCGTCATTCGCGTTGACCATGTGATGCGCCAGCGGCCCCAGCCCCTCGAGGATCCGCGCGACCGCGGACTCGGGCACGTCGTGCTCCCGCATCGCGCGCGTGAAGAGGGCGAGCCAGCGACCGGCAGCGCGCTCGTCGATCACGAACGGGAAGTGCCGGCGGCGGAGACGCGGGTGCCCGTAACGCTCGCTGTAGTGCGGTTCGCCGCCGAGCCACTGCTCGAAGAACAGCACCTGCTTCTCGCGCCCCGCGCTCAGGTCGGCGGGGAAGATCGGGCGCAGCAGCGCGTCCGCCTCCACGAGCGCGTAGAAGCGCTCGACCACGCGGCGCACGCCCTCGCGGCCGCCCACGGCATCGAAGAGCGACGGAGGCGTCGGCGCCGTACCGGCGCCGGGGAGTGGTTCGAGCGGTGGCGTGGTCACAATCGCAGTATCGCATCCACCGCCTGAGCCGTCGGCGCCGGCTCCGGCCAAACGACGGTCAGGACTCCACGAGATCGCGTCGGCGGCGCCACGCGAGCCAGAGCAACGCCAGCGGAAAGGCGATCACGACGGCTCCGACCAGCCCCACGTAAGCCTCGGCGGGCCACCCGAAGAGGTGATCGATCTCGTCGCGAAGCCAGCGCACGAGCGTGGGATCCGCCGACTCAGAGTGGTGCAGCACAATGCGGAAGATCGCCGACGACACGGCTCAGCCCGCTGCCGTCGTGGTTGCGGGCGGGAGGGGACCCTCGGCGCCGTCCAGCGGTAGCAGTGGTAGCAGTGGCTGGTAGCGCAGCGAGTACGCCTTCTCGCGGATGGTGAAGCTGAGCAGTCCCGCTGCCACCAGCAGCGCAGCCGCGATCAGGTACGCGGGGTCGTACGTCCCCCAGCGGTCGAAGGCGAGCCCGGCCAGCAGGACTGCGGCGGCGCCGCCGAGCTGGTGGACCATCATCACCAGCCCGTTCAGTGTGCCGATGTGACGCAGGCCGTAGACGTCCGCAGTGAGCGATGTCGTGAGCGGGACGGTTGCCAGCCAGGACATGCCGCCGATCACGGCGAAGGTCCACAGCGCGGGCACGCCGGGCAGCACAACCAGCATGACGAAGGCGATGCTCCGCACGAGATAGACGGCACCCAACAGGTTCTTGCGTTGCAGCCGATCCGAGATCGAACCGACCGTGAGCAGACCCACGCCGTTAATCGCGCTGAGCAGTCCGAAGGCGAGCGCAGCCGTGCCGGGCGAGATGCCCTCGGTGGCCGCCCACCGCACGTAGTGCACCGACGCCACCGCCGTCGTCACGCCGCACACCCAGTACCCAATCGACAGTTGCCAGATCGGCGCCGAGCGAAACGAGTGCCGCCACTCCTGAGCGAGCAACGGCGCAACGCGCTCGAGCACGGGCGACTGCGAGCCCGCGCCGGAAACGACCGGAGCGGCGTCCCCGTCGACGCGCATTCCGACATCCCCCGGATCGCTGCGCACGATCACCACGAGCAGCGGCAGCGCGAGCGCGAGCATGAGCGCGCCCATGACCAGCCACGCCATCCGCCAGTCGGACGCGATCAGCAGATAGGCAACGAACGGCACGAGCAGGATCCCGCCGGCGGACCCGCCAGAGGTCACGACGCTCATCGCCGCGCCGCGCCGGCGCGAAAACCAGCGCGCCACCACGGACGCGGCCGGCGTTGGGAACACGCCCCCGCTCGCAGCCGACACAATCAGCCCGTACAGCACGAACAGCGCGAAGACGTTCTGCGCGCCCGCGATCGCGATCGTCCCCAGACCCATCGCGATCATGCTGAAGACGAGCACACGGCGCCCGCCGAACACGTCGGTCAGCCGGCCGAACAGCGGCTGGCTCAGCCCGTTCACGACCCACCCGATCGCGGCGGCGATCGAGATCGTGCCAACCGACACGCCGAAGTCGTTCTCCCACGACTCGACGAAGACGCCGAAGCCCTGGCGCGAGCCCACGCCGATGAACGTGGCGAAGAACAGCGCGCCCGCCACGTACCAGCCATAGAAGACGCCGCCGCTCGGCGTGCTCGCAGGCGGTGGTGTCGGCACGTGTGTGGATGTCGTCACGGCTGGACCTTCCCCGGCTCCACGGTGCGAGATTCGTACCCGGCGCAACTCCGCACCGGAAGTGGCGGGTAGCGACGGAAGCGCGCATCGCTGTCGGAGCGCCCGCAGCGAATGAACAGGGAGCCGCGCGCGCTTTCGACGCGAGCGGACCACGCGCACGATCGGCACAGGCCCGCGTCGATCTGCATCTCGAAGCGCAGTCTAGGACGAGACTGCTCGATCCCGCCCGACCTTCATGTCCGGATCTCGGTCCGCCGTGCGACGTGGGGTGGCCGCGCGCACCGGCGCTGGTACCATCAGCCACCCAACGACGCCGAACCCGGGAGTCCAGAATGCGCGCGACGCTGCAGGCCGTCATGCCCTACGAACTGCATGGCACGCGCTATTACCAGCTCGTGTTCGTCCCCGAGGGACAGCAACGCCCTCAGCAGGCGCGCCTCTCCCACGACATGATTTACCCGGATCCGCAGGCCGGTGACACGGTCGACGTGCACGCGATCCTCGGGATCGTGGACCGCATGGTGATCGTTCGGGACGACGCCAGCGACGGCGACGCACAGCCATAGCCGCCGCCGCCGCCGCGACTCGTCGTCGCGCGATACTATCCAGCACGCGACGAATGCATGCGGTCCGTCGCGATCGCCGACACGTCGTGTCCGTCGACAGTCGCCGACACGCGATAGGAGCTACCTGTGACGAACGAGCCGAAGGAGACGCCGCTGACGATGCGGTTCCCGGAGTCCGCCGACTTCCCGACGGGGCCGGCGATCGGTGAGCCGCTGCCTAACTTCTCGCTCGTCGATCAGTTCGGCCAGACGGTCGACTTCACCGAAGCGCGCGCCGGTCGGAGATCGCTCGTCGTGTTTCAGCGTTCGACCCTGTGGTGACCGTACTGCCGCACGCAGCTCGTGCAGCTGCAGCAGCACCTTGCGGAATTCGCAGGCGCGAACATCGCCCTCTTCAGCATCCTGAATGATCCGCAGGAGGCGCTCGCCGAGTTCACGGCGGAACACGGGATCATGTACCCCGTGCTCTCGGATCCGGGCTCCGAGGTGATTCGGCGCTACGGCATCCTGAACACGTTGGTCCGGCCGGACGAGCCGGTCTACGGCATTCCGTTCCCCGGTTCGTATCTGACGGACGAGCACGGCGTGGTGACCGAGAAGATCTTTCACCAGCGCTACCAGGTCAGGGACACGGCCGAATCCGTGCTGCACCGCTACTTCGGCGCCGATCTCGATCCGGCGCGATACCCGAGCGCCGGCGCCGACTCGCCGGGCGTCCGCGTCAGCGCGGTGCTCGCCACCGAGGACTTCACCTTCCAGCGCCGCGCCATGCTCTTCGTGCGGCTCGCGCTCGATCCCGGGCTGCACGTCTACGGGCCCCCGGTACCCGAGGGGTACTTCGGAACCGAAGTGACGGTCGCCGGACCGGACGGTTTGATCGCTGGGCCGGTCGAACTGCCGCCGACACACCAGATGCGCATCGAGGAGCTCGGCGAGACGTTCAACGTGTTCGCGGACGACGTGGAGATCTCCGTCCCGCTGATCGCCAACCTGCGGGAGATGGAGCGCGTACCCTTCGACGTCACGGTTTCCTACCAGGCGTGCGACGAGCGCCAGTGCTTCATCCCGCAGCGCAAGACGCTGCACTTCGACGTGCCGCTGTCCGGCATGGTGAGAGGCAAGCCTCGCGACTAGCGCTCGCTCCGGCACCTGCGGTGGGATCAGCACCGCGTGCCGCCGGCGTGTGGCCGCGATACGCTGCCCGTCTCCTCGCAACGGTCCCGCTGCAGACGCGCCGAACGGCGCGAGAGGCTGCCCGTGCGCATCCTGACCCGTGGTTTCCTCGTGCTGTGGGTCGCGATGTTCGTCGCGATGGCCGGCATGTCGATGGTCTCGCCGCTCTTACCTGTGTACGTCAAAAACGATCTGGGCGGTCCCGCGATCGCGGTCGCCCTCTCGTTCTCGGGCGTTGCGATCGCGCAGATGATCTCGTCGCCGTTCGTCGGGCGACTGGGTGATCGCTTCGGCACGAAGCCGTTCATCGTCGGCGGGTTCTGCGTGTACGCCCTGGGCGCGATCGGATACCTCTTCGCGCATCACTGGCAGCTGGTCGTCTTCTTTCGAATCTTTTCCGGCTTCGGCGCCGCCGGCATCTTTCCGATGACGCTCGCCTATGTCGGGCGGCTCGCCCCACGCGGCGCAGAGGGCCGCTTCATGGGCTGGTTCTCCGTCGCCCAGATCGCGGGCTTCGGCGTCGGACCGCTGATCGGTGGTGGGTTACGCGACGCCTTCGGCTCGAGCGCCGCGTTTGCGGCGATGGCGATCATGCTTGGCGGCATGGCCTTCATGACGCTGCTGCTCCTGCCGCCGCGACCCGAACAGGTGCGCCGGGAGTCGCCGCCGCGATCCACGGAGCCGCTCGCCGTCTCGTCGCCCGGCCGGGACGACGACGACGACGAACCGGTCACCGCACTGCCGATGGGCGAGCTCGTGCGGCGACCGGCCGTGCAGGCCGCCGTGCTGTTCATGATGCTGATGTCGCTCGGGATGGGCGCCGCCTCCTCGTTCACTGCGATCTTCGTGGTCGACCGTGCCGGTCTGAACACCGGCAGCACGCTCTTCGTCGGCGTGCTGCTGTCGAGCCGATCGCTGATCAACGCGACGCTCCAGCCCTTCACCGGCATGCTCGCCGACCGCTGGAACCGCGTGATGCTCGTGACGATCGGGCTCGCGATCTCGGGTGCGGCACAGCTCCTGATCCCGCTTGTCCCCCGCGACCTCGTGGAGACGTCGCTCTTCGGCGGCGTGATGACGATCGCCCCGGCCGTGCTGGCGGTCGTGATGATCGCCGGCGTCGGCGAGGCGATCGCGTTCCCGGCCCAACAGGCCGTCTTCGTGGACGTCGGGCGGCGCGTGGGCATGGCGTCGCTGATGGGCCTCAACTCGATGGGAAACTCAATCGGCTTCCTTGCCGGATCGTTGATCGGCGCGGCCGTGGTCGCTCAGTTCGGCATCTCAGCCGTCTTCACGTATGCGGGGCTGATGATGTTCGTCGGCATCGCGCTGTTCCTGGTGCTGATGCGGCGCGCGGCGCGGCTGATTGAGCGCGAACGCCAGGCGGCGACCGCCGCCGCTCAGGCCGCGGGGGTCGCCGCAGGAGCGCACCGCGGACCCGCGCCGGCCGACAGGCTCGCCCCCTGACGCTGTATTCGTTACACTGCTCTCAATGACGCACCTCCCCGCGCCGCGATGGCGCGGACACCGGACTCCCTGCCACCACACACCCGCCGCGCGGCTCGCCCCCGACGGGGAAGCTCGATGAGTCCGCTGCGCGGATTCCTTGACCGCATTGCCGGTCGCCGTTCCGCGGCGACAGACGACGCTCGCCCCGGGCCCGGTGCAGACCAGACGGAACGCGCATCGCGCGGCCGTGGCGGGCGCCGCGACGGACGCAACAACCAACAGGCCGACCAGACCGACAGCCGCGCCCAGACGTCATCGCGCGACCCCCGGCGAGGCGGCGATCGCTCACGACAGGACTCCCAGACGACATCCCCCACCTCCGAGCGCGCGACCACCGACCGTGGCCGCGACGGCTCACGCGATTCGCGTGGACGCGGATCACAGGACAGCTCATCACCCACCCAGGAGACACGCTCCCGCGGTTACTCGTGGGGCAAGAGGGCGGGCGACGACGACGAAGCCCGCAAGGCGCTCAACGATCGTCGCAACGACCGCACCCGCCGCCGTGGCCGCTTCCGCCCGGCCGGCAAGCTCGACGCTCCACTGCCCGAAGACGTGGCCTTCCGCCCCGCCGACGCCGGTGGCGACAACACCATTCTTCCTTCACGACGCCGGCGACCGAAGGGGCTACGCACGACGGAGCGCGTGCTCGTCGGCGGCGCCCGCCTGATTACCGCCGCGGT
>JAQBZW010000064.1 GCA_027622315.1 Chloroflexota bacterium | reverse complement strand
TGCAGGGCTCGGGCACCGCCCTCGCCACGCCGCCGACGGGTGGGCTCACCCAGGGCGTGTCCACGACGAACGACCCCGGCGCCCTGGCTGCGGCGCAGCCGTTTGCGGTCGAGACGATCTCGATGCTCGACATCCCCTCGCAGCGCTGGCTCGTCTACATCCCGGGTGCACCTTCGCTCGTGAGCTCGCTGAACAGCGGGAGCCTGGCGGTGGGGGCCGTGGTCACCGTCAAGCGCGCCGGCACGACGGCACCGCCGACGAGCACCCCGGGTCCCGGCTCGGGCGGCGGCTTCACCCCGGCCCCACCGGCGCCCTCGACGCCCGGCAGCGTGCCCGGACCGGCCGGCAATGAGAGCGTCGACGTGGCGACGCTGAGTACGGTCCGACTCACGTATTACTACTGCACACGGGGCGCGATCGCCGCCGCGATCGGCGATGGCGGCGGGTTCTGCGGGCACATGGCTAACGGCGAGCTCGTGCACGAGGGCGCCGCGTCGTGCGCCCGTTCGCTGATGGGCGAACGCTTCCGCGTGATCGGCGACCCGAACGATCGCATTTACAAGTGCACGGACATCGGCGGCGGCGTGGACCTGGGGCACCGCGACATCTGGTTCGCGGACAGTGACAGCGCCTACGCCTGGTGGCGCGCGGTGGGACCGACCGCGGTGATCGAGCGACTGTCGAGCTAGGGACGCGGGCCTGGGCGCCCCCTCACGGACACCTCGGAGGGCAGTCGCAGGATGTACGCCGTGCCCACCGCGGCGAGCGCGATCGTCAGCAGCTTCGCCCAGAGCAGCCCGTCCGGAATCCCGACGAAGACCGCGAAGGCGACGAACGGCCACATCGTGCCGAGCGCGATCTGCTTCGCGCGGCGTGACATCACGCCTGTCTCGCGGAAGGCGCGGGCGTGGCGGCCGATCAGGCGGTTGTTGCTGACGCGGTCGTAGAAGCGCTGCGAGGAGCGCGCGTAGCACGCGAGCGCGAGGATCACGAAGATCGTGGTCGGCCAGCCGGGCACGACCACGCCGACGATCGCGCACGCCAGCATGAGCGTCCCGGCGCCGAGCCATAGTGCCCGCGCCAGCCCGTTCTCGTGCGGACGCGCGAGATGCGGCGAAGCGATCGCCGCCGCGTCGTCTGCGCCCCCGCGCGGGGGCAGTTCACCCGTCGGGAACAACGGCACGGTCATCGCGCAGCCACCGTACGCAGGCGAGAGATCGCCACTATCCCAAAAACCGGCATCTCTCTCCTCGAATCTGCCAACATCTGCAGATTGCGGCCGTCCGCTTCGTGGAGCGTGAGTGCGAGCGCGCCTAGCATCAACGCGCGGCGACGGTGGCGCGCAACCCGAGACGCGGAGTTCTCCGTAACGATGGAAGGTTTGTGCAGACTTGAGAAGGCTTCACTGGTGGTGGGTCACTCCCGTGCTCGCACTCGCGGTGCTGACCGCCGCGTGTTCGTCGAGTGAGAACGCTTCGCCGACGGCAACCGGGACGAGTGCCGCGCCTGCCGCCGCAACCGAAGCGGCGGGTGCCTATCCCGTGACCGTGACGGACCAGCTCGGGAACGAAGTTACGATCGAGGCCGCGCCGCTACGCGTCGTGGCGCTCAGCCCGACGGCCGTGGAGCTCGTCTACGCCGTCGGCGGCACCGTCGTCGGTCGCAGCTCATCGGCGGATTACCCGCCCGAGGCGACGAGCGCGACGGACATCGGCACGGCCTATCAGCCGAGCCTCGAGACGATCATCTCGCTCAACCCGGACCTCGTGATCGCGGACAAGGTGCTGCACGCGCAGCCGCAGCTGCAGGCGTCCTTCGCGGGACTGTCCGCGCCCGTGCTGTACGCCGGCGCGGACAGCTACGCCGGCGTGCTCGACGCGCTCGCGCTGGTCGGTGCGACGCTCAACCAGCGTGCCACGGCGGATGCGAAGATCGCGGCGATCGAGAGTGCGCTTGCGCGCGCGAAGGAGCAGCTGTCCGGCAAGACGATCAGCGCCGTCGTGCTGATCGCGGACCGCGACCAGAGGCTCTATGCGGCGAAGGCGAATTCATACGCCGGCGATCTGCTCGCGCAGCTCGGGATCACGAACCCCGCCGCCGATCAGCCCGACGCGGGACCGTTCCCCGGCTACACCGCGGTCGCCCCGGAGACGCTGCTCGGTTGGAACCCGGACGTCATCCTCACGATCACCCCGGCGCCCGCGCCGGCGCCGCGGCTGAGCGCGATCATCCCGCAGATCCCGCCGTTCGCCGGGCTCACCGCGGTGCAGGGCGGGCATGTGGTCGAGCTCGACCTCGTGCTCTTCCTGCAGGCGCCGGGCCCGCGCGTCGCGGATGCGATCGACGTGCTGGCGCAGGCGCTCGTCGGGGCCGTGGCCCCATAGCGCGATGACCGGAGCACCGGCGACGACCAGCGCGCCGCCGGCGCTCAGGCTCGGGCACGGACGCGGCCGCTCTGCCGCAACGATTGTGGCCGGCGGCCTGGCGCTGCTCACGCTCGCCCTGCTCAGCCTGATGTTCGGCGCGGTGACGCTCCCTCCGCGCGACGTGTTTGCCGCGCTCGTCGAGCGCGGCGACGGTTTCGCGGCGACGGTGGTGTGGGAGATCCGGCTGCCGCGCCTGCTCGACGCCATGCTGGTGGGGGCGGCGCTGGCGACGGCCGGCGCACTGCTGCAGTCGATCACACGCAATCCGCTCGCCGACCCGACGATCCTCGGCGTGAGCGCCGCCGCCGGGCTCGCGAATGCCGTCGCGCTGGTGGCGGCGCCGCTGCTCGCGCCGTGGGCGCTCACGCTCGCGGCCGTCGGCGGTGGGCTCTTCGGCGCCGGCCTGATCTTCGTGATCGCGTGGCAGGGCGTGGTCTCTCCGCTCCGGCTCACGCTCGCCGGCGTCGCGCTGGCTGCGCTCTTCGGCGCAGCGATCGTGGCCCTGCTCGCCAGTTCGCGCACGTTCCTCCAGCTCAGCCTCGGCTTCCTCGCCGGCGGCCTGTACGGCTCCGGCTGGGCGGACTTCCACGCGATGTGGCCGTGGTTCGTGCCGGCGTTCGCGCTCGCGCTGCTCGCCGCCGATCGCCTGAACGTGCTCGCGCTGGGCGACGAGATCGCAGCCGGCCTCGGCGTCGCGCCGACCTCGACACGCGTCGCGGTGCTCGCGGCCACGGGCGTGCTCACGGGCATCGCCGTGGCGGTGGCGGGCCTCGTGAGCTTCGTCGGACTGGTCTGCCCGCACCTCGCACGTCCGCTCGTCGGCCACGACTGGCGCCGGCTGCTGCCGGCATCGGCGCTCACCGGCGCACTGCTCGTAGGCGGCGCCGATCTCGTGGCCCGGCTCGTGCTGCGGCCGGCCGAGCTGCCGGCCGGCATCGTCACCGCGGCGATCGGCGCGCCGTTCCTGCTCTACCTGCTGCGCGTGCAGCGGTGACGCTCGAGGCACGCGCGCTAACGCTCGGCTACGGCGAGCGCGAGGTCGTGCACGGGGCGTCGCTGCGCGCGGAGCGGGGCGAGTTGCTCGCGCTGATCGGGCCGAATGGCAGCGGCAAGAGCACGCTGCTGCGCGGGCTCGCGCGGCTGCTGCGCCCGCGCGCAGGCGACGTCCGTCTCGACGGCGACGACCTGTGGTCGCTCGGCTCGCGCGCGGTCGCGCGCCAGATCGCGATACTGCCGCAGTCGCCGGACGGCGGCCTCGACTTCACGGTCGAGGAGCTCGTCTCGCGCGGGCGCTACCCCCACCAGTCACTGCTCCGAGGCATCGGCGCACGCGACGTCGACGCTATCAATCGCGCGCTGCGCGACGCCGATCTGGAGGGGCTGCGCGGTCGCAGGCTCGGCACCTTGTCGGGCGGCGAGCGTCAGCGCGCCTGGATCGCGCTCGCGCTGGCGCAGGAGCCGCGCTTCCTGCTGCTCGACGAGCCGACCGCGTTCCTCGACGTGCGCCACAGCATCGAAGTGATGGAGCTGCTGCGCCGGCTGAACGCCGCTGGCATGACCGTGATCGCGGTGCTGCACGATCTGATGCTCGCGGCCCGCTACGCCGACCGCGTGGCCGCGCTCAGCGACGGGCGGCTGCGTGCGTACGGCACGCCGGAGGACGTTTTCCGCGCCGAGCTGTTGCGCGCGGTCTTTGCGATCGAGATGTCGGTGATCGCCGACCCCGTCACGGGCCGGCCGCTCCCGCTCCCGGGTGTGCCGCGACCGGCGGCCGCAACGCGCGACTGACGGCGGCACGAGCGGGCCGGCGCCCACGGTCGCTCAGGCGAGCGGGAAGCTCCACGGCTCGAACTCGGGCGGCTCGTCGCTCAGCCGGAACACGGGCAGGCCGAGCCCGTCGCCCAGATCGGTGAAGTCCACGATCACGCGCTTGCCGATCGCCACCGCCGCCGCTCGTTCTGGCTTGCCCTCGGTATCGACCAGCGTCGCCATCACGCGCAGCGCGTACTCGGGCACCGGCAGGCCGCGCTGCTCGTCGAGCTCGACGAGCACCACCGGGTAGGGCACGCGCTCACGATAGGCCGGATGGATCGGGTGCTCGACGAGCTGGTAGCTGTAGATCGTGCCGCGCCCGGAGAGCTCCGTCCATTCGAAGTTTGAGCTCGTGCAGTGCTCGCACGCCGTGCCAGGCGGGTACTGCAGCAGCTCGCAATCACGGCAGCGCTGGGTGACAAAGCGGTGCGCGCCGGCGTGCTCGAGAAACTCGCGCGAGATCGGGTCGTTCGGCGCGATTCGCACTTCGACCCCGAGGTACTCAGCCATGTTCCTGCTCCCACCCTGTGCGTGTCTGCGAAGGGGCGCGCGCTCAGTTGTGCATGATCAGCGCGGAGCCGATCGCCGGCGACGCCCAGCCGAGGTTCGCCGTGAGCTCGACGTCGCGCACCTGGCGGCAGCCGCGCTCTGAGTAGTCGTACGTGTGCTCGCCCGCCGCCCAGTTCGGGCAGTAGTCGTCCACGAGCCCGCGCAGCTGGCGCACATTCTCGATCACCATGTTCATGCCGTGCGTGTAGACCTCGCACAGGTGACCGCCGCTCGTGTTGTTCGGGCGTTTGCCACCGAGTTCGATCGTGCCGTTCGTGACGTAGTCGCCGCCCCCGCCCGGCTCGCAGAAGCCGTAGGCCTCGAGCTGGAAGATCGGCGTGAAGGTAAAGGCGTCGTAGGCGCCCGTGACGTCGATGTCTTCCGGCGTCACGCCGGCGTTCGCGAAGATGCGCGGTCCCGCGTACTGCCCGGAGTGCAGCGTGATCGGCGCGTACGACCAGTGGTAATTCGCCTTGCGCTTCGAGGTGCGCCCGGCGACGGCCATGATGTAGGCGGGCTTCTGGCGGAGATCGCGAGCTCGTTCAGCGCTCGTGACGATGATCGCCGTGCCGTTGTCGGTCTCGACGCAGCAGTCCAACAGGTGCAGCGGCCTCGTGATCCAGCGGGACGAAAGCACGTCCTGCACCGTCACGCGCTCCTTGTAGAACGCCTTCGGGTTGTTCGACGCGTGGCGGCTGTGCACGGCCTTCACGTTCGCGATCTGCTCGCTCGTGGTGCCGTGTTCGAACATGTGGCGCATGAAAGCGGCGGCGAACATCTGCGCGGCCGAGTTCACCCCGTAGATGCCCTGGTAGAGCGCCCCGCCCGTGTAGACCGGGACCTGCCGGCCGGTGCCGCCAATGCGCGCCTCGGTGTACCCGTTCATCGCGCGGAAGACCACAACCGTCTCGCACATCCCGGCCTCGATCGCGCCGGTCGCGAGGCCAATCAGCGCCTCGGTGCTCGAGCCGCCGCCCGAGCAGTCCATATAGAAGTTCAGACGAATCCCGAGGTCGCCGGCAATCGTCAACGAATCCGTCGAGTCGTTGCCGTGGTACGAGAGCATGCCGTCGACCTCGCCGGGCTCGAGGCCGGCGTCGCGCATCGCGTTGCGGATCGCCTCCATCCCGAGCGCGCGCGTGGTGCGCCCGGAGTTGCGGGAATACTCGGTCTCCCCGACCCCGACGATCGCGTACTTGTCTTTGAGATTGCTCACGCGGTCCCCCTTCGCCGGCGCATTGTAGGCACACGGCTTGTGGGCGCGCGCCCGCGAGCGCTTGCGCGAACCGGCGACGGGCCGGCGGCGGGGCCGTGGGGTGCGATGCGGTGCGGTGCGATGCGGTGCGGTGCGGTGCGCGCGAGGAAGCGCGCGGCGCCCGCGACTACTCGACGCTGTCGGTGCTGGGCGGGGTCGTCCGTGAGCCGTACCGAGGATCGCCGGCGTGTCGCTCGACTTCGTCTATGTCCACCATGGCGTGCAGGGCGGCGAGCAGCTCGCCCACCGTCGATTCGCGATAGCCGGCACGGCGCAGCTTCTGCTCGAGATTGACTGAGTAGAGGTTGCGGCGGCCGACCCGGCGCACGTTGACGAAGCCGCCATCACGCAGGTCGCGCAGGATGTTCGTTGCCGACCGTTCCGTCACGCCGATCGACTGCGCGAGGTCGCGCACCGTGACGTTCGGATCGCGCGCGAGCACGCCGAGCGCGGCACCGTGATTTGAGATCAGCCCCCACCGCTGCGCACGGATCTGCGAGGCGTCGACGGCCCGCTGCGAAGCAGCTCGCTCCGGTGGTTCGGTCGACCGATCGCGTGGACCGCAGCGGGAGGATGTCATGGTCACGTAGGATACTACTTTTCTGGCAACTTGTTACGAGTATTAAAATACCTGTATTATAGGACCCTACTTTATTGCTACTCCACATTGACGGCGGCGGGCGGCACGATCGCGCTGACCGCCGAGCTTTCCGACGGGCAGGGTCGGCGGCGCGCGTTCGAACTGCAGCCCGCACAGCCCTTCACCGGCGCGGGCGCCACTGCGCTGGGCACGGTCACCTTCGCGCGCCTGAGCGCACTAATCGACGACGTCGAGCGCGCGACCGGTGTGCGCCGCGGGTACTACCACTGACTGTGCGCGCGGACGGGCGCGCGTCCGCGATCGTCGGTGGATTGGCGGTCGAGGAGCGGTTCGCGCCGGCGAGCGTGTTCCGGCGCCGACGGCCGCCACACGTTGACGCCGATCGTCGCCGGCGCGACCTCGCTGCGGACGGTCGAACGCGCGCGCAGGCGTGAGCGTGACGGCGATCGTGACGGGCGCGGGGAATTCGCCGCCAGCAACGCGAGCGAGCTCGTGCTCGGCCGCGCCAGCCTCGACGACACCGACGCCAGCGGCGCCAGCGGCGCCAGCGGCGGCAGCGGCGGCAACGACTGCATGGTCGGTGGCGGCGGCGCGGACAAGCTGGACGGCGGGCCCGGCACGGAAGTCTGCATCGGCACGACGCAGACCAGGACGTACGCGCACTGCGAAACGAACTACCCCTAGCGGCCGCTCATCACCCGCTCACGGCCGGTCACAGCCGGTCGCCGGCCGATCGCGGGCCGTTCGCGCCCGCTCGCGACGGCGCATCAGCACCGCGATAGAGGGCGGATCTCGCCCGTGGTAGGCTCGCCCGCGCAGCGCGTCGAAGGGGCCAGCCTGTGCCACACGTCGAGGTGAACGGCATCCGCCTCTACTTCGAGGAGGACGGCACCGGCCCACCGCTTCTGCTCATCGCCGGCCTGGGCGCGAACCGGCTGAGCTGGGCGACCGTCGTGCCGGCACTCCGTGACCAGTACCGCTGCATCACCTTCGACAACCGTGGCGTCGGCAAGAGCGACGTGCCGCCGGGGCCGTATGAGATGGACACGCTCGGCGACGACGCCGCGGCGCTGATCGACCACCTCGGCGTGGGCCCCGTCGACTGTGTCGGCTGGTCGATGGGCGGCTCGGTCCTGCAGTCGCTCATGATCAACCACCCCCAGCACGTGAAGCGTGGCGTGCTGTTGAGCACGCTGCCGTCGTACTCCCCGCTCCAGCACAAGTGGCTGGACGCGCTCACGTTCATGCGCAAGCACGAGCTCGACCCCGTCGCGCTCGCGGTGATCGGCATGCCATGGGGCACGACCGCGCGCTCGCTGTACGACCACGACAAGCGCTACGAGCTGGCGAAGCTCGTGACGCAGATGCCGGACCCTACGACGTACGAGGGCTTCCACGCGCAGGGTGAGGCGATCCGCAACTACGACAGCCGGCCGCGGCTGGGCGACGTGCGCACGCCGACACTGGTGCTCGTGGGCGCGGAGGACGTGCTCACGCCGCCGTCGCAGGCCGTGGAGATGGCGTCGCGCATCCCCGGCGCACAGCTGAAGGTGCTGCCCCGCGGCAGCCACGGCATGGTGATCGAATATCCCGACGACACCCTCGCCGAAATCCGAGCGTTCCTGACCAACCCGTAGGGTCGTGCGCTCAGTGCACGCGCCAGCGAGGAGAGAGCGATGAAGTTCCACTGGTTCGCCGAGGTGACCTACGGCCACACCACGGCCGAAGAGGTCAAGAACAACCACACCTGGGTGGATGCCCCGGCGACGATGCACGATCCGCTGAAGGTCGGGAAGACCTATCAGATGTTCATCCGGCTGATGCAGCTGGCGGATCGCTCGAACTTCGACGGCCTCGCCGTCAACGAGCACCACCAGACATCGTTCGCGATGTCGCCCTCGCCGAACCTGATCGCCGCCTCGGTGGCGGGCACGACCGAGAACGCGGCGATCCTGATCATTGGCGACTCGCTGGCGCTGTATAACCCGCCGACGCGCATCGCCGAGGAGATGGCATACCTCGACTGCCTGTCCGAGGGCCGCGTGATCGCCGGCTTCGTCTACGGCACGCCGATGGACTCCACGTTCTGCTACGGCGTCCCGCCGGTGGAGCTGCGGGACCGCTTCCGTGAGGCGCGCGAGCTGATCCTGAAGGCGTGGGAGTCGCCCGAGCCCTTCGCCTTCAACGGCAAGTACAACAAGCTGCGTTACGTGAACCTCTGGCCGCGGCCGGTGCAGAAGCCGCGCCCGCCGATCTGGGTGCCCGGCAGTGGCTCCGTGGAGACGTGGGATCTCGTGATCGACGAGGACTACTGCTACGGCCACCTCTCGTTCTCGGGACTGCGTTCGGCGAAGCCTGTGGTCGACGGCTTCTGGGACTACGTGGATCAGCGCGGCGGGGACACGAACCCGAACCGCATGGCCTTCACCCAGATCTGCTGCGTCGCCGAGACCGACGAGCAGGCGGAGAAGGACTACGCGGAGGCGGTGAACTACTTCTACTCGCGCCAGAACGTGAACCCCGCGTTCGCGCAGCCGCCCGGATACCGCACGGTGAAGTCGATCGCGCACGACATCGAGATGCGCGGCGCCAGCAGCCTGAGCAACGAGGACCGCATGCGCGCCGCCCGCGGCGAGATGTCCTTCTGGGAGTACGACGAGAAGGGCTACATCATCGCCGGCACGCCCGAGCGCGTACGCCAGCGCATCCGCGAACTCGCGACCGATCTGCGCATCGGCCAGCTGATCCCCACGCTGCACATGGGCAACCTCTCCGAGGAGCTCGCGGCGAAGAACACGCAACTCTTTGGCACGGAGGTGATCCCCTACCTCCGCGACCTCTGGGCCGACCAGCCCGACCACTGGACGCCCGCGGTCAGCCAGCAGCGCGTGAACGCCAACATGCCACAGGTCGCCGGTGTCGCCGGAAACTAACGCGACCCTCGCCCGGAAGGCGGACGACAGCGCATGCCACTGACCACACAGACCGTCGACGACGCGCAGATTCGGGTGTGGAGCGCGGGCAGCGGCTCGCCGCTGCTGTTCCTGCATGGCTTCGAGCAGCACCCGGGCGATGCGCCGTTCCTCCAGCGCCTCGCGCAGTCGCACAGCGTTTACGCACCGGAGCTCCCCGGCTACGGCGAGTCCACGGGCTTCGAGTCGATCCATGACATCTTCGACATGGCGATGCGCTTCCGCCGGCTCGTCGAACACCTGGGCACGGGCCCCGTGGACGTGATCGGGCACTGCCTCGGCGGCATGATCGCGGGCGAGTTCGCGGCGACCTCGCCACACCTCGTGCGCAAGCTCGTGCTCGTCGACGCGTGGGGACTGTGGATCGACGCCGATCAGCCGGCCGATCCGTTCGTCCTCAATCCCGAGCAGCTGAAGCAGGCGAAGTGGCACGATGTCGCCGCGGCCGAGCGCGAAACCTCGATCGCGCAGTCTCACCCGGACGGCGCGAACGCGGCCATGCTGTTGCGCCAGCAGAACCTCGGCGTGGCCACGAAGTTCATGTGGCCGATCGCGGACCGCGGGCTCAGCCGCCGCCTGCCGTACGTGTCCACGCCCACGCTGATCGTGCACGGTGAGTCCGATGGGCTGATCCCCTCCGCATACGCGGACGAGTTCGCACGACTGCTCCCGAACGCCGAGGTCGCGCGCATCAGCGGGGCCGGGCACCTGCCCCAGGTCGAGCGTGAGGACGCGTTCATCACGGCCGTCGAGACCTTCCTGGCGAAGTAGCGCGCACGCACGCGCACAGCTTCGGCCATACCGACAGGAGGGCGGTCGCGATGCGACCGCCCTCGTCGCGTCCATGCCGGCAGACAGGAGACCGAACGATGAGCACGGCGCCCGCGCCCCCGAGCGACCGGCCTGAAGCCGCCGGGCTCGACCTGCTGCTGCCACCGCAGATCGCTCGTGCGTGCGAGGACGTGGGCGCGCGCAAGTCGGCGATGGACGTCGTGACGATGGCCGTGCTGGCCGGCCTCGCCGGTGCCTTCATTGCGCTCGGCGCGATGCTCTTCACGGTGGTGATCACGCACGGCGAACTGGGATTCGGGCCCACGCGACTGCTCGGCGGGGTCGCGTTCAGCCTTGGCCTGATCCTCGTGCTCCTCGCGGGCGCGGAGCTGTTCACGGGGAACACGCTGGTGGTGATGGCGTGGGCGAACCGGCGCGTCTCCACCACGCGCCTGCTGCGCGGGTGGGCGATCGTGTACGCCGGCAACTTCGTGGGCGCGGTGCTCACCGCGCTGCTCGTGTACGCGGCGCGCACGTGGACGCTGGACGCGAACGCGGTCGGCGCCACCGCGCTCACGATCGGCGTCTCGAAGGTCGGGCTTTCGTTCGGTCAGGCGATCGCGCTCGGCGTGCTCTGCAATGTGCTCGTCACGCTCGCGGTATGGCTCAGCCTCGGAGCGCGGTCGTTCGGCGGCAAGGTGGTCGCGATCGTGTTCCCGATCACGGCGTTCGTCGCCGCCGGCTTTGAGCACAGCATCGCGAACATGTACTTCGTGCCGCTCGCGCTGCTGTTGAAGGGCGAGCCCGCCGCCGTGGCAGCGAGCGGGTTGAGCCCTGAGCGGCTCGGTACGCTGACCTGGGGCGACTTCCTCGTACGCAATCTCGTGCCCGTCACGATCGGGAACGTGATCGGCGGGGCGCTGCTCGTGGGCGGCGTCTACTGGTTCGTCTACCTGCGGCCGTCGCGGAGGGGTGGGGCGACGCCGTAGCCGCGCCCCTCGCGTCGCTACGCGTCGGCGCCGAACGTGTCGCGCACGGCGGCGAATGCCGCGTCCGTCATCACGAGCGTGCGCTCGACGTCCTCGGCCGTGTGCGCCGCGGAAAGGAACCAGTTGTGCGTCGGGTGGAAGTAGACGCCGCGCTTGACCGCCTCGCTGGTGAAGCGCAGCGCGCGCGGGATGTCGCGTGCCTCAAGGTCGTCGCTGTCGAAGCTGAGGAACGGCATCTGCACCGGGCCGGACTGCGTGACGCGCAGGCCATGTGCGCGCGCCTGGCCCGCGAGCCCCTCGCGTAACAGCGTCCCCACGCGCTCCATCTGGCCGATCCCGTCCGTCTCCTCCATCGTGGCGATGGTGGCGGTCGCGGCCGCCATCGCCACGCCCGAGAACCAGAACGAACCGGTCGCGAAGACCGAACCGGCGGCGTCGTGCAGCTGTGCGCCACCCGTCACGCCCGCCAACGCGTAGCCATTCGCGATCGCCTTGCTGTAGGCGGCGAGATCCGGCTTGACGCCGAAGGGCGCCCAGCTGCCCCCGAGGTCGAGGCGGAAGCCGGCGCGCACGTCGTCCAGGATCAGCACGGCACCGGTGGCGTCGCAGATGTCGCGCACGCCGTGCACGAACTCCAGCGTGGGCAGCTCCTGGACGTGCCCGGCGTCGTGCCGGAAGGGCGAGACGATGATCGCGGCGAGATCGCCGTTCGCCTCGGCCGCGGCCGCACGCACGCTCTCGAGGTCGTTGTAGCGGTAGCTGAGTTGGTAGGCGCCGTCCTCCGGCCCGGCGGGACCGGGCATCCACAGTGGGGACGCGCCGTGATACGCGCCCGCCGCACGCATGAGCACGCGACGGCCGGTGTGTACACGCGCGACGGTGACGGCGTACGTGGTGGCGTCCGTGCCGTTCTTCGCGAACCACGCCCAGTCGGCGTGCGGCGTGATCGCCACGAGTTGCTCGGCCAGCTCGACGATGCGCTCCGTGGGGCCGGTGAAGGTGTCGCCGCGCGCTTGCTGCGCGGCTGCCGCGCGCTCGACCGCCGGATGGCGATGGCCGAGCACGATCGGTCCGTAGGCGCACATGTAGTCGATGTACTCGTTGCCATCCACGTCCCAGACGTGGCTGCCCTCGCCGTGCGAGAAGAACTGCGGGTAGCCCTCGGGCAGGCGCGCCACGGACTGATGCCCGTACATCCCCTTCGGGATCACCCGCTGCGCGCGTTCACGCAGCGCCTCGTCGCGCTCAGTGCGGTGCGGCAGGTTCGTCGTCACGAGGGTGCATCCTTTCAAAGAGGGCCGCAAGGCAATCGGGGGCAATGCCGAGCGCACCCGGCTCGACCACGGCGAGCGCCATGATCGTGTGCACGCGGGCGATCGCGCGCAGCTCCGGCCCATCGCGGAGCGGGTCGCCCGTGCACCGCTCCGACCGGATCCAGCGCCGCGCTACCTCGTCACCGAGCGCGTTCACGAGCAACGACACCAAAGCGGGATCCGCGACCGGGCGGTAGCCCGGAACCGTGCTCAGGATCTGCGCGTACTGGTCCACGTCACGCTGTTGCAGCCGCTGCACCTCTGCAGCGACCGACGGGTCCGCGCCCATCGCGTCGTCGAGCACGCGCAGTGCGTCGCGGTGCCGCGTGAACGCCTCGAGCGACAGCAGGATGTCGTGAAAGACGCGATCGACGATCGGCCCGCCCGTGCGCACTTCGCGCGTCGCGGCCGCGAAGATGTCCCGGTAGACCTCATCCGCGAGCGCGCGAATGGCATCGCTCTTGCTGTCGAAGTAGCGATAGAAGGTGCCGTACGCGACACCCGCGCGGCGCGTGATCTCCTCGACGCGCGCGCCCACGTAGCCGCGCGCAAGGAAGTCCTGCAGCGCGGCGTCGAGCAGGCGCCGCCGCGTCGATTCGCCCTGTTCGGTGACGGGTCGTGTACGTGAGCGGCGTGGCCGGCGACCGCGCCCCCGATCCGGTCGCGGGCGGTCGTTCCCGGTGTGGCTCTCCGCGGTGCGTCTGCCCGGCTGAGCGTCGGCCACGAGCTGCCCCTCCGCGACCACGCGCGATGACCGGATCCATCCCCCTGCGGCCGTCATCGGGGGACGGTCTCAGGGCTGCGATGCTTGATTGACATTTAGTCAAGCGGTGCGTAGAACACCGTCTACATGGCGGGTGACGGAATGTCAACCTTGCCTCACCGACCGCGGATCCGAGTGGCTTCGCTCGTGTCGAGCGGCTGGAGAGCGACGACGCACGGCGGTGGCGTGAGCGGGCGATGCGCGTAGACGTTCCCGTTGCGCGCTGCTGACGTCGTCCGCGGCAAGGCGGCACGAACGGTGCAGGGGACGGCAGCAACACACAGGGGCAAGCGGACGCGCCGCGCGCGCGTATGAGGGAACGCAGCATGAGTGGAACCGAGCGGGTACGCGCGCGCGTACGCACTGATGATCGTCGTCGCACTGACGATGGCGCTGATGGCATGTGGCGGATCGGACGACGTGACAGCCACGCCGGC
>JAQBZW010000063.1 GCA_027622315.1 Chloroflexota bacterium | reverse complement strand
CCGCCGCACGGGCGGTGGGCCGGGCGTCCGCCGCGAGCCGGCTGCGCCGCGCGCCCCGGTGCGCGCCACGCGCCGCTTCGAGATGGACATCGACGAAGACGAGATCGAGGCCGCCCTCAAGGGCGAGGACTTCCTCGGAGAAGACGAGGATGAGGAGAACGAGGACGACGACGCCTAGCCAGCCCGAGCCCGACGAGGGTGGCCCGGACAGGGCGCCCGCCGGGCCCGCGCGCGTCAACGCCACTCGTTCGCGCCGACCGCATGCGTCGGCGGCACTGTGAGGCGATCGTGAAAGCGCGCCACCAGCCGCAGCGGACCTGCGTCGCCTGTCGCGAGACCCGCGATCAGCGCGAGCTCGTGCGACTGGCGTACGGAGACGACGGCCTGGTCGTGGACGAGCGCCGCCGCGCGCCGGGCCGCGGTGCCTACCTCTGTCGGCGTGCCGCGTGCTGGGAACGAGCGCGCGCCACGTCGCAGGCCAAGGGCGGCGGACCGCTGGGCAACACCCTGCGCGCCACCATCAATACAAACGACCGCGCGGTCCTCGAGGCCTTCGAGCGCGGATTGAACGATGATGCCGAGCCCGGACGATCCGATCGCCCGCTCACCACGGCAGCATCGCGAGGGAAGAGCGGAGCCGCATGACTTCCGAACAGCAGACCCAGGCACGACCGATACACATCCCCCCCGTGATCGTCGTCAGCGACCTCGCGTCGCTCCTCAACGTCACGGCGATCGACGTGATCAAAGAGCTGATGAAGAACGGCGTGATGGCCACGATTAACCAGGTCGTGGACTTCGACACCGCCGCCGTGGTCGCCACCGACCTGGGCTATGAGCCCGAAGAAGAGGAGTCCGACTCCGCCGGCGGTGACGCCGACGGCGACGCCGACTCCACCTCGATGCGCGTCGAGGAAGAGGACAGCGCCGATATGGTGGCGCGGCCGCCCGTCGTGACCGTGCTCGGGCACGTGGACCACGGCAAGACCACGCTGCTCGACGCGATCCGACGCACGACCGTGACCGAGGGCGAGGCGGGCGGCATTACCCAGCACATCGGCGCCTACCAGGCGACGGCGCCCGACGGGCGGCTCGTCACCTTCATCGACACCCCGGGCCACGAGGCGTTCACGCAGATGCGCGCGCGTGGCGCGCGCGTCACCGACGTCGCGATCATCGTGGTGGCGGCGGACGACGGCGTGATGCCGCAGACGCGCGAGGCGATCGACCACGTACGCGCCGCTGGCGTGCCGCTCGTCGTCGCGCTGAACAAGATCGACGCGAACAACGCCAACCCGGACCGCGTGAAGCAGCAGTTGATGGAAGTGAACCTCGTCCCCGAGGAGTACGGCGGCGATCAGATCGTCGTCCCCGTCTCGGCGCTCAAGGGTGAAGGCATCGACACGCTGCTCGAGAACGTGCTCGCCGTCGCGGATCTGCAGGACCTGAAGGCGAATCCGAAGCGAGACGCCGTGGGCGTGGTGCTCGAAGCGGCCACGGATCGAAACCGCGGCGTGGTGGCCACCGTGCTCGTTCAGACAGGAACGCTGCGCCAGGGCGACGCGATCCTCTCCGGTCTCGCCTTCGGGCGCGTGAAGGCCATGACCGATGCGGACGGCAAACGCCTGAAGGACGTCGGGCCGTCCACGCCGGTGGAGATCCTGGGCCTGAGCGAGGTGCCGCTCGCGGGCGAGCGCTTCGTGGTGATGGCGAGCGACAAGGAAGCGCGCAACGAGGCCGAGCGACGCCGCCGCGCGATCGCATCGGGCGACGACACGCGCACGGCGGTCACGCTGGACTCGCTCTTCGGCGAGATCCACAAGGGCAACGTGCAGGACTTCAACCTCGTGCTGAAGGCCGACGTCCAGGGCTCCATCGATCCGCTCGTTGAGACGCTCGAGGATCTGAGCGTGGACGAGGTGAGCGTGAAGGTGATCCACGCCTCCGTCGGCTCCATCACCGAGTCCGACGTGCAGCTCGCGGTCGCATCGAAGGGTGTGATCATCGGCTTCAACATCGGGCCCGAGCCCGGCGCGAAGAAGCTCGCCGATCACGAAGGCGTCGAGATCCGCGAGTACCGCGTGATCTACGACATCGTGGACGACGTGGAAGCGGCCGTGAAGGGCATGCTGGCCCCCGTCTACGAGGAACGCGAGGACGCCACGATTGAGGTGCGCCAGGTCTTCCGGCTCGGGCGCCGCAACGCAATCGCCGGCTCCTACGTGCGCGAGGGCACGGTCCGCCGCGGCCAGCGTGCGCGCGTGCTGCGCGCCGGGCAGGTCGTGTTCGAAGGCGAGCTCGACAGCCTGAAGCGCGTGAAGGACGACGCGCGCGAGGTCGCCTCCGGCTTCGAGTGCGGCGTTCAGATCGAAGGCTTCGACGACTTCCAGGAAGGCGACGAGATTCGCACTTTCCACATGGAGCAGGTGCGCTGACGACCGGCTCCCAGGAAGGCCGACGATGACCAGGCGCACCGAAAAAGTGGGCGACACGATTCAGCGAGTGCTCGCGGATCTGCTCGAGCGCAAGGTGAAACACCCCGCGCTCGAGGATGTGATGCTGTCGATCACGCTGGTCAACGTGGCGCCCGACCTCACCTCCGCGCGCGTGCACGTCAGCCTGCTGGGCGTCGATGACGAGCGCGCGGAGGAGGTGTTCGCGGCGCTCGAGCGCACCGAGCCGTTCTTCCACCGCGAGATGATGCACCAGCTCCGCATGCGCCGCGTGCCGCGCCTGAAGTTCCTGCGCGACCGCTCGATCGAAGAGGGCGACCGCATGACAGCGCTCATGCGAGACGTCGCGCGCGCCGAGGGCCGCGACCTCTAGCCTGCGGGAGCGCGCCGTGCGATCGAGCCGACCTTCGAAGCCCATGCCCTCACACGCCCGCACGCGGACGAGCACGCCATGATCCTGCGCGGCTTCATCAACATCGACAAACCGCGCGGGATCACCTCCTTCGACGTGGTGAAGCGCATCCGCCGCGCCGCGCATGTGCGACGCGTGGGCCACGCCGGCACGCTCGACCCGAACGCCACGGGGGTGCTGCCCGTCGCCCTCGGCGAAGCGACGCGCTTCGTCGACGAGCTCGTCGCCGCGCGCAAGCGCTACCGCGGCGTGATCGTGCTCGGGGTGGCCACGGACACCTACGACGTGGACGGCGCCGTCACGGCCGAGCACGACGCCTCCGCGGTGACGGCGGCGGCGGTGAGCGCGGCGCTCGCCCGCTTCGAGGGCCCGATCGCACAGGTTCCGCCTGCATACAGCGCCGTGAAACGGGGAGGCGAACCCGCGTACCGTGCGGCTCGCCGCGGCGAGCCGCACGAGCTGGCGGCCCGCGAGGTGATCGTGCACGCGCTGACGATCGTGACGATCGAAGACGCGGGCACGCCGCGCCCGCGCGTGACCGTCGACATCGAGTGCGGCAAAGGCTTCTACGTGCGCTCACTCGCGCACGATCTCGGAGTCGCGCTGGGAGTCGGTGGCCAGCTCGACGAGCTGGCGCGCACGGCCGTCGGTCCGTTCGCGCTCGCCGACGCCACGCCGCTCGCGCTCGCGGAGCGACTGCTCGCGGCGGGGCGCTGGGACACGCTCGTGCAGGCCCCCGACGCGGTGCTGGTGGACCGGCCCGCGATCCTGCTCGGTCGCGTGCAGGCGGCGGCGGTTCGCCAGGGTCGCGACATCGTGGCCATGCCCGCGCCGAGCTTCCGTCCACGCGCACGCATCGACAGTGTCCGCGCGTACGACCCCGATGGCGAGATGATCGCGGTCATGACGCCCGGTGCGACCGTGGGCGCCTGGCACCCCCATCGCGTGCTTCCGCGTGCCGCGGACGCTTCTACAATCGATACCGAGTCTCACTCCCGGACCTGACGGGCCGTTGACAGGGGTTGCGGACGGGGGGTACGAGTGGATGCCTACAGATAGCGGGCCCGGGTTCGAGCGCCGTCTCGGATCGCCGGATGGGGCCGCGCCGCGCATGTGCCGTGGACTGGCGATCGCGCCGGATGCGGTGCCGAGGAGGTTCTATGGAGGCCTACTGCCTGAAGTGCCGCGAGAAGCGGGAAATGAGCGACGCCGAGCCGATCACGATGAAGAACGGCAGGCCCGCGACGCAGGGCAAGTGCCCGACCTGTGGCACGAAGATGTTCAAGATCGGAAAGACTCCAGCACACACGTA
Source organism: Chloroflexota bacterium (assembly GCA_027622315.1). Classification (GTDB taxonomy): domain Bacteria; phylum Chloroflexota; class Dehalococcoidia; order UBA2979; family UBA2979; genus VGNK01. Next base: position 10,056 of record JAQBZW010000063.1, on the reverse strand, counting down.
AGCCGACTCCCCTCAAACCAGATCTGCGCCGCCGCCCGCCTGGGCGGCGGCGCTCTTTGCGCCACCGCCCTCCGACGCGCGGGCCGCGAGCTGGAGGAAGCCCTCCGCTCGAGCGTCCGGGGCTGCTCCCGCCCGTCGAACCGCCACGAGCGTGCGCGAGGCGATCGCCTCGGGCCGATAGCGTGAGAGGCTCGGCGCGACGGATTCGGCGACTGCCTCCGGGAGCACGCTCCAGCCGAGCCCGAGCACGACCATCTGCCGCAGGATCTCGGGATTGCTGCTCTCGAGCGTGACGCGCACCCGCAGTCCCGCGCGCGCCAGGCCGGCGTCGATCAGCGCGCGCGTCTGTGAGCCGGACGGGTAGAGCACCCAGCTCCCGTCCTGCGGCGGCTCGGCGACGCCGCGCGGCGCGTACAGATAGAGCGGCTCGATCAAGACCGGCGCCGATTCGTACGCGCCGGCCAGCGGCCCGACCACGAAGGCGAGGTCGAGTTCGAACGCGTCGAGGCGTGCAATCAACGCCGCGCTGGTGTCGACGACGAGGCGAAGGTCCACGTCCGGGAACTCCGCGCGGAATCGCCGGATGGTCTCGGGCAGCACATACAGGCTCGCGGCATCGATCATGCCCACCCGCAACGTCCCCGCCTCGCCACGACGCTGCGCGGCCAGCCAGGCCTGGAGCTCAGCGGCACGACCGAGCACCTCGTGCGCGAAGCGCGCGACCTCCCGCCCCGCATCGGTGAGCACCCGCCGCCGTCCGTCGCGCTCGAAGAGCGGGCGGCCCAGGCGTCGCTCCAGCTGCGTGAGCGCCTGGGACAACGCGGGCTGGCTGATGTGCAATCGCTCGGCCGCCTCGGTCAGCGTGTGCGAGCGCTCGAGCTCGCGCAGGTAGACGAGCTGCTGGAAGTGCAGGTTGGGCGTTGCGATCGGGGAGTATGCATAAGTCATGCTTATGCATAGTAGATGATTCATCCATTGGACTGAAGTCTTGTGGGCTCCGTACGCTTCCCCCCGTCGCAATGGTGTGCGGTGAGCGAGCGAGGCCCTCTGAGCGCCTCCGCACACGCGCTGAGCCGAGGCTCACGCCGCCGAACGCGACGCACCGGGCGAGAACACGAGTTCGCAGCGAAAGGAGCGGCGCGCCCGCCACAGCGAGCAGTGCGAGAGCACACCGCCGCAGCGGCAGACCGGTGGCGCCGGAGTACATGGCAGACAAGATCAACGTCGCGATCATCGGGGTCGGGAACTGCGCGTCTTCGTTCGTGCAGGGCATCGAGTTCTACAAGAACGCTGAGTCCGGTGACGTCATCCCCGGGCTGATGCACCCGGTGCTCGGCGGCTACCACATCAACGACATCAACATCACCGCGGCCTTCGATGTCGACGTGAACAAGGTCGGCAAGGACCTCTCCGAAGCCATCTACACGAAGCCCAACAACACCATCAAGTTCGCGGACGTGCCGACAACCGGCGTGACGGTGCAGCGGGGCATGACCCACGATGGCCTCGGCAAGTACCTCTCGCAGATCATCACGAAGGCCCCCGGCGAAACCGCCGACATCGTGAAGATCCTCAAGGAGACGAAGACGGACGTCGTCATCAACTACCTCCCCGTCGGCTCGGAAGAGGCGACGAAGTGGTACGTGGAGCAGGTGCTCGCCGCCGGTTGCGCGTTCATCAACTGCATCCCGGTGTTCATCGCGCGGGAGCCGTACTGGGCGAACCGCTTCCGCGACGCCGGCGTCCCGATCGTCGGTGACGACATCAAGTCCCAGGTCGGCGCGACGATCCTGCACCGCCTGCTCGTCCGGCTCTTCCAGGACCGCGGCGTCCAGATCGACCGCACCTACCAGCTGAACTTCGGCGGCAACACCGACTTCATGAACATGCTCGAGCGCGAGCGCCTGGAGTCCAAGAAGATCTCGAAGACGAACGCGGTCACCTCGCAGATCGCCTACGAGCTGCCGAACGCCGATGTACACGTCGGGCCGTCCGACTACGTGCCGTGGCTCGAGGACCGCAAGTGGTGCCACATTCGGCTCGAGGGCACGACCTTCGGCAACGTCCCGCTCATGCTCGAGACGAAGCTCGAGGTCTGGGACAGCCCGAACTCCGCCGGCGTCGTGATCGACGCGGTGCGCTGCGCCAAGCTCGCGCTCGACCGTGGCCTGTCCGGCCCGATCCTCGAAGCGAGCGCCTACTTCATGAAGTCTCCGCCGGAGCAGTGGCGCGACGAAGACGCGCGCGTCCGGCTCGAGTCGTACATCGAGGGCACGCCGGTCGCGTAGCTGCGACCCCAGCGCCGGGAGTGCATACAGAAACGGGTCCCCCTGCGGGGACCCGTTTCTGTATGCGGCGCGGCTCGTCGCCGCCGCACGGCTGCGGTCGAACGGCTAGCGAACCGGCAGCACGACCAGCACGATCGTGCGCGTCGGCACGCGCCCATCCGGGTAGAGCGCGACGACACTCGGTTGACGAAGGCGGGAGCCCCCGGGATGTAGCCCTGGGGCAGACCGTTCGCGAAGACCCAGTACGACATCGCCGTCGCGGCCGCCGCACCATGCGGGCCATCGGGCCACCGCGCCACAGTGCCGAGTTCACGCCGGCATCATCCGGCTCCGGTGCGAGCATCGCGCGGCCAGGGATGGCGAGACTCAAAGCCCGCCGGCACCAGGAGAATGAGGGTATGTGTCGTGCCGGGCGCGAAGTCGTCGTTGACGACCTCCGAGAGCTGGATCCCCGCGATGCCGGCGTACAAGCCGGTACCGGGGCTCGCGGAGGATTTATCGAGGCTGAGCGTGGTTGAACCCGCGAAGAAGGTGGCCGTCGCGCGGACACGATCGGGTGTCGCGAAGGCGGCGACGGCCACGAGCAGTACGAGCGCGGCGCCGACGACCGCACGTGGCAGCGAGCGGCGAGCCCGGCCGGACGGATTGCTGAGCGCGGGATGCCGAACCGAGAGATGACGAACCGCGAGATGACGAACCGAGAGATGCCGCATGCGATGCCGTCCAGACGTGGTCGCCAGATCACGCTCACGACGCGGGGTCGCCTCCCGTGTCGTCTGCGCGCGCGAGGCGCGAGGCGAAACGGGTGCAGAGACACCACTCGCGCGCACCGCGCTCGAGCTCTACCGGCCCACCATGTGTGCCCTCGGGTAACCGGGTCATGCCGCCGCCGGACTGGGGCGCAGGACCTGGGAAATGGGCTACTGACAAATTAGGAGCGGAAGCCTTGCAGACCAGTTATGGACGAAGGCGGGCGTGATACAGAACGGATACAGCCGTCGCCATCAGCGCCGAGGCCCGATCGCGAGAGCGTGTCCGAGGGTCGAAATCTCGTGGACAGGCCCATGAGCCCGTGGCGGGAAGCGCACGCAGGGGCTCCCGCGGACGCTACGACGGCGTAGTCAGCCGCTTGCGCATGAACACCCGCTCGTAGCCGTCCTGTACGCCGCGGTGCGTCTCCTCGAAGCCGAGACGCGCGTATAGCGCCTGGTTCTCGGTCATGACGACGTGCGTGTACAGGCGTACCTCCGGCAGTCCCAGCCGGAGCGTCTCCTGCTCGGCGAACGTGATCAGCACACGGCCCAGGCCGCGGCCCTGATCGCCGGGCGCGACGGCGACGTTGTCGAGCAGGAGGTACCCGTCCTGCGGGAGCAGCACGATCGCACCGGCGATCGCGCCGTCCGCCTCCAGTACCGACACGTGGCCGGCCGTCACGAGTGCGCCGTAGTCGTCGAGCATGGGGCCGGGGGGGTTGCCCATGCGCGGGAGGTAGATGCTGTACGCGGCATTGACGATCGCGCGGATCGTGTGGACATCGGCCGCGACCGCTCGCCGGATCGTGTGCATGCGCCCCTCGTCGCTCACCGCCACCCGCGTGCCTCAGCGCGCGGCCACATAGTAGCCTCGGCCGCGTGCTCGCCTACCTTGCCTTCCGCACCGCAACGCTGATCGCCGGCGTGCTCCCGGTCGCGGTCAGTTACGCGCTGGCACGCGCCGTGGGGACGCTCGCGTACCTCGCATGGACCGGCGGCCGGAAGCGCTGCACTGACAACATGCGCCACGTCGCGGGCGGCGACGAGCGACTCGCGCGCCGCTACGCGCGGCGCTCGTTCGCGAACTACGCCGTCTACATCGTCGACTTCTTTCGGCTGCCGAGCGCGTCGGCTGCGGAGATCGAGGCGCTCGTCGACTTCGACGGCTGGGACACGATCGAACAGCGACGCTCCGGGCAGGGCGTGGTGTTCGTCACGATGCACTTCGGGAACTGGGACCTCGGCGCCGCGATCCTCGGCGTCTCGGGCATCCCGGTCGCGGTGATCGCGGATCGCTTCGCCAACCCGCGCCTGAACGACCTGATCCTCGGCACGCGCGAGCGTCTGGGGCTAACGATCATCCGGGCCGATCGGGTCGGTCCCGGCATCCTGCGCGCGCTTCGGCGCAACGAGATCGTGGCGGTGTTGGCGGACATCCCGGAGCACGAGCGGCCCGTGGAGGTGGAGTTCTTCGGCGCCACGATCGCGGTGAGCGACGGTCCCGCCCGGATCGCCCTGCGCGCGGGTTCGTCCGTCGTCACGGCGACGGTGCGTCGCATCAATCCGTGGAGTGCGCGCGTGACGGGCCACCTCGCCCCTGTCGCCTTCGAGCCGAGCGGCGAAACCGATCGCGACGTTCGCGAGCTGACGCAGGCGCTCTTCTCACACCTCGAGCAACATGTCCGCCGCGATCCGACACAGTGGTACATCTTCCGCCACCTGTGGGTGGCCGACGCAGCGGCGGCACGGCCCGCATGAGTCGCCGGCAGCCGGCTCCGTGCCGCGCGGACCGGGCATGACGCCCGCCGCCTCCGCGCTGCGCGCGCCGCTCCGCCGGCTCCGTTCGCGCGTCGTCGGAGACGTTCGCGTGCTGGGCCTGTGGCTACTGGTGAACGGGCTCGGGCGTGCGCCCGTGCGTGTGCTCGACGCGATTGCCGCCGTCGCGGGCACGCTCGCGTGGCTCGCCGTCCCGCGCTTACGCACGATCACCCGCAGCCACATGCGGCATGTGCTGGGCGCGAACGCCCCGGTCGCCGTGCGCGACCGCCAGGCACGCGCCTGCGTACGGAGCGCGGCGCGTTACTACGCCGACTTCGCCCGTGGCGCCCACATTTCCCCGGACGGCGCCTTCGACGCCGCCGATGAGATCTCCGGGCTGGACGCGTTCTTTGCCGCGCTCGACCGTGGCTGCGGCGTGGTCCTGGTGTCGGCGCACCTCGGGGATCCGGAGTTCATGATCAAGGCGCTCGGTGCGTTCGACTTCGACACGCTCGTCTTCACGGAGCCGCTCGAGCCGCGACGTGTGCACGAGTTCGTGCACCGCATCCGCGGCCGCACCGGGGTCAGTTTCGTGCCGGCGGACCTCGGCGGCGTGCGGGACGCGCTCGCACTGCTGCGTGCGGGCGGCGTCGTTGCCGCCGTGTCGGACCGCGATGTGCTCGGGACGGCGCGGCCCTACCTGTTCTTTGGCGAGCCGGCGGCCATGCCCTCGGGCGCCGTGGAGCTCGCGCGCCGCACGCACGCCACGATCATCCATGGCACGGTGTTGCGCAGCGCACCGGGCCGCTACCGCGTGGCGCTCGAGCGGGTCAACCTTCCCGCCCCCACCGGTAATCGCTCCGAAGACATTGCCTCTGGCATGCGTGAGCTGATTGCGCACCTGGAAGCGGGCATTCGCCGAGCCCCCGGGCAGTGGTTCGTGCTCTCGCCGATCTGGTCACCGGACCAAGCACCGCCGGCCGGCGCGGTTGGGATCTCGGGGCTCACGGAAGCGCAGCCGCCTACGCTGGATGAGCACCTGTGACCCGACGTGAGAGACGGAGGCGGCCCATGCCCTGCTCCCCGCGTCTGCCCCGCCACCGAGGCGCCGCCGCACCGCGCGCGATCGCTGGCGCGGTGCTCTTCGCCACGATGCTGATCGCCTGTCGGAGCGGCAACGAGAGCGGCCCCGCGATCACCGCCACCACTCCCGCCACCGCGACGGCATCGGCATCGGCATCGGCATCGGCCACGTCGACGGCAGCGCCGCCTACCGGCACGGCGACCGGCGATGCCCCGGCGACGGGCTGGCCGCCGGCGCTCGGCGTCCCGGCGGTCGACACCGCTCTCTCGGCATTCCGAGCAGGCAACCTGCCCGCGCTGATCGGTCTGGTGCGGATGGCATCGGCCGCGTGCACCACCGCTGCCGGCGCCGGAGGCCCACCCAAGTGCCCGCCGGGCGCCGCGGACGGGACGGTCGTCGACTACCTGCCGTACTTCGAGTGCGACGGCTGGGGGAGTCTCGAGGGGCTGCGCACGCGCCTGGTGGACGACAGCACATACGCGCTGGTCGTGCTCGGTCATGAACCACCTGTGCGCGCACGCATCACAGACGACGCCGTGGTCACGCACACCGTCATGCTCGCCCGCGCCGGCTTCGGAACTGCCGACGCAACAGCCGACGGCCGTCTGCTCACGACGATTGCGTTCGACGGCGAGTCGATCCGCGAGATCACCGGCGCGTGTGGCGCCTACTCGCAGGCGGCGTTCGAAGCGGGCGAGTTGCCCGCCGATGGCGACGCGGGACGCGCGCTGTGGCGGCGTTACCCCGGACAGTGAGGACACTCTCGTTGCCCGGTCGCTAACGCCCGTCGCGTTCGGGCTACTGCTCCAGGCGTGCCGCGAGACGCGCGAGGTCGCCGCTGAGGTTGCCACGCATCTGGCGAGCCATCAGCGGATGCAGCATCCGCGCCAGGCCGCCCGGGCCGCCTTGCACGCGCAGCGACACCAGCGATCCCGCATCCGCGGGCGCGGCCTCGTACGTCACCTCCATCGGGAACGGGGCGCGAATCGATCGCATCGCGATGTGGCGTTCGGGCTCGAGCGCCACGACCTCGAGCACGTACTCGATGCGGCGCCGCATGAAACCCGCGACGCGCTCGACCTGCGTGCCGACGGCGAGCGGACCGTCCGGCGGGTGCACCTCGATCAGCCCGCCGATCCACTCGGGGTCGTGCGCCGCATCCGCGAGATAGGCCATCACCTCGCGTGGCGAACGCCCGATCGTCCGCGTAACCGTGACGTCGATAGCCATCGCACTCTCCGATCGACCGAGCGTGTGCTCGCGCCTCAATATTCAGCACAGACTAAAACGTTATCCTTGACGTTTCAATGGTCGCTAAAATGTCGTTGTGGACCTACTCACGCTGATCGCGCAGCCAAACCGACGCGAGATCCTGCGGCTGGTGTGGAACCGTGAGCGCTCGGCGGGCGAAATCGCCGACGCGCTGCCCGTCACCTTCGGCGCGGTCTCGCAGCACCTGGGCGTACTCCGCGACGCCGGACTCGTTGCCGTGCGGCCCGAAGGTCGTCGCCGGTACTACCGGGCGAACCGCGACCGCCTCGGCGCACTCCGCCCTGCGCTCGAGGCGCTGTGGGGCGACACGCTTGACCAGCTCGCCGGCGCGATCGAGGCCGGAGCCACGGACGCGACCGCAAGCGACCACCCGCCGGACGCCGGCGAGCCCCCCGCGTGAGCGTGCCGCCACTGCGGGTCGAACAGCGCGTCGGCGCACCGCCGGAGCGCGTGTACGCGTACTTCACCGATCCTGCGCTGTGGGCACGCTGGCAGGGCACAGGCGCCACGCTCGACGCTCGATCAGGCGGAGCGTCCCACATTCGCATGGGTGGCAGCGAGCGAGCAGGCGCCCGTGGCCACTTCGTCACACTGGAGCCACCGCGTCGACTGGTGGTGACGTGGGGCTGGGGTGACGCGCCGTTCGGGCCCGTCCCGCCGGGCTCCACCACCGTCGAGATCGAGCTCATCGCGGATGGCGACGGCACGCTCGTGCGGCTCACCCACCGGGGGCTGCCCTCGGAACTGGGCGATCAACACAAGCAGGGCTGGACGCTCTACCTGGCCCGCCTGGCGGCCGTGCTCTCCGGCGGAGATCCCGGCCGGACCCGTCGCTCCCCGCGCTCCCAGGCTGAGCGCGTGGCCCGGGCATTCACCACGAATCTCCGTACAATGGCCGCGATGACCACCACCGCGGGCGCCGCCCGGCCGCTCACAGCCGACCGGCAGACCGACGACCCGTCTCTCTTCGGTCGCGCGGATCTCCAGGTACACAGCGCCTCGGGCGACGGCACAGCGACCGCGCGCGAAATCTTCGACCGCGTGCAGGCGCTGGGCGCGCTGGACGTGATCGCCTTCACCGACCATGACGACATCTCCGGCGCGCTCGCGGCGCGCGAACTGCACGCGCGCGGGAACTACGACTTCGCCTTCATCCCCGGCATTGAGCTCACCACCCGCGCCGGGCACATGCTCGCCCTCTGGGTCGACCGTCCGATCCGCTCGCTGCGCCCGCTCGACGAGACGATCGCGGCCATTCATGCGGCCGGCGGGCTGGCCGTGATCCCCCACCCCTTCTCGTACCTCACCCGCTCGGTCGGCCAGCGCGCGCTCGAGCGGCTGCTGCGCGACGCGGACGCCGAAACCCGGCCGGATGGCATCGAGGTGGCGAACGTGTCGCCCGCCGGCCGCGTGACGGGGGCGAAGGCGCTGCGGCTCAATCGCGAGCGCTATCGGCTGGCGGAGACCGGCGGCAGCGACGCGCACTTCCTGGAGGCCGTGGGCAGCGCGTACACGCTCTTCCGCGGCCGCAGCGCGGACGATCTCCGGCGCGCGATCGTGGAGGGTCGCACGCACGGCGTGTGCGGCGACCCTGTGTCGCTGCGGCGGATCGGCATGCGCCGGCTCGTGCATCAGCAAATACGCGGGCTGTCCGAAACGCCGAAGCGCGTGCTCGGGCCGCCGCTCCGTCGCGTCGCCACGCGCCTCGCGGGGCGGCAGGGCGAGGCATGAAGATCGCGGTGGTGACCCCGTACGACTGGCACACGCCGGGTGGCGTGAACGCGCACGTCGCGGCGCTCGCGGACGAACTGCGCGAGCGCGGTCACTACGTACGCGTGCTCGCGCCCGCCAGCCGTCCGGTCGACGACCCGATGGTGATTACCATCGGGCGTCCGCTGCCGGTGCACGCCTCGGGCTCCGTGGTGCGCATCTCGCTCAACCCTCGTCTCGGGCGGCAGGTCCGGGAGGTGCTCGAGCGCGAGCAGTTCGATGTCGTCCACGTCCACGAGCCGCTCATGCCCGTGCTGCCGATCCAGGTGCTCCGTCATTCGCGCGCCGCGAACCCGAACGTCGTGAACGTCGGGACGTTCCACGCGCGGAAAGACGGTGGGAACCGTCTCTACGCGTACGGCCGACGGCTGTTGAAGCGCTGGTTCCGCGAGCTGGACGGCAAGATCGCCGTGTCGCCGCCGGCGGCGCAATACGTGGGCCGCTACTTCCCCGGCTACTACAACATCATCCACAACGCGATTCACATCGAGCACTGGGCGAACCCGGAACTGCCGCCGATCCCCGAATTCGACGACGGCACGATCAACATCCTGTACGTCGGGCGGGCGGAAAAGCGAAAGGGCCTGGGCTACCTGATCCGTGCGTTCGGGGTGGTCAACGCCCGCAACGCGGCGACACGACTGATCGTGGTCGGGCCCGACTCGCGGGCGCGCCGGCGCTACCAGGCGTCCGTCGAGCGCAGTGGTCAGCGGGGGATCGTGTTCGTACCGGGGCCGTCCTACGACGAGCTGCCCCGCTACCACCACACCGCGGACATCTTCTGCTCGCCGGCGACCGGTCATGAGTCGCAGGGCTATGTGCTGCTCGAGGCGATGGCGGCGAATGTGCCGGTCGTGGCCTCGAACATCGAGGGCTACGCGTCCGTGATCACGCACGGCATCGACGGACTGCTGGTGCGACCCCGCGACACGATGGACCTCGCGAACGGACTCACGCAGCTCGTGCTCGACGCCGATCGTCGCGCCTCGCTGGCGGCTGCCGGCCGCCGCCGCGTGGAGGAATACAGCTGGCCGCACGTCGTGCAGCAGGTGATCTCGTACTACGAGCGTCTGCTCGACTCCCAGCGCGGCTCCCGCTTGCCGGCCTACATCACGCCCCCGCCGCTGCCGCC
>JAQBZW010000062.1 GCA_027622315.1 Chloroflexota bacterium | reverse complement strand
CGGCCAGCGGCGCGCACGACGCGGCGCTCAGCTCGCTCCACGATCCCGCCGCGAGCGGCGGGCACAGCACCGCAGTCAGCCAGTCGCACGACCCCTTCATTAGCGCGGCCCACAGCACCGCGCTCAGCGCGGGTGGCGGGCACAGCCCCGTGCTGAGCGGGTTCCACGACGCCGCGTTGAGCGGCGGCCACGACCCGGCCGTTAGCGCCTTCCATAACCCGTCGCTGAGCGGTGCGCACAACCCCGAAGCGAGCGGAATGCACGACCCCTTCAGGAGCGGCGCGCACGCGGCCGAGGTGAGCGGCTTCCACGCCCCTTCGCTCAGCGGTGGGCACGACGCCGCGTTGAGCGGCCAACACCAGCCCGTGATCAGCGGCTCAATGTCGAAGACCCTGTCCAACGCCCACGACCCGTTCGCCAGCGGCGCGCACGCCGCTGCTGCGAGCGCCGACCATGACCCCTTCGCCAGCGGGTTGCACGCCGCCGCGCTGAGCACATCCAAAGGCGGCCATGACGCCGCGGTGAGCGCCTTCCACAGTCCGGCGGACAGCGGCCGGCACGATCCCATGATCAGCGGTTTCCACAGCGCGGTGTTCAGTGGAGGGCACGACGCGGCCGTCAGCACGCTGCACTCGCCGGTGCTGAGCAGCGCCCACGGCGCTACCGTCAGCGAAGGACATGAGCCATCCGCGTCCCACGGCCACACGCCCGACATCAGCCGGGCGCACGATCCGTACGCGAGCGGGCAGCACGACGCGGCCATGAGCGCGTTCCACAATCCGTCGCTGAGCGGTGGGCACAGCCCCGAGCTGAGCGGAAATCACCACCCGTTCCTGAGCCAGCTCGAGACGGGAGCGCACAACGCGATCAAGAGCAGCCTCCACGACCCCACGTTGAGCGATGGGCACGTTGCCGCCGCGAGCGCCGCGCACTCGCCGCTCGTGAGTGGCGTGCATAACGCGACGCTCAGCGGTTTGCACCAGCCGGCCATCAGCGATGCCCACACAGCGCTCCTCAGCGGCATGCACGATCCCGTGCACAGCGGTCAGCATGACCCGCTCGCGAGCCGTGGCCACTCGCCAGACCTCAGCTTGCTGCACTCGCCGGTGCAGAGCTCCGGGCACGACGCCAGGCTCAGCGGCGCGCACAGCTCACTGATCAGCTCGGCGCACATGGCGGCGAGCTCCTCGCTGCACGACCCGTTAGTCAGCGGCCAGCACGACGCCGCCGTGAGCGCCCAGCACGAGCCGCTGCGGAGCGCGGCCCACAGCACCGCGCTCAGCGCGGGTGGCACGCACAGCACCGGGCTGAGTTCGCTGCACGCGGCGGGCGCCAGCTCAGCGCACACCGCCACGGGGAGCGCCCTCCACGACAGCGTGCTGAGCGCTGCGCACAGCCCACTCGTGAGCAGTTTCCATGAGCCGATCGCCAGCGGCGCGCACGACCCGGCGCGCAGCCACTTCCATGAGCCGATCGCCAGCGGCGCGCACGACGCGGCGATCAGCGCGGAGCACGCGCCCGCGCTGAGCCAGGCACACAACCCCGTGCTGAGCGGCTCGCACGTACCCGCGGCCAGCGTGCAGCACAGCGCGATCGCGAGCGCGGTGGTCGGCGGCGCAACCGGCGGAGCGTCCGTCATCCCCTTCACGGACTTCTTCGGCGACCGGCTTGGCGGGACCCTGGCCGGCGGCCGGCTGTCTGAAGATCTCAGCCTCGGTCTCGGCTTCAATGACGGCGCGTCACTCGTCGAGGTCGGCGAGGGCGTGGGCGTGGCGGCGATCGGGAGCTACACCACCAGAGCGAGCTCGGTCATGGCCTTCGACCCGGCCGCGTCCGCCTTCGTCGCCTGGCCGCTCGCCCCTGTGAGGGAGCGAGCGGTGTTCGTGGCCGGCACGACGTCCGTAATCGTCCCCGCGTCGTTCCAGTTCACCGCGGGCTGGGACGCGCCACCGCCGGGCGCGATATTCGACCTCACCAATATGCCCGAGGGACTCGTGCCCGCCCCCAGTGGCTTCGTCCTGCCCGCCGGCGCGGCCACACCCGAGTACGACTTCTTGATCTCCGACTCGTTGATCGCGGCCAGCCGCTTCGAAGGTAAGGTCAGCCCGAAGGGCGTATCGCTCGTCTCCTTCACCGGCGGCTCGGTAGATCAGCTGGCCAGTTCGACGAAGGCGGTCGGCGGCATCTCCGCGACGGTCTTCATCAGTGGCAAACCGGTGAAGCTGACGCCGGGAGCACCGGCCTTCGTGAACGCGGCCTTCAACCGGCAGTACGCGGCGCAGGTCCCGAGCAAGACGTTGATCGTGGTCGTCCGGTGAGTTGACCGCTGGTGTGGCGTCCTTCCGATGCGAAGAGGGCCGGGCAAACGCCTGGCCCTCTTCGCTGGGCCGCGGTCGTTCGGTCGGTGCGTCGCGACGCTCACCCCGCGCGACAAGCGAGTGCGATAGGCTCCAGCGACTTTGACGGCGGCACATAGGCGGGCTGCTGCCGTCGGGCGCCGGCACCCCGGCGAGGCCTCCCAGCGGCCGGTCGAACGCGGCGACGCCATCCTCGGTCGCCGCGCGCTCGCTCTCCGTGAGCGGGCCAGCATGCAGGTGGCCGTCGCGTCGGGCGCGCGCGAGCTGCCGTCGGAGCGGGTAGCGGCTCGAGGCTTCAGTCCGCAAGAACAGCGAGCACCAGAGGAGCACGGCGACATGCAGGATCTGACGGGCCAGCTGGCATGGATCACGGGCGCTGGCACGGGAATCGGTGAGTCGGGAGCGATCAAGCTCGCCGAGGCGGGCTGCAAGGTTGTCCTCTCGGGCCGCCGCGTGGAGCCGCTCGAGAGCGTCAGAGCGACGATCGAGCGCGCGGGCGGCGAGGCCATCGTGGAGCCGCTCGACGTGTCAGACAACGCGGCCGTGCTCGCGGTCGTCGACCGGATCACCGAGCGCTTCGGCCGAATCGACATCGGCGTCTTCAGCGCCGGCATCAATGTGAAGGATCGCAACTGGCCGGTCGTGACGGCGGAGCTGTGGGACCGCGTGATCGGGATCGACCTCGATGGCGCGTTTTATTGCTGTAGCGCGGTGCTCCCGATCATGCGCAAGCAGGGTGGGGGCCTCGTGATCAATGTCTCGTCGATGGCGGCGAAGGGCGTGGGTGCGCTCACCGGGCCCGCGTACACGGCCGCGAAGCACGCCTTGAACGCGATGACGGCCAGTCTGCTCCTGGAAGAGCGCAACAACGGCATTCGCGCGACGGCGGTTTGTCCCGGCGAGGTGGCGACGCCGATCCTCGACCAGCGGCCGGTTCCGGTTTCCGCTGAGGACAAGGCGCGGATGCTCCAGTCCGAGGACCTTGGCGAGATCATCCGTTTCATCGCGCAGCAGCCCCCGCACGTGACCCTCAACGAGGTGCTCGTCACCCCCACGTGGAACCGCTTCGCGGCCGGCTAGAGCTGCGAGTCCACCGACCGCGAGACGGTTGATCGGTGCGCCGGCCGCGCGGTGGTGCTGCGGGGGCGGGGGCTGGCGTCGTCCGTCGACGCGAGCGGTCCGGCCTGCTCCGCTCGACGGTACACCGCTCCTTGGGCACGACCACCGACAGCGTGGCGAACGAGCTCTGGCCGCGCGAGTCCGCGACGGTCGCGCGGAAGAGGTACGTGCGACCGCGCACCGCGTTCGTGTACGTGTACTGATCGGCCGGACCGCGACCGCTCACGAGCCTTCGGTACGCGGCTCCGGCGGGATCCTGGACATCGAGATCCACGGTCAGCTGCCCCACCCCGCCGGCGGACGCCCACTGGACGACGAACTCGGCGACGCTGCCGAAGGGCGTGATCAGAAGGTAGAACGCACCGCCGATCGGGAGCGTGCCCTGTGTCAGTGTGATCGCGGGCGCGGGCGCCTGGGGGATCGGGACGGCGGGCGCCGGCATCGCGACAGGTGGGGGTGCGGCCGCGCAACAGCAGCAGCAGTGGCAGGCGCTCTGCCACCACCCGCGGAATTTCGGGCGCCACGGCCAAAACTTCTTCCACCACGGAATTGGATAGATCTTGAGGTAGAAGCTGAGGCCGACGTCGACCTTCGGCGCGTCGCGCGGCACGACGTAGATGGCCTTGACGTCGCTCGGGCGCTCGCCACCTTCGCCGGACGAATCCGTCGGGCGCTCTCGTTCGTGCTGTTCTTCTTGCATCGTTCGCCTCTCCGGCGAACGCGCCGGCCCGATCGCGTCCGCCACCCTCGCGACATCGCGTGAGGGCGTCATGGCTCTCGGTAGCCGGACAGTACAAGGGATGTGCGTTTGTACAGGCCAGCGACGGACACCGACACGGGTCCGCCTATGTGCCGCGCTGGTCCAGCGCCGCGATCAGGCGCTTCGTCGCGACCATGCGATACGCGTCCTCCACGAGTGCTTCGATCTCCTCCCAGTCGACCGGCACGTCCAGATAGACCCCGAGCCAGCCCCGTGCGCCGACGTACGGCGGGACGAAGTAGCGCTTCGGATCCTCGTCGGTGAGCGCCTGCTGGGCGCCCGGCGGCGCGGCGTACCAGAACGCCAGGCGGTCGTCGTGGTGGTGGTTCGCGAAGGTTGCGAACTGCCTGCCGCTGCCGGCGAACCACGACGGCTCGCCGTGGCTGAGGCGCTCCGTCGCCTGGGGCAGCGCGAGGCAGATCGCCTGCAGCGTGTCGAGCGGACCGTTCGGCATGATCGGGCTCCAGCGTGTCTACCCCGGCAAGCGATCAACGCTCCCGGGAGTGCCTTCGCAGCGGGTCCGTCTATCATCGCGCGGCTCCGAGCGGGTCCGTCGGCCCGGCGAGCGCCGCGGATGGTACGGAGGACGGGCAGTGAAGGCTTCAGTTTCGCTCGGCCGATACGCAGTCGAAGACTGGGACGAGATCCGCGAGTTCGCGCTGGAGGCAGAGCGGCTCGGCGTCGACTCCCTCTGGAGCGCCGAGGCCTGGGCACACGACGGCGCCACACCACTGGCGTGGCTGATGGCACAGACCACCACGCTGCGTTTCGGCACAGGCATCCTCCAGATCGGCACACGCTCGCCGGCGCTCGTGGCGATGACGGCGATGACGCTCGATTCGATGTCCGGCGGGCGCTTCATGCTCGGGCTCGGCACGAGCGGCCCGCAGGTGATCGAAGGCTGGCACGGTGTGCCGTTCCGCAAGCCGATCCGGCACACGCGCGAGGTGATCGAGATCTGCCGGCGAGTCTTCCGCGGCGAGACCGTCACGTACGAAGGCGAGTTCTACACGCTGCCACTCGACCGCGAACACGGTGGTACGGGGGAGGGAAAGGCGCTGCGCACCGGGGCGCCGCTGACGCCGCAGCTGCCGATCTACGTCGCGTCGCTCGGTCCGGCGAACCTCCGCCTGACGGGCGAGCTGGCCGACGGCTGGCTCGGCGGCTCGTTCACGCCGGAGGGCGCGGAAGTGTTCATGCGTCCGCTGCGCGAGGGCGCGGAGGCGGCCGGCCGCTCGCTCGCCGATCTCGACATCACGGTCGGCGGGAGCATCTGGTTCACGGACGACCCCGAGGCCGCAGCGCGCACGCTGCGGCCCGGGCTCGCGTTCTCGCTCGGCGCGATGGGCTCCCGCCAGCACAACTTCTACAACGATGCCTACTCGCGTCAGGGCTGGGCGGACGAGGCGAAAGAGGTGCAGCGACTGTGGCTCGACGGCAAGCGCGATGCCGCGCGCGAGGCCGTGCCGATCGAGATGGTGCTGGCCACGCACCTGATCGGCGACGAGCGTGCCGTGATCGATCGCCTGCGGCTCTATCGCGACGCCGGCGTCACGACGTTCCGCATCGGCCCGCACGGCGCAACGCCGCGCGAGCGCGTCGAGACGTTGGCGCAGGGTATGGACGTGCTCGCGCGACTGAACCGCGAGTAGCGCCCGCTCGCGGGGGTGGCCGGCGTTATGCTGGTCATCCCACCCACTCGAACGCGAGGTCATGCATGCGCGTGCACCGAGGCCTCACGTTGGCCGCGGCCGGGCTCGTCGCGGCGTTCGTCGTCGCCTGTAACGGCGACGACACTCCTGCCGGCACGGCCACCGTAGCCGTACCGACCGCATCTGCGACCACTGCCACGCCGCGGACGGCACCGGCGGCGGGCGCGACCACCACGGCCGCCACGGCCGCCACGGCCACGCCCCAGCCACGAAGGTCGGACGGTACGCCGGTGGGGATCGCGCTTGCCTTCGACGAGGCGCGCGCGATGGCGGATGTGCGCGAGCTCGCGCGGCCCGAGTACATGGGCAGGCACGCGGGCACCACGGGCGAGCTGCTCGGCGCGCAGTATCTCGCCGACATCTTCGCGGCGGCCGGGCTGCTGCCCGGCGGCGATGACAACGGCTATCTCCAGTCCTTCCCGGTCGAAGTGCAGGAGCTCGCCGCCGTACCTCAGCTCGAGCTGACGAGTGCGACCGGCGAGCGGCGGTCGCTGCGCCTGCGAGACGACTTCCGCCCGATCGTGATCGGCCCGGCAGGGGCGGGCGATGTCAGCGGCGAGGTCGTCTTCGGCGGAAGCGGCGCCGATCTCAGTGGGCTCGAGCTCGACGGCCGGTTACTGATGGTCGTGCCGCGCGGGCCGCTGCTCGAGATCGTGGGCCGTGCGCGGCGTGCCGGCGCCGTCGGCGTGCTGGTCACCACCGGTCGCGCCGAACTGCTGAAGGCCGAGGCGCGCCCGCCCGATGCGAACGCGCTGCCGATGGTGGAGCTCAGTCAACAGGGGGCGGCGACACTGCTCGCGGGCAGCGGGCACACGCGCGAAGAGCTGAATGCGCTGATCGCGCAGGGCGCGTCGCTCCCCAGCTTCCCGCTGGCCTGGAGCGCGCGGCTCACGGTGGCGCTCCGCCCGGCGGTCACGGTCGATGCGCACAATGTGATCGCCTACCTGCCGGCGGCGACGCCGACGACCCGGTCGATCGTGATCGGGGCGCACTACGAGGAAATCGGACCGGATCCAGACGGGACGGTCTTTCCGGCCGCGAACGACAATGCCTCCGGCACAGCCGTCCTGCTCGAGCTCGCACGCCGGCTCGGGGAGGAGCAGTTCTCCCCGGCGGTGAACATCGTCCTGATCGGCTGGTCGGGTCACGAGGAAGGGCTACTCGGCAGCGCCCGCTACCTCGCGCGTGCGCTCTTTCCCATCGCCGACACCGCCCTCTACATCGACGTGGATACCGTCGGCCAGGGCGGCGGGACGAGTCTGTCTGTGAACGGCACGGCGCGTGACGAGTTCAACGCTGCTCGTGCACTGCTGGCGGCCCAGCCCGAGGTGTTTGCGATCGAGTTCGGTGACCGCTCCGGCGGAGGCAGTGATGACGCCGCATTCTCCCGAGCGGGCGTGCCCACGCTCGCGCTGGCGTGGAGCGGTGTCTTCACGGGATCACCCATGATCCATACGCCGGCGGACACGGCCGACGGAGTCGACCCGGCGAAGCTGCGGACGGCCGGCGTACTCACGACATTGCTGACTGTGCACGCGGCGATCGGCAACGAGTGAGCGCCACGAGCTCGGTCGGGGGCAGCGCGCTGGGCGACATGCACGCTTCGACGCTGCCACACTGTTCGTGTGCGGATGCACGAGCGGCGCATTTCGCGTAAACGAATACCACGAGTGTGCTCCCGCTCGACGCCGCAGTCAGCACGGTCTGCCGTGGTGCGCAGGACTGACGTGCGAAGGGATAGTGGATGCGGTTTGTCCGGAGCCTCGGAGCGCAACGCATCGCGTTGATCGTGATCATTGCGCTTCCCGCGATCCTGCTCACGCTGCGCTCGGGCATCGAACGCCGGGACGAGAGCGCCGCACACGCGCGCGACCAGGGCCTCCAGCTCGCGCGCGGAATCTCCCAGCAGAGTGAACTCTCCGTCCGCGGAGCGGGCGATCTGCTCCGGCCGATCGCGGCGCTCTTCGCGCAGCGGTCGGCGATCGCGAGCGTCGACATTCCGAGCTGCGTGACCTTTCTGTCCACGTTCGTGGGGCCGGAGTCCGAGTACGTGAGCGTCGGACTGGCCGACGCGAACGGTCGCGTGCGTTGCGCCAGTACCGAGACGAGCCCGGAGCTCGAGCTCGCGGATCTGCCGTTCTTCACCGCCGCGACTTCCGGCGTGCCGACGGCTCGAGCGCGCCTGGTGACCGACGTGGTGACCGGGGAGCCGGCGCTCGCCGTGGCCTGGCCGGTGATCGGCGCGGGGAACCGCCAGATCGGGCTGGTGTTTGCCGCGATCGACCTACAACACCTGCAGCCGGCTGAGCTGATCGCAGGTCTGCCCGCCGGGTCGTACGCCACGGTCGTGGATGGCGATGGCACGATCCTTGCGCGCGTGACGGCGGCATCGCACTGCGCCGCATCCCAGCACCTTCCTGCGGTTCATTCGCACCGGAATGATCGTCGGTCTCCCCGACGAGCCGGGCGGGCAGCTCCTGGGCGACGGTCCGCTCAGGCAATTCCCCATGCGTCGCGTGGACGCCGAGGGACTCGGGCTTACCGCCGATGACTTCGCTGAGGGCGTGGCGATCTGCCGCGAAGATCCCGACGCCGGCGGCGTCGGCTGGCTGTGCGAGCGCGTGCAGCTGCTGATCGGGGCGGAAGAGCGCGTCGACGCGCTCGCGCCCCGCGGGCAGCCGGCGGCCGACCCGCGGACGAGTATCACCGTGGCGGCACGCCCACCGATCGCTGCGGCACAGCCGCATCGCATCCTCGCCGTCGTGGACGTGGACGCATCCGCGGACGCGGCCGTCGACGAGGCCGCCGCGCTCGCGCGTGTCCACGGTGCGACGCTGCTGCTGGTCGCGACAGGCGAGCTCGCCGAGACTGCTCGCCACGCAGCGGAGGAGCGTGCGGCGCTCACGCTGTGGCTCGAGACGATCGCGGCCGGGCTCGGCGATCTCTCCGTGCGTTGCATGGTGGAGATGGGCGGCGACCCGGTGCGGGACATTCTCACCGTCGCCGATCGCGAGGCGGTGGATCTGATCATCGCGCCGGCCGCGCACTCGCGCTTCGCGGATGCAGTCGAGCCGCGCATCGCGAACGCGCTCGAACGGCGCGCCGGGGTGCCCGTGCGCACCGCACATGCCCCCGTGGCCCACAGCGGCGCAGTAGCCCGGGCGAGCGCGGCGGGA
The DNA here is from genome assembly GCA_027622315.1 of Chloroflexota bacterium. GTDB lineage: Bacteria > Chloroflexota > Dehalococcoidia > UBA2979 > UBA2979 > VGNK01. Next base: position 5,120 of record JAQBZW010000062.1, on the reverse strand, counting down.
AGTGGCGCTGCCGGAACGAGCACGCCGCCGGTCGCGGCGGGCACCCCGGCGATCAGGCCGGTGGAGGGGCGCGACCGCTCAGCCCTGCTGGCGCTCTGGGAGCAGGCCGGCCTGAGTCCCACGGCCCCCGATCAGTGGGAGGCGCTGACCGCCGCCGGCACCAGCGTCGTGCTGGTGGCCGAGCGGGATGGGGACGTGATCGGTTCGGCCGTGGCGTCGTTTGATGGGTGGCGTGCGTTCGTCTATCACGTCGCCGTCGCGCCGGCGGCACGGCGGCAAGGCGTGGGCCACGAGCTGATGCAGGCGGCGGAGCAGTACCTGCTCGCCGCCGGCGCGCGCTACGTCTATGTCACGGTGCATGAGCAGAACACCGAGGGTCTCGCGCTCGTCGCGGCCACGGGCTACCTGCCCGAAGGCGAGCTCGTGCTCGCCAAGCGGCTGGCTACGCGCGTCGCGTGATCGGCCTGTGCGTGTGCGCGTCCGGCATCGCGTGCCGGCCGCGCACACTTCACGCGAGTCGTTCGTACGCGGGAAGCGTGAGGAACTCCGGAAGGTCGTCGCTGATCGCGGTTTCCTCGAGCAGTGCCGCCGCGGACTCGTAACGGGCGGCATCCGGTGGTGAGTTGGCCGCGAGCCGTTCGGCCTCCGCGTGGATGGCGGCGCGCACGACCGCGTCGGTCACGATGCGACCGTCGTCCAGACGCGCGCCGAAACGGCTCCACTGCCAGAGTTGAGAGCGCGAGATTTCCGCGGTCGCCGCATCCTCCATCAGGTTGTTGATCGCGACGGCGCCCGTCCCGCCCAGCCACGCGGCCAGGTACTGCAGCGCGACGCTGACGTTGTTCTGGAACTCGGCCGCGGTAAAGGCGGCGCCGTCGATGCGCATGTCGAGCAGGTCGCCGGCCTCGATCTCGATGTCGTCGCGCTGGCGGCCGACCTGGTTCGGGCGCTCGCTGAGCGTGGCGTCGAAGACGTCGAGCGCCACCGGGACGAGGTCCGGGTGAGCGACCCACGTGCCGTCGAAGCCCTCTGAGGCCTCGCGCTGCTTGTCCTCTCGCACGTGCGCGATCGCGCTCTCGGTGACCTCGGGGTCGCGCCGATTCGGGATGAACGCGGACATCCCGCCCATCGCGTGTGCCCCGCGCCGGTGGCACGTCTTCACGAGCAGCCGCGCGTACGCCTGCATGAACGGCACGGTCATGCCCACCTGTCCGCGGTTCGGAAGCAGGAACGCTTCGCGGGTCCCCAGCTTTTTGATCACGCTGAAGATGTAGTCCCAGCGGCCGGCGTTCAGGCCGGCCGAGTGATCGCGGAGCTCGTAGAGGATTTCGTCCATCTCGAACGCGGCGAGCACGGTCTCGATCAGGACGGTGGCGCGGATCGCGCCGCGCTCGAGACCGAGGCGATCTTCGGTGAACGCGAAGACGTCATTCCACAGTCGCGCCTCGAGATGGCTTTCGAGCTTGGGAAGGTAGAAGTACGGGCCCGAACCACGATCGAGCAGCGCGCGCGCGTTGTGGAAGGCGTGGAGCCCGAAGTCGAAGAATGCGCCCGGGAGCGGCTCGCCATCCACGAGCACGTGACGTTCAACCAGGTGCCATCCGCGCGGCCGCACCATCAGTACCGCGGTGCGCTCGTTCAGGCGGTACTCGCGACCTTCGTCGGTCGTGTAGTCGATCTGCCGGCGCACCGCGTCGAAGAGGTTGATCTGCCCGTCGATCATGTTCGCCCACGTGGGCGAGTTCGCGTCCTCGAAGTCCGCCATGAACACGCGCGCTCCGCAGTTGAGAGCGTTGATCACCATCCGTCGGTCGGTGGGCCCGGTGATCTCGACACGGCGATCGCGGAGGTCGGCCGGTGGCGGCGCGACCTGCCACGTGCCCTCCCGTACTTCGAGTGTGCCGTCGAGGAAGTCCGGGAGCGCGCCGGCGTCGAAGCCGCGCTGGCGCGCGACCCGCGCGCGCAGCAGATCCTGTCGCCGCGACCCGAACGTGCGTGTCAGGTCGGCGAGGAAGCTGCGTGCGTCGTCGCTCAGCAGCTCCGCGCGCCGGCCGTCAGTGCTCCCCTGCACTTCGATCGCGCTCGCCTGGGTCATGACATCTCCCGTCACTCCGGCCCGTGATGGGCAGGGTAGCGTGCCGCGTCGACGCTCTGAGCGTGCCTCGTGCCCGGTGGCACAGCGCGTGGGCTAATCGAACGCGCGCAGCCGTTCGACGGTGTCGGAGTCGAGTCTGCGCACCACCGCGGCGACGAGTTTCGCGGCGTTCAGAATGTCGTCGCGCGCGACGATGCTGTTGTGGCTGTGCAGGTAGCGAGTGGGGACGGCGATGTTGATCGAAGGTGCGCCCGCGCGCGCCCGTTGCATCTGCGCTCCGTCCTGGCCGTAGCCGGAGAGCACGTTGAACTGAAGCGGGATTGCCGCCTCCGCGGCGACATCGATCACGAAGTCACGGAGTCGCTGGTTCGGGAGCATCGAACTGTCGTGCAGGAAGATGGCAGGGCCCTCACCGATTCGCTCCTGTGCCTCGTCGGCCGTGATTCCCGGGTAGTCCCCGGCGACGCCGGATTCGATGTTGATGCCGATGTCGAGGCCCACGTGGTGGGCGCTCGTTTCGGCGCCGCGCAATCCGACCTCCTCCTGCACCGTCGAGACGGCGAACACCGTGTTCGGGTGCGGTTCGCCGCTGCGCAGGTCGCGGAGCGCGAGTGTCATCACGGCGAGGCCGACGCGGTCGTCCCACGCCTTCGCCAGGTAGCGCTCGCCCCCGGCGAGCGGGGTGAACGTGCTGTCCGGGGCGATCGGGTCACCGGGATGAATGCCGAGGCGTTCTTCGGCGTCACGCCGGCTCGTAGCGCCGACGTCGATGAACATGTCCTCGCGCTTGAACAGCCGACCACGCGCCTCCACCGACATCACGTGCACCGACTTCACGCCGGTGATGCCGGTCACGTCTCCGTTGCGGGTGCGGATGATCCAACGCTGGTTGATCAGCGACTGATCCAGCCAGCCGCCGAGCGTCTGGAACTTGAGGAAGCCTTCATCGGTGATGCGGCGCACCATCAGCCCGAGTTCGTCCATGTGCGCCGCGAGCATCACGCGCGGCCGCTCGGCAGCGCCGTCGAAGCGGGCAATCAGTGATCCGAGACCGTCCGTCTCGACAGCGGATGCGATCGGCGAGAGCTCGCGGCGCATGATCGCGCGCACGGGCCCCTCGAAGCCGGTCGGGCCGTGTGCGTTCGTGAGATCGGCCAGCAGCCGCTCGAGCTCCTCGTGCGTGGTCACAGTCGCCTCCTCGGATTGCCATGCGTTCTAGCGCATAACGGCAGCGGGCGGGAGCGGACAGTGTGCGGCATCTGAGTGCGAAGCGCCGCCGCGTCTGCGGGGGGTCAGGGCGTGCCTCGAGGTGGAACGCAGACGCGATCCCAGTCCGGGAACTGAGACTCGGTGCCGCGGAGCGTGCAGGTGAACTGCGCCACGCCGTTCTGCGAGACTCACGATGTCGTTCGGCAAGAAGTGGAGTGACTCCAGGAAGCGAACTGGTGTTCTTGAAATAGAACGTACGTTCGACTACTATCCCCTTCGCCTCTTGGCGGGGGCACGACATGACGATTGCCTGTCTCCTGGTTCCTTCGCTGGCCCTTGCCTGCGAGCTCGCACGCCGACCCGCGCTCATCGGTCAGCCGGTGGTGCTCACGGACGAGGCCGGTCTGCGCGTCGCAGACGCGACGCGGGAGGCTGCGACGCGAGGCGTACGTGCCGGCCAGACGCTGCGTGAGGCAGCGGGCTACTGCCCGACGCTCACCGCGCTGGCGCCGCGACCGGCGCGCGTCGCCCGCGCGCTCGAGCGGTTGGCAGCGGCACTCGGTGTCGTCAGTCCGCTCGTCGAGACGCCGGCAGCGTCATCGGCCGGCATCGGCGTCGATGCGCTCTATGCCGATCTGCGTGGCACAGATGCGCTGTTCCCGCATCCTGGCGATCTCGAGCGCGCCGTACTCGGCGCGCTGAACCTCACACCCGCACTCTGCTCTCCCGGCCGCTCTTCGGGGCCGGGGGGAGCGGGGAGTCGGGGTGCTCTACCACGCGTACCGGCACTGGCTGCGAGACCGGCCCCCCCGCTCGCGGCCCGCGCCGCCCCGTCCGCGTCGAGTGCTCCGGCTCCCCTCCCCCTCGGCTCCGAAGAGCGGCCGGACGAGCGCGCCGAGCATGGCGGGGGCGTGTCTGCGAGCGCGCCGCGGCTCGGTATCGCCGACCGGCGGTTCACGGCGTTCGCGGCCGCGCGCTCAACGGAGCCGGGGACCGCGCTGCGTGTGCACGCGGACGATGCAGCGGTGTTCCTCGCGCGACTGCCGGCGGAGTGGCTGCCGCTGTCTGATGAGGCGACTGCGCACCTGCGACTGCTGGGCCTGCACACGCTTGGGGCGTTCGCGGCATTGCCACGGCACGCGATCGAGGCGCAGTTCGGACGCGAGGGTGGTGGTGCCTGGCTCGCCGCGCGCGGCGAGGACCCCGCCCCGGTGCGAGCGGACGTCCCTGCCGGCGAGCGCGTGCTCGAGCACGCGCAATCGCAGCCCCCGCTGGTCAGCCGCGAGGCGGTGAGCGGTGTGGTCGAGCAACTGCTCGGCCGTGCGCTCCGCCACCCCCGCGCGCGGCGGCGCTTCGTGCGTTCGCTCCGTCTGCGCGCGGTCACGGAGGACGATCGGCTGTGGGAGCGCGTGCACACGATGAAGGAGCCGACGGGCGATCGCGTTCGGCTCTGGCTGGCGATCCGCCCGCTGCTCGAGTACGCCGACTACCCGGGTCCGATCGCCGAGCTCGAACTGGAGTTGAGCGGGCTCACGACGGAGAGCGGCAGGCAGAACGGGCTATTCACCGAGCGGGCACGACGGCGCGAGCAACTGGACGAGATGGTGCGCCACCTCAAGCTGCGCTACGGCCAGTCGCCCGTTGCGCGTGTCGTCGATGTGGAGCCGTGGAGTCGGGTGCCGGAGCGCCGGCACGCGCTGATGGACTACGAGCCGTGAACGCGCAGCTGCGGCCGCTTGGGCTGCCGCGTGCGGTGCGCGTGCGCGCCGACGCGGACGGCCTGCCCACGGCGGTCGCGGCGGGGAGCTCGCAGCGG
>JAQBZW010000061.1 GCA_027622315.1 Chloroflexota bacterium | reverse complement strand
GCGTGCGCGCGATGCGGAGCGCGGCCGCCGGGCCTTCGTCGCCGAGCGGGATCATCGCGATGTCCACCGGCCGTGCCTCGGCCGGGCCGAGGCCGCGCTCGCGCAGGTTCATCGCGATGCGCTCGATGCCGGTGCCGAAGCCGACGCCCGGCGTGTGCGGCCCGCCGAGCAGCTCGATCAGCCCGTCGTATCGCCCGCCCGCGCCGACGGTGGACTGGCCACCGGCGCCGGGCGGCTCGAACTCCCACACGGTGCGCGCGTAGTAGTCGAGCCCGCGCACGATGCGCGGGTCTACCTCGTACGGGAGCGAGAGCGCGTCGAGCGACGCGCGCACGCGCGCGAAGTGCTCGGCGTCCTCGCTCGTGAGGAAGTCGAGAATGCTCGGCGCCGCGACGACCGCCGGATGGCCGGCATCCTCCTTCGAATCGAGGATGCGCAACACGTTCGTCTCGAAGCGGCGCTGGGAGTCGGGCGATAGCCCGCTGACGTGTGGCCTGAAGTGCTCGCGCAGTGCGTCGACATAACGGACGCGGGTCTCCGCCGTGCCGATCGAGTTGATGCGCAGCACGAGGTCGTCGAGGCCCAGCTCGCTGTACAGCGTGTGCTGGAGCTCGATCACCTCGACGTCCGCTGCCGGCGACTCGTCGCCGATGTTCTCGACGCCGAATTGCCAGAGCTGGCGGTAGCGGCCGGCCTGCGGCCGGTCGTAGCGGAAGAAGGGGCCGAAGTAGAAGAGCCGCACCGGCTGCGGCCGGCTGCCCATGCCGTGCTCGAGGTAGGCGCGACAGACGCCGGCCGTGCCCTCGGGTCGCAGCGCGAGCCGGTCGCCGCCGCGGTCCTCGAAGACGTACATCTCCTTCGACACGATGTCCGACTCGTCGCCGGAGGTGCGCTGGAACACGCCGACGTCTTCGACGAGGGGCGTCTGGATCAGGTGGTAGTCGAAGCACGTGGCGACGCGCTCGGCGGCGTCGCGGATGTGCCGCCAGAGGGCGGCGTCCTCGGGGAGCAGATCGTGCATGCCGCGGGGTGCCTGAAGATCGGCCATGCGCGCGAGTCTACGGGCGCGCGGCGGGAGGCTCCATGTGGCAATCCAACCGCGGGAACCCCCCGGGGGTAACGCCTCCGTCGGAATGGCGCGTGCTAATCTGCGGGGTAACCATGGTCGTCTCGAAAGACGCTCCCCCAGAGGCCCAGCAACTGCTGGACACTCTCGGCTCGTACCTCCCGCCGGAGCGCGTCGAGTCGATTCGCGCCGCGCTCTCGTTCGCGATCGAGAAGCACCAGGGTCAGACGCGCCTCTCCGGCGACGCCTACATCACACACCCCATCGCCGTCACTCAGCTGGTCGCCGAGCTCCGCCTCGACACGCAGACCGTCCAGGCGTCGCTCCTGCACGACGTGATCGAGGACTGTGGCGTCACGCACGAGGAGCTCGCGCGGCGGTTCGGCCCGGACGTGGCGCGCATGGTCGAGGGCGCGACGAAGATCGATCACCTGCGGATGGGGACGTCATCGGATGGCTCCACGGCGGACGCCGAGACGCTGCGCAAGATGCTGCTTGCAATGGCCGAAGATGTGCGGGTCGTGATCATCAAGCTCGCCGACCGTCTCCACAACATGCGCACGCTCGAGTACCTGCCGGCCGATCGGCAACTCGCGATCGCACGCGAGACGATCGACATCTACGCACCGCTCGCTTCGCGACTCGGGATCTGGCAGTTCAAGTGGGAGCTGGAGGATCTCTCGTTCCGGTACGCAGACCCGGAGGCGTATCGCCGCGTCGCGCGCATGATTTCGACGAAGCGCAGCGAGCGGGAGCGCTTCGTGCGGCGCGTCGAGGGCGAGCTGCGGAAGATGTTGGACGATGCCGGCATCGAAGCCGATGTCACCGGCCGCGTGAAGCACCTCTATTCGATCCACGAGAAGATGCAGCGCTACTCCGAAGGCGGGAAGTCGCTCGACCAGATCCACGATCTGCTGGCCGTGCGCGTGCTCGTGCGGACGGTCGGTGATTGCTACAACGCCCTCGGCGTGGTGCACCAGACGTGGCATCCCATCCCCGGCGGGTTCGACGACTACATCGGCAATCCGAAGGAGTCGCTGTACCAGTCGCTGCACACCTCCGTGCTCGGCCCGGGCGCACGGCCCTTCGAGGTGCAGATCCGCACGTACGAGATGCACGACGTCGCCGAGTACGGCGTCGCGGCGCATTGGCGCTACAAGGAAGAGCCGCACCAGCGTGACAAGCAGTACGAAGAGCGCATGGTCTGGTTGCGCCACCTGATCGAGTGGCAGCAGGAGTCGTCCGGGGCGGAGGACTTCCTGGAGTCGGTCCGGACCGACATCTTTCAGGATCAGGTCTTTGTGTACACGCCGCGCGGCGACGTGCGGGTGCTCCCGTCCGGTTCGACCCCGCTCGACTTCGCCTATCGCATCCACACCGACCTCGGCCACAACTGCGTGGGCGCGAAGGTCAACGGCCGGCTCGTCCCGCTGACCACGGCGCTGAAGAGCGGCGACCGCGTGGAGATCATGCGCAGCCGCACGGCGCGCGGGCCCTCGCGCGACTGGCTCCAGGTGTCTCGTGGCTACCTCGGTTCATCGCACGCGCGGCAGAAGGTGCGGCAGTGGTTCCGCCGTCAGCAACGTGGCGAGAACATCGAGCGCGGCCGCGAGGCGATCGAACGCGAGATGTCGCGGCTGGGGTTGGCCCGGCTCCCGGACGATCTGCCCCGTCAGCTCGGCTACGGCCAGCTGGAGGACCTGTACGCCGCTATCGGCTCCGGGGACGTGTCCGTCCAGAAGCTGATCAATCGGCTGGCCGAAGAAGTCCCGCCGACCACGCCGCAGCTCGATCACCCCACGGTTCCCTCGTCGGGCACGCCCACGGCGCCTGGCGTGCACGTGCTCGGGACATCCGGGCTGCACGTCACGCTGTCCCGTTGCTGCCGGCCCGTCCCCGGCGACCCGATCATCGGCTACGTCACACGCGCGCGCGGCGTCTCCGTGCACCGCCGCGACTGCCGGAACATCCAGCGCACGGACGAGTCGGCACGGCTCGTCGAGTGTGACTGGGGCGGCGGCGCCGCGAAGTACTCGGCGAACGTCGAAGTAGACGCCTGGGACCGCGTGGGATTGCTGCGCGACATCAGCACGATCGTGGCCGGCGACGGCGTGAACATGGTCGGCGTGCGCACCGACGAACACCCGGATCGCACCACCACCGTGCACCTCACGCTCGAGACCGAAGGCGGCGCCCAGTTCGCGCGATTGCTCTCGCACCTCGACGGTGTGCGCGGCGTAATCTCCGTCCGCCGCGCCGGCGACTGACTCGGGGTGCCACCGAGCGCGCGCGCAGTGTTTCCTGGTAGCCGCTCCGTTCGTGTCACCGGCTCCTCCATGAACGTGGTCCGCTAGACTCGCGCGGAGTCCGGACCCGCCGCACCAGCGGCGGCCTCGTGTGAGGGGCGCCGCGTGCCGACCATTGTCGAAGCCTTCCGGGCGCGCGCCGAAGAGGCGCGCTCCGTCGTGCATGAGCTCGCTACGTGGAGTGGCGTCGCCACGCTCGCGCTCGTGCTCGCCGACGCCGACGGGCGCATCGCACTCTCGCCGTCACTCGCGCGGGCGCAACCTGTGCTCAGCGAGCGACTTGGGGCCCGCGTGCTGCTGCCGGATCCCGGTGACCCGGCCCGCTCGGTCGCGGACGCGGCCGTCGGCATCGTGCGCGGCGAACTCGCCGTCGCCGAGACGGGATCGGTGCTGCTCGTGGAGCCGGAGCTGGCCGATCGCGTCGTCTCCATGCTCAGCCTCACGCTGATCCAGGTGGTCGCGCGCGAACGGCTGGTCGAGAACCTCGACGCCGTCGCCACCACCCTCGCCGCCGGCGGACCGCCCGCGTACGCGTCGTTGACCACAGGGCCGTCACGCACGGCTGATATCGAGCGCTCGCTCACGATCGGCGTGCAGGGGCCGAGCGAGGTGCACGTGGTGCTGCTCGGATGACCGACAGGGAGCCGCCCCCGACCCCACACGCGATCGCACCGTTTGCCGTGCGCTACCGCGCCGCGCTGGCCGACCCGAACGTGCGCGACGGGCTGCTTGACTTCCAGCGTTCGTGGAAGGCCACCCGCGACGAGCAGATCGCCTCTGTGGAGGCGATCACCGGCCGCTCGTTCGACGCACTGCGCGGCGAGCTCGCGGAGATCAAGGACGGCGTACTCGCGGATCTCGACGGCCACCTCGCGCGCTTCCGCGCTCGCGCCGAGGCCGCCGGCACCATCGTCGTCGAGGTCGCGACGGCGGCTGACGCGAACGCATATATCGCCGACTTGTGTCGGCAGCGCGGGATCACGCTGGCCGTCAAAGGCAAGTCGATGGTTTCCGAGGAGATCGGCCTGAACGCGGCCCTCGAAGCCGCGGGTATCGAGGCGGTGGAGACAGATCTCGGGGAGTGGATCCTCCAGCTCGCCGGCGAGCACCCCAGTCACCTCGTGATGCCCGCGATCCACAAGCGGCGCGGACAGGTCGCCGAGTTGCTGACGCGTGTGGTCGGCCGCCACTTCGACCCGGACGACATTCCGGCGATGGTGCGCAGCGTGCGCACCGAACTGCGCGAGCGCTTCCTCACCGCCGGCCTGGGGCTGACCGGCGCGAACGCGCTGGTGGCCGAGACGGGCACGGTCATGCTCGTCACGAACGAAGGCAACGGCCGCATGAGCTCCAGTCTGCCGGCCGTGCACGTGGTCACGGTCGGGGCGGAGAAGACCGTGCCCACGCTCGCCGACGCGATCCGCCAGGTGCGGCTGCTCGCGCGCTCGGCGACCGGCCAGCGGATCACGACGTACACGACCTTCATCTCCGGCCCCACGCCCGGTCACGAGCTGCACATCGTCGTGATCGACAACGGGCGGCGAGCGATCGCGCGTGAAAGCGCCGTCGAGTCGGCACTGCGGTGCATTCGCTGCGGGGCGTGCGCGAACGTGTGCCCGGCGTACCAGGTGGTCGGCGGGCACGCGTTCGGCCACGTGTACACCGGCCCGATCGGACTCGTGACCACCGCCTACCACCACGGCCTGGAGGCGGCCGCCGGGCCGCAGTCTCTGTGCGTCTCGTGCGGAGCCTGCGCCACGGTCTGTCCCGTCGACATCCCGCTGCCCGCGCAGATTCTTGACGTGCGACGGCAGATCGCCGTGCGCGGCGGCGGGCTCGCGTGGGCGAAACGCGCGGCGCTGCGCGCGTTCGCCTCGCGCCGGCTGGTGGACATCGCCGCGCTCGCCGCTGCGATCGTCACGTGGCCCGTGCAGTCAGGAGTGTTCACCCGTATCCCGCGGCGACTCGCACCACGTCATCTCGGCTGGCGCACGCCGCCACGGGTGTCGTGGCGTCCGGCGCATGCGCGACCGGCCCTCCACGCCGCGCAGCCGCCGATCGCCGTCACCGGCGCGACCGGCCGTCGCGTGGCGCTCTTCCTCCAGTGCGTCGCGGATCGACTGGCGCCCGAGATACCGATCGCTGCGGCGCGGCTGCTCCGCGCTGCCGGCGCGGAGGTGGTGGTGCCGGAGGGACAGCACTGCTGCGGCCTCCCGGCGTTCGACGCCGGCGAGCGGGACGGCGCCCGACGCATGGCGCGCGCCACGATCGCCGCGCTCGACGGCCACGACGACGTCGTGACGCCGGCGCCGAGCTGTGTGGTCGCCATGCTCCACGAGTACGAGACGCTCTTCGCCGACGAGCCCGAGTGGCGCGACCGCGCCGCACAGCTGCGCGGACGCGTCCACGACCTCGTGGGCTACCTCTCGACGACCGCGCGACTACCGCGCGGCGCGCTCGCCCAGGCCGTCGCCGGCGGAGGAGGAGCAGAGGCTCGCGTCACGGTCCACCGCTTCTGCCAGGGGTCGAACTTGCTCGGCGCGGGTGACCGCCTCGAGCGGTTGATCACAGACCTCTGTGCGATTGAGCTCGCCCCGCTCGCCGAGACGGAGGTGTGTTGCGGCTTCGGCGGCTCAACATCACTGACCGCCCCGGAGGTCTCGCACGGAATCCTGACGCGCAAGCTCGACAACGTGGTCGCGAGCGGTGCGCGCGTGCTCGTGACCGACAATCCCGGGTGCGTGCTTCACCTCCGTGGTGGCGTTGACGCATCCGGCCTGCGAGTGCGTGTCGTACACGTGGCGGAGTTCCTTGCAGCGCGCATTCCGATCGGGTGATCGTGTTCACCCGCTCCGCGTCCTAACTGGACGGGTCGAGCAGGCTATCGAGCGGGGTAGCCGACCTCGCACCATGACGCCACCCAACCCGCACGTTTAGCCCAGGGGTGCAATACGCGACCACGCGTTTAGCCCAGGGGTGCAATACGCGACCACGCGCATCGATCTAAATGACTCTAGGCAGACCACGCGTTCCGGGAGACCATTCCCCGCGTCAACAGTGTCCCGCCTGTCGATTGTGAGTCCAGGTGACCACTCGATACGCGTATCTCAATCGTAAAATCCGAACGGCGCGTCTGCACGATGCAGCTTGCCCGTACTGCAACCACGGACGGGGTATCCACGCGGGTACGTCCGAAGACAAGGAGCTGCGGGGGAACGGAATGTGGATAGCAATTCCTGAGACGCTCGACTCCGCGAGTGCCAAGCGAGTCGTCGAGGACGTCGCTCCCGCGCTGTTCGGCAAGGGAGGATGGAACGTGCGCGCATGCGGTCACTGCGGAGCGGCCCGATGGTAGTTCGCGAGTCCTTCAGCGGAGGCGCGGCTAGAACTAATGCGACGGGCTGAGCAAGCGATCGAAGACGCCCGGCCAGACGAGGACGACGCCGTTTTCTAAACACACGCGCGGCCAGCGGGCTTGCGGTTCCGTCTCGACGGCGAGAATTGCTCGAACGGTGATGCCGCGCTGACGGAGATCGTCTTGGTAGTCAAGTACCTGCCCGAGGCCGAGCCTGAGTTGGCTCACCGACGGCAGTCCGCTTTGCAAGCTCTTGACTTCGCCGACAACGAAGGTGAGCCCGTCCCACCAACCGACATCAAACGCCGGCTCGCCCGGTTCAGGACTCGCGGGCGTGAACCCATGCTCGACGGCCCATCCGGCGACAAGGTTTTGCAGGTGGGCGTGCGCGCGCAAAGCGCGATCAACCTGATCTGGATCGACCTGAAAATCGGCACGTGCCTGAGTGGAAACGCCCTCGTCCGCTTCTCGGTATGCGCCCGTCAGCACAGTGCCGCTGCTCGCCGCGGCACGTCGTCGACTTCGCCGGGTGCGCGGACTTGCTCCGACCCGATGCAACCGAAACATGATCACACGGCGCTGAGGTCCGCCGGCAGTCGACGGAGCGACGCCCCACGACCACGGGTCGTCTACGTCGACGGCGAACTCACCGAGGTAACGGACGACGCCGCGAGCACCCTCGAATAGTCGTAGGGCGCGGTTAGCCGTCGCGTGGTGCAGGAGGGCGACGTTTCCCCGGCTCATCTCCTGATCACCGCTTTGCCCTTCCCCGCAGTAGATCAGCTTGTCGTCGCTTTCCCATCGATCGAAGTAGCCGTGCTGATTGCCGGACGCTGCCGAAGTAAACACAAAGACGTTGGAGCTCTTCATGGAAGGTGCAATGCCACCCTGCCGGCTTCCGCCATATCGATCGTGAAGCTCGACTCGTCGAACTGTCTCGCCCTCCTCGAGATGCCACTCCGCGTCCGGCTCGTACTGACCGTCGACAAGCATTTCGAATCCCAGTCGCCGTAGGAGGCGGGCGACTGTGGCTTCGCCGCCACTGAAGTCGTTCGGCCGGAGTGCCGGGGAACCGGGACCCAAATATTGGTGCGCGACCCCAACAATCGCCTTCGATGGGTAGAGACGTCCGCTATGTCGCATGGAGTAAACGCGTGCTTCGCGGTACCCATACCGCCGTAAGAACTCTTCCTCGCCAAGGCGGTCGTACTCCGCAATCGCCCGCTCGACAGCCGGTACCGTGACGTCAGACAGGGCCATGACACCTTTCTGGGAAACGAACTCCAGGGCGCTTGCCCGGTGCCTCAGAATGGCCCCGGGCAGTGACCCTTTCAAGCGCCGGCGCCATCCGAGTCATGAGGCAAGCGTGAACGCAGGTCCTCGCGGTTTGAGCGCAGTCCCGGCCGTCGCTGACCGGCTGTCAGAAATAAACAAGGCGCACGTGGCACCACTCAGCAACCTCGTACGTGAGTTGCTAGTAGAGCACCCGGGCGACGTTCCGTGGTTCGATCCAGCGAGCGGCGGGATCACCGCGCGCGTGCTGCTTCTCCTTGAGGCACCAGGGCGCCGGGCTGCTCCCAGTCCGGCCGGGGCCAGCGTGAAGACGAGCGGATTCGTGTCGCTCGACAACGACGACCAGACCGCGGCCAATCTCCATCACCTCGTGGCGGAGGCGGGACTCGACCGCGAGCTTGTGCTCATGTGGAACATCGTCCCCTGGTACCTCAGCGACGCGACGCACGGAAAGATTCGTGCAGCCAGTCGCAGCGACATCGATGCGGGCGCGCCGTGGCTTCGACGCCTAGTGGAGTTGCTCCACGATCTGCGAGTTGCGGTTCTACTCGGCGACAAAGCGCTTCGCGGCTGGTCTCGCGTGTCGAGCCAACTGTCGATGCCGATTCACCTTCTTGGGTGCCCTCATCCGAGCCCGCAGCTGCTTGCACCTCACCCGGAGCGCCGCGACGAGATCCTGCGTGCACTTCTGAAGGCGAAGCATCTCGCTACGTAGCACGGTGCGAGCCGACCTTGGGCGCGCAGGCGCCGCACTATCTGGTCATAGTGCTCGCCGGTACCGGCAAGATTCAGGGCTGAAACCCGCAGATTCCACGGCGACACGACTCCGCCCGGCTCGTAGGCTCTGAGGGCGCCAGGGCCGGTGCCAGAGAGAGGCCGGGAGACGTCCCGGCTTCTTCTCAATCCGAAGAGCGTCAGCGCTTCGACTTCTTCCAGAGCAGGACCCGCTGCTGCTTCGGGTCCTCCCAGCTCGAACGCACGCGGACGCCGATCTCCTGCGCGGCCTCAGCCAGGTAGCGCTTCACGGTCGCCGGCTTCTCGGCGCGCTCGAGCTCGACCTTGCCCGCATCGGACGCCTGCAGCGCAATGCGGTAGGGCTCCTTTGCCGCCGCGGCCCCGCGTGCGCGCCCGAGCTTCACATCCTGTGGGTCCATTGCCGTGAACTTTGCCATTGACGTCCCATCCTCGCCGGTCCAAGAGTGCGCCCCCGATTCTCGGGAAGCCGATAGCGATGCGCTAGCGGGGTGCTGCGATCCAACCACGCTGGCGTAGCATCGCGCAGCACTTCTTGGAGCTGCGCATGCACGTCCGCGTCGCCCCGATCCTCGCGATCGTGCTCGCCGTGCTGCTCGGGGCGCTGCTCGTCCCCGGACCGCCCGAAGTAGGAGCGGCGCCTGGAGAGATTCAAGGCGACGTCCCAGCGGCGGGCGGCGCCGCTGCCGTCGTCTGGGGCGGCGGGGATGCGGAGGCGCTTGCGGCCGCTGCCGCAGAGCTCGGCTGCGACCTCCGGTCCGTCTGGACCTTCCTTGCTGGTCGGCCAGTCGGCTTCCTGGTGGGCGCGCCGTCTTTCGTGAACGCGACGTTCCTGACCGTCTTCCCGAGCAGCGAGATGCCGGCGAGCACGATTGCGATCTTGCGTTGCGAAGCCGTCGCAGCTGCACCGCGGCCGTCAGCCACGCCCAGCGCGACCAACACACCCGCACCCGCCCCCGCGACGTGGGCGCCGCCTACGAGTCTGCAACAGCCAACGGTTGCCGAGCGCGACGCCGCGATCCCCGCCTACGCCCGGTCATCTTGGGATCACTGGGTTGACGCCGACGGCGACTGCCAGGACGCACGACAAGAAGTGCTGATCGCGGAGTCGAGGATCGTCGTGTCCTTCGAGACGTCTGCCCTGTGCCGCGTTCTCGCCGGCGAGTGGCTCGACCAATACACCGGCCAGGTCCTCGCCGATCCGGGAGATCTGGACGTCGATCATCTCGTGCCGCTGCAGAATGCCCACCTCTCGGGCGGGTGGGCGTGGTCGAGCAGCCAACGTCGCGACTACGCGAACGACCTCACCGATCCCGACCACCTGATCGCCGTGACGGCCGCGGCCAATCGCTCCAAGGGGGCGCGCGGCCCGGAGGAGTGGAGGCCGCCGCTCGCGGCCTACTGGTGCCGCTACGCTGTGGACTGGATCGAGATCAAGGACCGCTGGTTGCTCTCGGTCACGAGTGCGGAGTGGTCGTCGCTCCTGATCATGCTCGCCACCTGTCCGAGTGGGGCGCCAGCGGTCGTCCCATCGATCTCGCCAACGCCAACGCCAACCGTGTCGGCGACGCCGACCTCGACGCCGGCCACGAGCTGTGATCCCTCGTACCCGGACGTCTGTATCCCGCCGGCGCCTCCCGACCTGGACTGCGGCGACATCTCACACCGGAACTTCCGGGTCGTTGGAAGCGACCCGCACCGATTCGACGGGGATAACGACGGGGTCGGCTGCGAGAGCTGATGTCTGACAAGCCTCACGATCCGCTCGTCGTGAGCTCGCGTGCTGCGCCCTTCGCCGCGCGAACGAGATACCCGACCCACACCTCGTGGGTCGCTACGGGGAGCCGCGAAGGATCTCCCGCTTTGCTTGTTCGAACTCGGCCTCCGTGAGCTGTCCGTCCCTACGGAGTTCAGCCAGACGCGAGAGCTCGCTCGACAGGCCGTCCGTCCCAGCCGGTCTCGATCGGCGCCGGCGCCGACGAGGCGTGAAGTAGAAACCACCGATCCTCAGAACTCGAAGCTGGAATGCGGAGAGGAATAGCAGCAGCAGGACGCCCGCCAGAGCCCAAGCGGCCACGACCTTCACTTCTTCAGGGAAGAGCAGCACGAGGGCGATGAGGACGGCGGCGGTCGCTGGGAGCGAGAACCTCCAACGCCTCCAATACGGGGCAGTCACCTTGGCTAAGTAGTAGCCAACCGTCTCCATCGCGTGCCTCCTGCGGCGCAGCCCGGCAAGCATAACGAGCGCCGTGGACTCGGATGAGGTTACTCAAGTTGAGTTGGGACCACACGATGCCGTCATAGTGGTCGTGGGGAACGGGTGTCGTCGAGCTCGTCTGGGCGGGAGTTGCCGTCCACCGCGAGCGGTGGTTGTGGCCCGTCCGTCGCGATGCACGAACTGGCGCTTCGTCAGAGGCGACCGCCGCCGTCCGGCGTAACTCAGGCGCCGCCTCCGAGGCGCTCCAGTGTTTCCGGTGAAACGAGGAGAACGCCTTGGCGCGAACAAACACGAATCCAACGCTCATCCGGCTCGCGTTCCACCGCAAGTACCGGGCGGGTGCGCTTCCCTGCTGCACGGAGTTGATCGTCGTAGTCGAGCACCTGGCCCAGCCCTAAGCGGAGCTGCCCCACTTGGGAGAGCCCGTTGCTGAGACTCTTCACTTCCACGACCACGAAGACGTCGCCTTCCCACCAGCCGGTGTCGAACGCGGGATCGCCTGGCCCCGGCTTCAGCGGACGGAATCCGTTCTGTCGCGCCCAACGCGCGACAGCATTCTGCGTGCGCCGGTGCCCGCGCAATCCCCGATCCACGGCATCCGGATCGACGCGCATCTCGCTTCGCGGCGCTGTCGCGACGTTCTCGTCGACGTCTTCGTACTCAGTGTCGAGTGATGGCGAGAGACTCGCGGGCGGTGCCACGCCCGCGGCGGTGCGCACAGCCCCCTGAGGAACGAGTCTGAACATGATCACTTTGCGCAGCGGGCCGCTCGTCGATGGAGCTTCGTCCCAGAACCACGGCTGCTCTCCGTCGAGGACGAATTCGCCTACGTAGGTCACCTCGCCGCGCGCCCCCTCGAACATCCTCAGCGCACGACCGGCTTCGGCGTGCTAGAGAATCGCGAGATTCCCGCGCGTGATCTCCTGGTCGCCCTCCTGACCCTCGCCCGTGTACAGGAACGTGTCTCCGTCCCAGCGATCGAAGTACCCATGCTGATGGCCGGACTCGGCAGCCGTGAAGAACATGACATTCGGTGTCGAGCCTGATGGGGAGATGCCTCCCTGGCGGGAGCCGCCGTATCGATCATGCAAGGACTTACGCCGAATTCGCTCGTCAGGTCGCAGCGTCCACGCATCTCGTCCGTCATTGGCGATCGTCATGTGTGCGAGTCCTCAGCACCTACTGAGGCGAACCCGAGATCAAGGCCCACCTCGTCATCTAGCGTTTCACGAAGCCGCGACATCACTGAGTGGCACGCCGCACACGTTGGACTATCCCGAACGCCATGCAAGGATACTGGCGATGTCTGGACCGGCAGAAAGGACTCGATCGAGTGGCGAAGTTCACGGCAATGGATCCCAAGGACGTGGCGCTCGGGCGCGGACGTGCCGCCGCCGCAGCGAAGGAGCCGTACAAGAAGGCACTTCAGGCGTCGGACGCGGGCAGGATCGAGATCGAGCGCGCCGAGAAGCCGGCAACCGTGAAGCGGTACCTGTCCGAGGCCGCGCATGAGATCGGGGTCAAGGTCCGCTCGAGCTGGGAAGACCCGAAGCAGCAGCGCGTCCTGCTTTGGAAGAAGGCGAAGCGCTGACGCTGACCGGATGAGAGACGGCCGGGACGTCTCCCGGCCTCTCTCTGGCACCGGCCCTGGCGCCCTCAGAACCTACGAGGCAGCCGACGTCGTGTCGCTGTGGAATCTGCGGGTTTCAGCCCTGAATCTTGCCAGTCGGCGCGCTCACTATGACCAGATCGTGTCGGATGAGCGTGACCTGGTAGCGCTTTCTTCTATGTGAACGGATCAGAGAGAGTTGCTGTAGCGACCGCGATCACGCGAACCGGGCTGCCGGCGGCTCCCTCTGTTGCGCGCCGCGTCAGTCGACGTGTAGTTGCTACTCGCACCAGATGCGCCCGAAGTCGTCCGCTACGACCGGGCCCCTTGGAGCGTTCCCGCCCGGGCCCGCTTGTGGTGCGACGGCCTCCCCGCTAGTCCTCGGCGACAGAGTAGGTCACGGCCAAGCCCGGGTGCTGCGTCGCAAGCTCGTCAACGAACTCCTCTGTACCTTCGCCCCACTGGTTCGTGAACATCCACATGTCGTCGCCGAGCGTTAAGAGATCCGCGTCGTCAATGAAGAAACGCCGGGGATCGCGGCCAGTTTGCGCGAGGAATGCGCGTACGTCGGCACTCTCCATTCGCGCCGGTAGCCGGACGAGGAGGCGCTTTCCGCGTCGCTTGCCTTGCTCAGTCCGTTCGAGGATCGATTCGGGCGGGACGTCGCAATCGAGAAGTGCCGCACGGGCGACCTCGTAAGCGAAGCGGCGTTTCGGGAGGCGCGAATAGCTCCGCCCGGCGACCACAAGGTTGAACCTACGATTGTCCCGGGCCCCGGCGGTAGTACGTGCCTCTCGTTTCCGCTCTTCCTTGTCCGCCATGCGATCCGTGAAATCTGCGGTCTCCGGGAGAGGCACGAGCTGCTGGACGTCCACGAGCAAGCGTTGACCGCTCTCTGAGTCGAGGGCATAGGGGACAAGCCGGACGCACCGGATGTCGATGTTGCCGCGCTTTCGAAGCCAGAGCACCGCCGACGTCAGCGTGATCGAAAAATCCGTCGCGGCGAGAATGATGCGTACGTCGCTCCCGAACGCCTCGTCATCCGGCTCGTCCCAGCCCAGGAAATCGAGTACGGCCTGGCGCGCCTCGCCTGCATCGAACTCCGGATGCTCCGCCGACTCACGGTGCCGTCGCGCCGAGTAGGCACGATGGGCCTCGACGATATGTTCGAACGTCGCCGGCTCGACCATCGATGCGTAGCGGATAGCCTGCAGCTCCGCGTGTCCGCCGTTGTCGTCGCGCTTAAGTTCGATGACGACGAGATCGGCCGCGCGATCGATGCACAGCAGATCCACGCGGAGGTCGCTGTGTACCCAATTGCTGAATTCCTCAGCGACGACCATGAGGTCGTCACCGAGGACGTCGATCTGATCGCGGAGGAGACGCTGCAGGTCCCGCCGTTCCCAGATTGAAGACTGCTGGAAGGAGGTGCGTGCGACGGGTGCGATGCCATCTTTAGAGAGTTCCCACAGCGACACAGCGGTCCTCCGGTCTCGTTGAGACGGCCACGGCGGCAGCGTCCCTCAAGTTGAACAGTCGGAACCGCGGCTCGGGGCGATCACGCGCACCGGAGGGGACCTCGCCGCGGAACGACCCGCACCACGGCGGCTGGCTCGCGCCCTCCCCATGCCGGCTCTTCGGTACAGACAGCCGCCCGTACCCGAGCGCGAGTGTACGCGGCGACTCTGTCACGGGTGAAGGTGAGCCGCATCGCGTTGGCCCTGAGGGCACACCACGATCACCACATAGTGGGCGCCAACAGTGAGGTGCGACGGTCGCCTGGAATTACCCCTGCGGCCGACCGAGCACCTGATTGTCAGGCGGGCTTGGCTGGCGGCGGCGCCGAGAATGGCACCTCAGCCCAAGCTGGCAGTGGGAGGCTCCTGATCCCAGAGGAGCGCCGCGCTGGCGGCGTACCCGGTAATTCGTGGGAGGTCGCTCATAGAGTAGCCAGTGCGGAACATCCCGAATTCGACAATCGGCAATACAACACCGAGTACGACCGACTTGCGTTCCAGTGGATCACTGCTGCGAAGGCAGTCCCAAAGCGCGGCCGCCATTGCCTTCGCCGCGCCGGTTGTGCCACCCG
>JAQBZW010000060.1 GCA_027622315.1 Chloroflexota bacterium | reverse complement strand
CGGATCGCTGGCGGATGGCCTCGCGCTCGAGCGCCGGCTTGCCGGCGCGCTGGCCGGGGTGGGCGGCGACGCGTGATCGCGGCGCCGTTCCGCTACGTCGGTGATGCGTTGCAGCGCCTCGCCGCGGCCACGCCGGGATGGGTAGGCCCGTCTGCGTTCCTGTTTGTGACCGTGATCGGGATCGGCGTCGCGATCTACGGCGCCTTCATCGCGGACCCGGACATCCGCGTGTCGCGCTTCGACGCCGGCCCGGTGACCCACTTCGCCATCCGCGAGTTGCGGGCCTACCCGGAGATCGATCTCTACGTGGTGGGACTCGATGACGGGCGGTTGCGCGCGATCGACGGTCGTGTACAGGAGACCGGATGCAGCGTGCAGTGGCGGCCGGATGACGCGCGGGGCAGTGAGCGCAGTCCCGGAGGCGTCGTGGGCGCGTTCGTCGATCCCTGCGGCTCGGGCGTGTGGAGCATGCTCGGCGACGGCATCGTCGGCACGAACGTGCCGCTGCGCACCCCGCAGATCACGTACCACGCGGGCGACGACGGGGCGAACCACGCCTTCGTGGAGATGATCAACCACCCCGCTTTTCCGTGACGGAGCGCCCCTGCCGGCGCGCCACCCCTCGTTCGATCCTCGCTCCGCCCTCGTTCTGGCGCGCGTGCGTACCCGTTCCCTATGATGCACCGCGACCCGGACGGCGGGGGGCTCGCGTGTGCCGGGAACACACGAACGAGCCGGCCGGTGCCCTCTGCCGCCGCCCGGCGGCTTTTTGATGCTTGTGCCCGTTCGCGGTATGACTGCGGGCGCGAAACAGGCCTCACGCCTGAACACACGCGGGGGATCTCATGAACACTGCCGAGTTTCTCACCATCAGCGCGGCGATCGTTCCGGATCGAGTGGCGGTCGTCGGCGAGGACGATCGCGTCACCTACGAGGATCTGCAGTCGCGCGTGAACCGGCTGGCGCAGGCGCTGCAGGCGCTGGGCGTCGGCAAGGGCGCGAACGTCGGCATCATGGCCGTCAACTCGCCGGCGTTCGCGGAGATCTACTACGCGTCCGCCGCGGTGGGCGCGACGTTCGTGCCGCTGAACTACCGCGCGAAGCCCGAAGAGCTGTCGTACATGGTGAACGCGGCGGATGTGAACGTGCTGTTCGTCGAAGAGCGGTACTGGAGCATCTACCAGGACATGAAGGCCGCGGCGCCCGGTCTGAAGCATGCCTTCCCGCTGGGCTTCGAGGCGCAGGGCACTCAGTCGTACGCCGCGCTGCGCGACAGCGGCGAGGACATCCCGGTGTTCGCGGATGTCGACGACGCGGACCCGACGCTGATCATCTACACGTCGGGCACGACGTCGCTGCCGAAGGGCGTGGTGTTGTCCTACCGCGCGCTGACCGCGCTTGTGGTGAACACGCAGGCGCCGGCGGACCCCTCGAGCGATCAAGAGGTCGTGCTGGTCTCGGTGCCCTTCTACCACATCGCCGGAGCGACCACGCTCATGAGCGCCGTGTTCTCCGGCCGCCGGCTCGTGATCCTGCCGGCCTTCGATCCGCAGTCCTGGCTCGCGGCCGTCGAGCGCGAGCGCGTCACTCACGCGTTCGTCGTGCCCACCATGCTCAAGCGCGTGATGGAGGTCGACGACTTCGATCAATACGACCTCGGGACCCTGCGCCTGATCACGTATGGCGCGGCGCCCATGCCGTTCGAGGTCGTGCGCCACGCCTGCGACATGTTCCCGCCACGTGGCATCGGCCTGATGAACGCCTACGGCCAGACGGAGGCGACGGGCTCGATGAGCTTCCTTGCCCCGGATGACCACCGGCTGGACGGGACGCCGGAGGAGAACGAGAAGAAGGTCGAGCGGCTGCGCTCCGTGGGCCGGCCGATGCCGGACATCCAGGTTGCGATCCTGGCGCCGGATGGCCGCGAGCAGCCGCAGGACGAAGAGGGCGAAATCTGCATCCGCGGCGACCGCGTGATGCGGGGCTACAACAAGCGCGACGAGGACACGGGCGAGGCGCTGCGCGACGGCTGGCTGCACACCGGCGACGTCGGCAAGCTCGATCAGGACGGCTACCTCTTCATCACGGGCCGTCTGAAGGACATGATCATCCGCGGCGGCGAGAACATCGCGCCGGCCGAGATCGAGAACGTGCTCGAAGACCACCCCGCGATCGCGGAGGCCGCGATCATCGGCGTGCCGGACAACGAGTGGGGCGAGATCATCAAGGCCATCCTCGTCTCCGATCGGGGCGACCGCCCCGACCCAGAAGAGCTCACGACCTACGTGAAAACCCGGCTCGCCTCGTACAAGGCGCCCGCGCTGTACGAGTGGGTGGATGAGCTGCCGCGCAACCACCTCGGCAAGATCCTCAAGACCGAGCTGCGGGACAAGTACGGAGCCGCGCCCACCGCATCGTAGCGCGGGCTTCTGCCCGGCCACCCAGGGAAGCGAGCAAGCGATGTCCGTAGAGAGCCCGGCAGAGGGGCGGCCCCGCCGCCTGGTCGGCGGCTGGTGGACTCCCGCGGTCGGCACATCGGTGCTGGGCCTCTACGGAGCCTTCCAGCTCGAGTCGAGCGAGGGGCTCGTACGCCACTCGTTCTTCAACGACGTGGCGCCGCCGGGCGCTGTCTACCTTCTGCTCGCCGCGCTGGTGGGGCTGCTCGTATACGGCTTCATGCGGCACGCCAGCCTGTGGATGATCGGGCAGCCGCACCATCAGTCCATGCTGCGCGACGTGCCGCAGCGCATGCGCAACGCGATGCGGCTGGGGCTCGCGCAGGACAAGGTCCGCCGCGATCGCTACGCGGGCCTCATGCACTGGTGCATCTTCTCGTCGATCATCGTGCTCACGTTCGTAACCGCCCAGGTCGCGCTCAACGACGACCTCCAGCTCAACTTCCTGCGCGGGAACTACCTGCTCTTCTTCCGCTTCTACGGCGATCTGTTCGGGCTGATCGGGCTGATCGGCGTAGGCATGGCGCTCAACCGCCGCTACTTCCAGGACTACCACCGCATGCGCTGGGATGAGCGCCTGGAAGACCACCTGATCATCTTCGGGCTCGGTCTGATCCTGCTCACCGGGTTCTTCACCCAGACGATGCGCATCCTCGTGGAGTGGATCCCGGCGCATGAGGACTGGGCGCGCTACGCGTTCGTCTCGTACGGCTTCGCGAAGTTCGTCGAGCTCTTTGACTTCACCGAGGGGCAAATCCTCTCGGCCCATCGCTTCATGTGGTGGGGGCACGTGGGACTGGCCTTCTCGTGGCTCGGCCTGATCGTGTTCTCGCGGCTCGACCACATGTTCTTCGCGCCGATCAACGCATTCTTCCTCCGCACCGACTCACCGGGACGGCTCGCGCGCATCGAGAACATCGAGGAGCGCGAGGTGTTTGGCGTCGGACAGGTTCAGGACTTCACGTGGAAGCAGCTCTTCGAGCTGGACGCGTGCGTGCGCTGCGGACGCTGCACTGAGGTGTGTCCCGCGAACATCGCCGGCCAGCCGCTGTCGCCGATGCACCTGATCATGGACCTGAAGGCGCATCTCTCGGCCGTCGGTCCGAGCGTGCAGCACGCCGGGCACACCGGCGGCGACACGCGCGCCGTGTCGCCGGTGGCGATGGTGGGCGACGTGATCAAGGACGAGACGCTCTGGGCCTGCCGCACCTGCTTCGCGTGCGTGCAGGAGTGCCCCGTGATGATCGAACACGTGCCGACGATCGTCGACATGCGCCGCTTCCTCGTCATGGACGAGGCGCGCATCCCGGCGACGGCACAGCAGGCGCTGGAAAACCTCGAGACGCGTGGCCACCCGTGGCGCGGGACGAGCCTGGAGCGCACGAGCTGGATGGAGGGCCTCGGCGAGGTTCCGATCTTCGACGGCTCGCAGGAGTATCTGTACTGGGTGGGGTGCTCCGGCTCACTGGTCGAGCGCAACCTGCCGGTCACGCGCGCGGTCTTCCGCCTGCTGCGGGAGTCCGGCTCGACCTTCGGCGTGCTCGGCCAGGAAGAGACCTGCAACGGCGACCCCGCGCGACGCCTCGGGAACGAGTACCTCTATCAAATCCTCGCGGAGCAGCTCGTGCAGACGTTCAAGGAGAAGAACGTCCAGCGTGTGATCACGAACTGCCCGCACTGCTTCAACACCTTCAAGAACGAGTACCCGCAGTTCGATGGGAACTTCGAGGTCCTGCACCACACGGAGTTCCTGAGCGGCGCGCTCAAGGACGGATCGCTGCAGGCGACGCACCGCGTGGATGCGTCGGTCACCTACCACGACTCCTGCTACCTGGGCCGCGCGAACGGCGTGTTTGACGCGCCCCGCGAGATCCTCGAGCTCGTGCCCGGCGCAACGCTCACGGAAATGCGTCGCAGCATGAGCAAGGGACTGTGCTGCGGCGCCGGTGGTGGGAACATGTGGCAGGAAGAGGTCGGTGAGCGCCGCGTGAACCATGTGCGCACGGAAGAGGCAGTGGGCACCGGCGCGCAGCAGGTGATCTCGAACTGCCCGTTCTGCATCCAGATGTTCGAGGACGGTGTGCCCGCCATCCAGCCGGAGGAGGAGGGCCGGATTCGCCCCTTCGACATCGCCGAACTGCTCGAGCAGTCTGTCTTCGGTCCGGGTGGCGGCGAGGCCGCTCAGCCGGTGACGTCGACGGCCGGCGCGCCAGACTAGCGACACAGTGATCGGGTGCGCGCGGGCCTTCCGCGCGGCGACCCGAAGCGATCGACAACGGGCGCCGGGCACCTTGCCCGGCCGAGTGCGCGGGGCCGTCCCCGCCGATGGAGGACCACATGCATCTCGTCGTCTGCGCGAAGCAGATCCCCGATCCCGAAACGCCGCCCTCGGCGTTCAAGATTGACCCCGCGAAGAACGAGGTCATCCCCGCGCCCGGTATCGCGCTCGTGCTCAGCCAGTTCGACGGCATCGCGGCCGAGGCCGCGCTGCGCATCAAGGAGGCGGCGGGCGACACGAAGATCACCGTGATCTCGATGGGCGCCGAGAGTGCGCAGCAGGCGATCAAGCAGGTGCTGGCCATGGGCGCCGACGAGGGCGTGCTGCTGCAGGATCCCGCGTTCGACAAGGGCGACCCGCACACCACCGCGAAGGTTCTGACTGCCGCGATCAAGAAGCTCGGTGACGTGGATGCCGTGTTCTGTGGCCGCCAGGCCGCGGACTGGGACTGGGGAGTCGCCGGCATCCTGATCGCCGAAGGCCTCGGCTGGCCGGTCTCGATCATCGCCAAGGGCGTCACGCTGGAGGACGGCAAGGTGCGCGTCCAGCGGGTGATCGAGGACGGCTACGAGACCGTCGATCTTCCGCTGCCGGCAGTGGTCACCGTCTCCAACGAGTTCGGCGAGCCGCGCTATCCGAAGCTGCAGCAGATCATGCAGGCTGCACGGAAGACCGTGACCACGTGGAAGGCCGCCGACCTCGGGCTCGACCCGGGTGAGGTCGGCGCGGCCGGCGCCCGGCTCAAGCTCGAGCGGCTGTACGTGCCCGAGAAAGAGGGCAAGGCCGAGATCATGCAGGGTGACACCCCCGCCGAGCAGGCGCAGCAGCTCGTGGCGAAGCTGCAGGCGGCGAAGATTCTCTAGCCCGACGCGCCGCCGCGACACGCGCGGCGCATGAAAGGACCGATGAATGGCACGCAACGTTCTGGTGGTCGGTGAATTCAGCGAGGGCGAACCAAGCACGACGACGCACGAGCTACTCGGCGCGGCGTCGCGCCTCTCGGACGGCGGCGCCGTGGGCGTCACGCTGCTCGGCAGCGGCGCGAGCGGGGCGGCCGCGGCCACGTTCCCGGCGGGGGCCGGGAAGGCGTTCACGAATGACGACGCGGAGTACGACGTTTTCCGCTCCGATCAGTGGCTGATCGCAGTGCTCGCAGCCGTCGAACAGAGCTCCCCGGACGTGATCCTGATCGCGCAGTCGACGGCCGGCCGCGAGCTCGCGCCGCGTCTCGCGTTCCGCCTCGACACGGCGGCGGCCATGGACTGCACGATGGTCCAGGACGAGGGCGGGGCGCTGCAGGTCACGCGTCCGGCGTACGGCGGAAACGCCCTCGCCACGTACTCCTTCGCGTCGTCGCCGGCGGTGGCGACGGTGCGGGCGAAGTCGCAGGACCCGATCGCGCCAAACGCGGGGGCGACCGGCGAAAGCGTCGCGCTGCCCGGCGTCGGCGAGTCGCGAACGACGGTAATCGGTCGCGAGAAGGTGGAGGCCGAAGGCCTCCAGATCCAGGACGCCGCGGTGGTGGTCTCGGGCGGGCGTGGACTCGGCTCACCGGAGGGCTTCGAGCTCGTTGAGGCGCTGGCCGCCGCGATCGGCAAGGACAAGGCCGCCGTCGGCGCATCGCGCGCCGCATGCGACCTCGGCTGGTATCCGCCGAGCCAGCAGGTGGGCCTGACCGGCAAGGTCGTGACGCCGGACCTGTATATCGCGGTCGCGATTTCCGGGGCCAGCCAGCACATGGCCGGCTGCTCCGGATCGAAGACGATCATCGCGATCAACAAGGACTCGGAGGCCAACATCTTCAAGTCGGCCCGGTTCGGCATCGTGGGCGACTACAAGCAGGTGCTGCCTCCCCTGATCGAAGCGATCAAAGCAGCGAAGTGAGCGTTTGGGCGAGCTGACGAGATGTTGGCGGGCCGTGGTGGCCCGCCTGATGCCTTGACCGTCGGAAGGGCGCCCCTACCCCGATATCTGCTCCGTTCTTGCACGCGTGCTTGCATCGAAATACAATTGCATGTACGGGCGAATCTACAGTGCGTCCGCCACCCAATCTGGGAGCGAATATGATTGTCATTGGTCTCACCGGAGGCATCGCCTCGGGAAAATCCACCGTTGCTGGAATGCTTGAGGGTTTCGGCGCACAGATCATCGATGCGGACCGCCTCGGGCACCGCGTCTATGAGCCGGGCACGACCGGATTCCAGAAGGTCGTGAACGCTTTTGGCCATGATCTGGTGTCGAAGGACGGGACGATCGATCGCCGTTTGCTCGGCGGCAAAGTGTTCGGCGCGCCCGACCAGATGGATCGGCTGACGGACATCGTCTGGCCGGAGATTCGCAAGCTCGCCGCCGCTGAGATCACCGATCTGAAGAAGAAGCACCGCGACTCGGTGATCGTGCTCGAGGCGGCCGTGCTGCTCGAGGCCGGCTGGGAAGACCTCGTCGACGAGATCTGGGTGGTCACCGTCAAGATCACGACCGCGGCCGAGCGCCTGATCGCGCGAAACGGGCTGAACGAAGAGCAGGCGATGGCGCGCATCTCGTCGCAGATGTCGACCAAGGAGCGGCTCGAACACGCTGACGTGAAGATCGACAACTCGGAGTCGCTCGACGACCTCAAACGCCGTGTCGTACGCCACTGGAAGCAGCTCGAGAAGCGGATCGCGGCACCGGCCGCGAAGCGGTAGCCTATCCCGGGTGCGGCCCGCCCGCCCGCGATTTGCGGGGCGAGGCCCGCGCCACATCGAGCGTCGAATGCGCAGGTCAGGCGGGGTCCATTGACGACGACAGAGCAGCACAGCGGCTTCAAACAGATCCAGGTCGAAGACTTCCGGATCACGGAAGAGCCGTTCTATCTGCCGATTAGCGACGAGATCGAGCTCTTCGAGACGGCGTACGCGCAGAAGGTGCCCGTACTGCTGAAGGGCCCGACGGGCTCCGGCAAGACCCGCTTCGTCGAGTACATGTCGTGGAAGCT
The DNA here is from genome assembly GCA_027622315.1 of Chloroflexota bacterium. Classification (GTDB taxonomy): domain Bacteria; phylum Chloroflexota; class Dehalococcoidia; order UBA2979; family UBA2979; genus VGNK01. The sequence continues at coordinate 7,463 of JAQBZW010000060.1, read as the reverse complement.
CCACCAGCACATCGGCAACGTGGAGGCCGAGGGCGTGCCGCTGATCACGGTTGCCTGCCACGAAGACCTCACGGCGTCGGACCTCGTCGGTCGCTACCTGCTCGAAGGTGATGACACGCGGTGGATCGATGGGCCGATCACGCGCGCCGTGAAGGTGGGCGCGATCTGCTACCTCGACGAGATCGTCGAGGCCCGCAAGGACACCACCGTGCTCATCCACCCGCTGACGGACTACCGCCGCTTGCTCCCGATCGACAAGCGTGGCGAACTGCTCGAGTCGGCAGACGGGTTTCTGCTCGTGATGTCGTACAACCCGGGCTACCAGTCCGCGCTGAAGGACCTCAAGCACTCGACCCGCCAGCGGTTTATGGCGATCGAGTTCGACTACCCACCGCGCGACCAGGAGGCGGAGATCATCCACCGCGAGTCGGGCGTGGACCGCGCGGTGGCGCAGGAACTCGCCAAGCTCGCCGAGAAGGTCCGCAACCTCAAGGAACACGGTCTCGCCGAAGGTGTCTCCACTCGACTGCTCGTGTACACCGGCAAGCTCATTGCGCACGGCATTCGGCCGCGCCGCGCCTGCCAGACTGCGATCGTCTGGGCGTTGACCGACGACATCGAAGTGCAGCGCTCGATCGAAGAGGTCGTGACGTCGATCTTCGACGAGTAGTGCGCCGCCCGGCCCGGCGGTCGGGAACGTAGTGCGGCGACGCCGGACGGCGGAGCGAGCGCTTTCGCCGACCGGCGGATCTGTCGCGCAGAGCGAGCCTTGATGCCAGCCTCGTCACGGGCGAGCCGGGGCGGACGCCCCGCCCGCACTGCGGCGACATGGAGCGCGTGACATGACCCTCTCGCCCGATCTCGTCACTCGTTTCAGCGCGGAGCTGCGCGGCTTCGGTTCGTCGCTGCCGGACGACTTCGCACGCGCGGCCGAAGCCGTGGCCGAAGTGCTCACGCCCGAGGAGGTGGAGCGCTGGGCGCAGTCCGGCGTGGACCTCGCCAACCACTCGCTGCGCTCGTGGGAGGCCGCCGCGGAGTACTTCCGCGCGAGCCCCGACATGGCACGGCGGGTCGGCTTCGCCGGCCTGCAGCACTGGGTTGATGTGTCCACCACGCTGTCGGCGCGCTCCTCGCTGATCGCGGCCGCATTCCTGAAGTCCTCGCCGTCGGCACTCGACGTACTGAGCGCACACGAGCTCGACGCGTGGTCGCAGCAGGGGGATCGCCTCTGTCGCGGGAACTGGAAGTCGATCGCGCTCGCCGCGCTGTACTTCCAGACCAGCCCGGCGCTCTTTCAGTCGCTCTCACTCGAAGCCGTCGGCCGCCTGGTCGACATCATCGACCAGCTCACGGAGCGCTCATACGAACTGGCCACCACCTGCCTGGAGAACTCCGCGCCGATCTTCGCCGGCCTGCATGCTGCCGATCGCGAGCCGTTCCTGCGCTTCGCGCGGGCGGTCACGCGCGCGTCGTGGGCGGACACGCGCCTCTACTTCGAGCGCGGACCGCGCCTGATCGAGGCCGTGGACGCGTCCCAGCGTGCGACCTTCCTCGATCTCGCCTCGCGCGTGACGATGGCGGTCGGCCGCCAGGGCTTCCCGCTCTTCGCCGACGCGGCAACGGCGCTCGCAGAAGTCGAGACGGCGGATCACGCCGAGCTGCTCGGCTTCGCCACCCGCCTGGCGCCCGGCAGCCCACAGGCGGCGATGGAGTTCCTGAAGTCGGCGCCCTTCGTGCGCACGCGGCTCACCGCCGATCAGATGCAGCGCTGGGCCGAGACGGGCGCCGAGATCCTGACCGTCGAGCACAACGCCGAAGGGTCGGAGGCCTTCTTCCGCCTCGAGTCCACGCGCGCCGAAGAGATGATGCGAACCTTGTCCGCGCGCGTGGAACTTACGTCCGTGAACGGCATGCTGCGCATGTACGCCAAGGCGCTCTCTGGCGAACAGGTGTCTGTGCAGTCCACGGAATCACTCGTCGACAAGAACATCGGCTGGATGAGCGAAGCGAGCGCCACGACCGAAGGCACGGCGATCTACCTGCCGCCGTTCGTGAACACGTTCGAGGAGCAGGCGGCGAACTTCCAGGTCTACAAGGTGTTCACGACGCACCAGACCGCCCGCATCGAGTTCGGCTCCTTCGGCTACCGCTGGGCCGAGCCGGGCGTACACGCCCCTGTGACCGTCCCCGACCGCGAGGCGCGACGCGCAGAGGCGCCGATCACCGTCGCGGTCGCCGAGGGTGAGAGCGAGCCGAAGGTGCGTGGCGAAGCCGCCACGGCCATTCAGCGCTACTTCAACCTGTTTGCGGATCGACCGCTGATCGGCGGGCTCTTCACGGTCGTGGAGGACACGCGCATCGATGCGTGGGTCTCCCGCGAGTACGGGGGCATCCGCCGCTGGCTGCGGCGGCTCCAGTCGTACGAGGCCGATCACCGGCCGGAGGTGCGCACGATGGGGCTGCGCCAGGGCTTCGTGGAGAACCTCCTCCGCGTCTCGCTCGCTCGCCCGGAGACGGTGCGCTGGCCGACGACGTTGCAGGAGTACCTGCTGCGCGGCATCGCCGCGCTCAAGGTGATCGAGCAGCCGGGCGCGACCGTGCAGGATTCCGCCGAGGTCGCGGCCGCGATCTACGACATCATCGTCTCGTTGCCGAACATCGTCGCCGATCTGCCGGAGGGTGACTGGGTCGCGCCCGACGAGGACATGATCTCGATCGCGCCGGGGATGCCCTCCGGTGGCGGCGAGGGTGAGCCGGGCATGATGCCGAACGGCGAAGAGGTGGCGTTCGAGAATCCCCCGCAGCCCGAGTTCCGCGGTGACTTCAAGCCGGAGCTCGTGCAGCTGCTGATGAAGCTGAAGCTCCAGCAGCAGGGCCAGCAGCAGGACGGCGTGAACAGCCCGCTGACGAAAGAGCAGCTCATGGAGCTGCTCGAAAACTCCGCGGAGATCACGATCAGCGAGTGGGCCGAGGGCGACCTCGCGTCCAGCCTGGGCATGTTCCTCTCGAACCTCGAGAAGGAGGCCGGAACGCCCGCCGGCGACCCGAAGCAGAAGGGCGAGGGCGACACCGGGGATCAGCCCGGCGGCGGAGACGGCTCCGACGACGAAGACCTCCCCATGCGCATCGACTACTTCTACTACGACGAGTGGGACTTCCGCGCAGCCGATTACCGCCCGCGCTGGACGCGCGTCGGCGAGCGGCTGCTCGACGAAGGCGACGACGACTTCTACGAGGAGACGCTGCGCAAGTACCACGGCCTCGTCATGGAGACGCGGCGCCAGTTCGAGCTCATGCGGCCCGAGAGCTTCCGCAAGATCAAAAAGCTCGAAGACGGCCACGAGCTCGAGCTCGACGACGCGATCGAGTTCCACGTCGACAAGCGCGCCGGCGTCGGTCCGATCGCGCGCATCTACTCACGGCGCAACAAGGTCGAGCGCGACGTGGCCGTCGCGTTCCTGCTCGACATGTCCGCGTCGACCGACGAGGAGATCGAGAAGCAGCGCCAGAAGTACGACAAGGACGACGACGACGACTTCGACGGCGACCCGCGGAAGTACTTCCAGTGGCTCGCACAGCGCCGCGCCCGGCAGGCGATCGAGCCGCCGAAGCGGATCATCGATCTCGAGAAGGAATCGACCGTGCTCGTGGTCGAGGCGCTCGAGGCGATCGGCGACTCGTACGGCATCTTCGGATTCTCCGGCTACGGCCGCGAGAACGTCGAGTTCCACGTGATCAAGGACCTCGACGAGGCCTTCGACGACCGCGTACGCCGCCGCATCTCGAAGATCGAGCCGATTCGTTCGACGCGGATGGGCCCGGCGATCCGGCACACGATCCACAAGCTGAACGAGTACGACGCGAAGGTGAAGATCCTGATCCTCGTCTCCGACGGCCGCCCGCAGGATCACGGCTATGGCCGCGACCGGACGGAGAAGGAGTACGCGGTCCACGACACGAAGCAGGCCCTGGTCGAGGCGAAGCGCGACGGCATCACGCCGTTCCTGATCACCGTCGACAAGGAAGGCCACGACTACCTGAAGCAGATGTGCGACGACATCGGATACGAAGTCGTCGACAACATCGACTCGCTGCCGCGGCGCCTGCCCACGCTCTACCGTCACCTCGCGGCGGAGTAGCCCGCGTGTCCGCTCGCCTGCGCGCACGCAGCCGGTGCGGCTGCGGAGGAGGCGCGTGATGAGGCCGCGACTGGTCGCCCTCGACCTCGACGGCACGATCGTCCACACGCACGGCAGCGTCGCGTGGGAGGTGGTCTCCTCGACGCTGCCGTCGGACCGGGTGAGGCGCGCGGTGCGCGCGCTCGACACGGCGGGCGTGGGCGTGATCCTGGCGTCGGGTCGCATGTACGCCGGAATGCGAGGCGTGCACGACCACCTCGGACTGCGCTCGCCGCTCGTCTGCCAGCAGGGCTGCGCGGTCCACGAGCCCGGCGGCGGCGTCACGCACGAATTCCCGCTCGCGCTCGACCTCGCACATGCGGTGATCGCGTACGCGCGCGAGCTCGGCCGCCCCTACGAGTGGTTCACACCGCTGCGCTACCTCGCGTCGGCCGAGAACGACGCGAGCAAGGGCTACGCCATGCTCTCGGGGGTCGCCGCGGAGTATCACGCGGCGCCCGAGTCGAGCGGCCTCCTCCCGACTGGCGTGGGCATCATCAGCACGCCGGAAGCAGCTCCCGCGATCCACGCGGAGCTCGTTGCTCGGCTCGGGGACCGGGTGCACCTGATCGACTTCCCGAGCGTCACCGTGTGCGTCTCCACGGGAGCGACGAAGGGACGGGCGCTCGAATTGCTGTGCGCGGACCTGGGGGTCGAGCGCGAGTCGGTCGTGGCGGTGGGCGACAGCGTGAACGACGCACCGATGCTCGAGTGGGCCGGCCGCGGGTACACCGTCACGCACGGCGACCGCTACGCGCACGCCGCCGCCGACCACGTGCTCGACACGAGCGAAGACGATGGCGTCGCCGCCCTGCTCGAGCGCATCGCGGCCGGGCAGCCGCTGTAGGTCAAGTTGGTGAAGCCAGGCTCAACGTGCGGTCACTCTTCGGTCACCTCAGGGGTGCGCGGCGCCGGTCATGCGGCGGCACGGCCCTGATCCGCGGAGCGGTCGGGCTGGCGGTGTGGTTGGCAACAGGCCTTCAGCGCGTAGCGCCGTTCCGCTGGCGGTATGCAGTCGCTCGCAATCGCTGACCGGCTCCCTCCCCTTCCGTTCGCCGTGAGCCAGTCGAAGGGCGCGGGCGATCAGCCACTGGCCCCGGACTCTGCGCTGCGCGCGCCACGCTGCCGGGGACCGGCTCCCCTCCCCTCCCGTTCGCCCTTGTCCGTCGAAGGGCGCTGGCGATGAGCCACAGGCTCCGGACCGCGCGCTGCGCGTGCCACGCTGCCGCATCTCGCGAGCGATCGCGAGACGGACGGGCGTGTTTCGGAGTGCCCGCTGGTGCATGGTGTGGCGCCCGTGGGCCCGCTCAGGGCGAACGGAACGGGACGGGTGCTCGATGGCGGACTCAGTCCGTTGAGCCGAGCAGGAACTTGCCCGCGGCCGTGAACTGCGCCGGTGATCCCGCGCCGTGATGCGCGGCGGTGTGGATGTCCCGGAAGGAGCGCTCGAGCCGGTTCTCGGTGAAGATCGCGTTCGTCCCGACCGCGTGGAAGAGCAGGTCCACGGCGCGCCGTGACTCGTTGATCGCATGCGCGATCGCGAGCCGGGCGTGGGTGATCGCCGCTGTCGGGTCGGCATCACAGTGCGTGGCGGCGAGCCATGCGTCGCGCGTCCCCTCGATCACGTAGGCGCGGGCGGCGCTCACGATCGCCTCGGCCTCGGCGACGCGCGTCTGTACCGCCGGGCGGTCGCGCAGCAGCACCGAGGAGGCCGTGGACGCCTTCCGCGCGGAGAGGTCCTGGACCAGATCGATCGCGCCGCGCCCGATGCCAAGCGCGTTGCCGGCGTGCGCCACCCACATCCACGTCAGCGCGAAGCGGTAGCGGTCCTCGGGCTCGCGGGCGGCGGCGACATAGAGCGGTGAAGTGCCGCCGGGCCGATCGGTCGGCCACGCCATGCGGTTCGCCGGGACGAACACGTCACGCAGCACGAAGTCCGCGCTGCGCGTGCCGTGCATGCCGAGTACCGACCAGGTGTCGATCACCTCCCCCGCCGACTTCGGCACGAACGCGCCTCGCACGACGGCTGGATCTGTGGGGCCACCGTCGCGGTCAAGCACACGGCACCCGCAGAACACCCAGTCGGAGTGATCGATTCCGCTCACGAAATCCCAGCGCCCGCTCACGCGGTACCCGCCATCGACCGGCGTGGCCGTGCCGTCCGACGGGATGGAGCCCGCGATGCGAATGCCGCGACCGGGTGCGGTCATCTCGTGCAGGGTCTCGTCGGAGATCCATCCCAGCAGCAGGCTGAGATCCGTGCCGATCATCGCCACCCAGCCGGTGGCGCCGTCCGCGCGCGAGAGCTCCTCGATTGCGCGCATGGCCGTCAGCGGATGCGCCTCGAGTCCGCCGCACGCGCGCGGCGCATACATGCGCAGCAGCTCGCCGTCGGCGAGCGCGTCGGAGAGTTCGGTCGGCAGCCGTCGCTCGGCGTCGATCTGGTCCGCGGCCGCGCGAATGCGCGGCCCCAGGGCGCGCGCCCGCTCGACCACCGCGGGATCGACCTCGTCGAGTTCGACGACGGGCATGGCGCAGCCCCTTCCGCCGGCTGTCGAGCCGGCCGTCGCGAGCCTACACGAGCCGCCACTCGACCATGCCGCCAGCGTCCGCGTCCGCGGCCGCCTCGCCCTGCTCCGCCAGCACGTCGAGGTGACCGAGCACCTCCGTCACCGCCTGGCCGATGCGCTCCGCGGGGAGGCGCGGGAAGATCCCGCGCGCGATCGCATACGCGGTCGTTGGGCCCGACGCGAGCGCGTCCCGGACGCGCCGTGCACGTCGCGCGTGGTGCACGGCAAAGCGCTCGAAGAGCGTGTCGGGGTCGGTGACCACGTCGCCGTGGCCGGGGAGCACGCGCCGTACCGGGAGCGCCCGCAGCGCGGCCACGGAGCGCAAGAACGGCGGGAGCGATGGCCAGCGCGCTGCGTCCACCGCGAGCGCCGCGTTCACCGCAGCGGGAAAGTGCAGCCCCGCCGTCGGGATCGTGGTCGGGAGGATGGTGTCACCGGAGTAGAGGTCGCCGCGCTCCGGGACGAACGCGACGAGATTGCCGGGCGTATGGCCCGGCGCCGGGATCACGCGCAGCGTCTCGCTGCCGGCGAGTGCGATCTCGCGCTCGCTGGCGACGGTGTCCATCGCCGCCGCCGGGCACGGAGCCCAGCGGAGCGAGCGCGTGCCGCGCAGCGCCGCGAGGCGCGCGATCACGTCTTCGGGACAGCCGTGGCGGCGCAGTTCCGCGAAGCGCGGCTCGCGCTGCGCTTCGTTCGAGGCGCGGCCCGCGCGTAC